>JANPGU010000150.1:0-7229 GCA_031424095.1 Gammaproteobacteria bacterium
ATCGGCGACGAACTGGCCGCAAATCCACGCTTGCAGGTGCGTGTTCGCCACCTGTTCGTCGAGATGATGAACAACCTCAAGATCACGATGCCCACGCATGTCACCGAAGCGTTGCGCACCAACATGAGCGGCGGCAAGACGGTGGCGCAGATGCTGTCGGAAGCCGCTGCGGCAGTGCCGTTCATGTCACTCGCAGAGCTGCAGGCCGTTGTCGGCCCAGGCAGGAGCGATGTGACGATTCTCGATGTGCGCGAGCGGGATGCTTACGAAGAGGGTCACGTTCCCGGAGCACAACTGCTGCCCCGGGGCCAGCTGGAACTGCGCGTCAACCAGGAGCTCACCGATCCCACCCGTCGCATCATCGTCTGCTGCGAGTTCGGCCGCGTCTCGACGCTCGCGACTTACACGCTGCGACAGATGGGCTTCAGCGCCGCGGTGGCGCTGGGGAGCCATGAGGGCCGGCAAAGACCCTTGAGCATCGCGTCCATGCGAACTTGTTTCATGCAGCGGAACACGACAGCTGGCTGGGAACCACGAGGCCGCCCGGGCCGATTGGCGCACTCTCGTGCGGCTCGCCGATCAGGAGTTGGCAACCTTGCCGGATGCCGTTGCGGCGTTCTTCTGGAAGGCGTGGGCAATGACCTTGCCGGCGCACACGTGCGCGCCGGTTTCAGCGCGGTCAATGACGCGCATGCGGTAACCCGGGTCATGTTGGAGCGCGATCCCGCGTACGCGTCGCTTCGGGCAGAAATGAGATCTCGAATGGTGCAGGGGTGGTTTGAAACTACTATCCAAAAGGTAGTAATCGTCGCGTCGCTTTGACCTCGGGGGAAACTTCATGAGATCGGTCAAGTGTCTGGCATGGCTCGGAATCGGTGCGCTCACGCTGGCAATGGCATCGCCGACTGCACTCGCGCAGCGCGGGATTTTCGGCGGCGGATATGGACCGCCGCTTAAAGCCGAGAAGCCGCCCAGAGAATTCGCGACGTCGGAAGAGCACTACGAATACCTGCTCGCGACGGCAAAGGGTGGCACTCGGCACACGCTTGCGTCGGTGCCACGCTGGGACGGACTCTGGAACACGGCGGGTAACACACACCTTGAGGCCTTCATCGACGGTCCCGGTGGTCTCGAGGGTAAAGTGCGCGAAGGCGTGCTCACGCCCGCCTATGAGAAGGCCTACAAGGAACGCTGGCGCCAGCAGGTGGAGGAAGGCGAGGTTCGCTACGACCGCCTGGCGCACTGCGAGCCGCCCGGCATGCCACGCTTCTTGCTCGAACCCTACACGCACGAGTTCATCAACCTGCCGACGGAATCTTATCTCATCAACGACTTCGGTCCGTCGATCCGCCGTGTGCTGATCGGCAAGCAGCACAGCAATCTATATGGCACGCACTCATGGTACGGCGACACGATCGGTTTCTGGGATGGCGACAAGCTCGTGGTGAACTCGAAATTTCTTTACCCGGCAGACTTCACGCGCTGGTCGCCGATGACGAGCAACCAATTCGAGAGCGTGGAGATCTGGCGGCTCACGAAGCACCCAGACAACGTCGAGCGTATCGAAGTGCAGGCCACGTTCTATGACAAGTTTGCGTTCGTGAAGCCGGTGCATGTCGTCTACGCGTTTCGCCGCGCGACCGACCTCGAGAAGGCCGACTACCGGATCAACCACTGGGAGTGCGAGCAGAGTACCAACGCCTATCTCGACGAGAAGGGCGTGACG
This sequence comes from Gammaproteobacteria bacterium, assembly GCA_031424095.1. Lineage (GTDB taxonomy): Bacteria > Pseudomonadota > Gammaproteobacteria > Steroidobacterales > Steroidobacteraceae > ZC4RG30. Next base: position 1,727 of record JANPGU010000150.1, read on the forward strand.
AATTTTCACTTGCCCGGCGAGAAAGGGTTCAACGACGCCCGCGGTGCGACGATGTTCCCGGAGCTTCCCGGCCAGACGCGTGACCCGATCTACAACACGACGCTCACTCCCAATTCGAAATAAGAGGAGTTCTGAAGATGAACATTCGTTTTCACCTGTTGTCGGCGACAGTCGCGATCTCTCTGATAGTTGCGGTCTCAGCTGAGGCGCACCACTCGTTCGCGATGTTCGATCGCAATACCGAGATTGTGAAGTCCGGAACCATCGTTCGCTGGGCGTTCAACAATCCGCACTCCTGGCTCTATTTGAACATCAGGAACCCGGACGGTACCGATACGCTGTGGAGCTTCGAAAGCTCCTCACCGACGGGCCTCATTCAACGCGGCATCACGGGCGACACGTTCAAGCCCGGCGCAAAAATCACGTTCATGTACTGCCCGTTGCGTGACGGTCGGCCAGGCGGCGCCATCGGGTGGGCCAAGCTTACCGACGGCAACTACCTGAGCCCGGCTGATGGCGGCTGCAGCGGCAGCAAAGAGAACATCACTCGCTGGGAAGGCCTGCTGAAACAGGGCATCACATCGCAAGCGCGTGAGCCGAAATAAGCCTGGCGAGCATCTTCCGAGCCGTGCCGTCGTTCCAGCCGCGACGCTTCGAGCACCGCAAGTTGTGGATTCTGCGTCTACTCACCGAGCTTCAGCTCTCCAGACGCCAATCCATTCACCTTGCCGTCGCGCAGCCAGTCGAGCGACGCCTTGAACAGCAGCGCGCGATTTCGCTCCCACATCGCATTGTGCGAAGAACAGGCCAGCTCGATGAACAGCTTCTGTTTCGCACCGAGATCGGCGTAGAGCTCGCGCACGCGCTCGGGCAACACCTGCTTGTCGTGGCTGCCAACGATCATCAGGAACGGAGTCTGCATCGCGGCGACGATTGCCTGATTAAACCCCCACGTGGGCACCTGCGGAGCGCGGCGCACACCACTGCCCCACGTCGCTCCCACGGGATCGGATGCGACAAAGTCGGCCCACAGTGCCGGGACTGCTTCGGTCGCGTACTGCCCGGGACAACCCGTCTGCCTGTCCCAGTTTGACTTGAACTCGGCCTGCGACTGCACGGTGAGCGGCCCGTCGATTACTGGCAGGGGATTCGGCGCCTGCTGCGGACCGGCGCGGTTGTAGGCCGGCGCGAGCACGACGAGCTTCGCCACCTTGCCGGGATTCCTCGCTGCGTAGCCGCCCGCGCGTGGCCCACCCTGCGACCACGCCAGCAGCGAGATCTTGTCCACCTGCCGCCGCGCGCGCAGGTGGTCCACTACCGCGTCGATGTCATGCCAGTCCGATTCCATGGTGGTGATGGCTTGAGAGCGCGACGGCGTGCAGTTGGCCGCAATCAGTTGCGGCACGAACTGGACCCGGGCTTCCTTCGACACATTGCAGGCATCGTTCATTGCCGTGGGACGCGTCGAACGGCCATAGCCGGTCATGTCGACCGAAAACACATCGAAGCCGGCGCGCGCCAGGTAGGCCATCCAGCTGTAGTCGCTGAAGGAGGGATCGAACGCGACTTCCGCCGGCGTTCCCGCGCCGTGCACGAACAGCAGCACGCCCTGCGGATTGGCCTTTCTGAGCGTGGGTCCGGCGAGTACCACTTCACGCACATAGAGCTGCGCAGTCTGCCCCGCCATGGCGGGCGCGGTCGAAACCACGGGGATGTAGTGATCGATTCGCAGCAGCGTGGTGCTGTCATCGGCGATGACTGCGCGGCATGCGAGGCCCAGAAGAAGGGTGCAGAGAACGATTTGTGTCCGGCGCATGCAGGATTCTAGACGCGTATAAGGCACTATGCCCAGATTGCGAGCCATGACGGGGGGAGATCATGACGATATCGGGAATCGGCACGGCGGCAGCACGCCCGCAGGGGTTCTCGCTGATTGCGACCCTGATCGGCATCACCCTGCTCCTGCCAGTCGCGCACGGCGCATCAGCGCTCGGCAAGAAGCCCGACATATTCGGCGTCTGGCTCGCGATCGCCAGCAACAGCACGAACTTCGACAAGAAGTGGGCGACCAAGCCCTATGCGCCAGCCCCTGAATTCACAGCCTGGGGTGCCGAGCAGTCCCGGCAGCAGGGTCGGCTGGGCGTCGAACTGCCCACACCCGGCGCCTGCGAGCCGGTGAACCCGGCCGCTTACGTGGGCGGATTCTTTCCCACGCAGATCCTGCAGGGCCACAACCAGATCGTGATGCTGAACGAGTGGGTTGCGGTGCCGCGCCGCATCTACATGGACGGGCGCGGTCATCCTCCCGCCGAAGACAGGCTGCCGAGCTGGCAAGGCCATTCGATCGGCCACTGGGAAGGCGACACGCTGGTGGTCGACACCATCGGCACGAACGGACGCTCGCGTCCGATCAATGGGTTTCTCGCGGGCGGAGTGAACGCGACAGAGGAAAGCCTGAAGGTGCCGCGCCTGCCGGCCAGCGACCAGTTGCACCTGGTGGAACGATTCCGCCTGGTGGGCAACAGCAATATCCTGGAACTCACGAGAACCGTGACCGACCCGAAGACCTACGTGCGTCCGTTCTCGAGCACCATCTACATGGAGCGCAGGAACGACGTCGACGTCCAGGAGTACTACTGCGCGGACAACGAGCGGACCCGGGATGAGGGACATTGAGCATGAAATCCATATCAACGTTAAGCGTCACCGCGGTACTCGCGCTGTCCTGCTCCGTGGCGGACGCGCATCACTCCTTCGCGATGTTCGATCTCGGCAAGGATGTCACCGTCGAGGCCGTGATCAAGGAAGTGCAGTTCACGAACCCGCATGTGTGGCTGCAGATCCTGGTCAAGGATGACAAGAACGTGGAAACGGAATGGAGCATAGAGTCGGGTGCGCCGGGCATGATGCTGCGCAACGGCTGGAAGCCCTCAACGTTGAAGCCCGGCGACAAAGTCACGCTGACGATGCATCCACTGAGGAATGGCAGCCCCGGCGGCAGCCTGGTCAGGGTCAAGGTGCCGGATGGCCGCACTCTCGGCCCTGGCGCTCCTCCTTCCAACTAGGAGCGGTGAACCAACGCTCCTTTGCCGCGATCCTTCATCACGTTGTCCGCCGGGAACACCGTGCCGTTCATCGAAATGTAGACCCCGGGCGGCGCTGGTGGTCATGGTGCTTGAAGCTGCTGGGGCGTATCCACTGCCAGATGACGTCGGGGTGGGTTGGCGGGCGCCTGGCTTGCGGTCGGGGCCGATTCGAAGCCCCGGATGCATCGCGATCCGGGTGACCGTCCGACCCTGCTCCTGCGATGGGACGTGAATGGTCTGTGGTACTGCGGTGTATCAGGTCAGCCTGACCAGCTCACTGCAGTTGTCTGACTTCGTCATACCAACGTTGATAGAAGGCCAGTTTGGCGGCATCCGGTGCCGGCGCGGGCTCAGCCCGGTCGCCCAATTGCATGGCGCGCTCGTTATTGCCTGCCTCATAGCTTGCCCACAAGGGCAGGCCGACGCCGTTGGGGTCCCCACGGCTTGCGAAGTTGATCCAGTAGGCCTGCATGACGTTCGCTACCTCGTGGTCGAGGTCGCGCCAGGGGCGATTGGCGATCAGGTTGTTCCACAGGAACTGCGCTTCGCCGCCGTGCGTGGCGCCCGATGCGCGGGCAGGCCACAGGGGAGGGCCGGGTGGCTCGTGTGTAAAATAGTAGAGATAGCCCTTTGCGCCGGCTCTGGTCTGCAGGCGGACGTAGTTGCGATCCACCCAGGCGAGCTCGTCGCGGAAGGCATCGTATTCAGACTGCGTGGCGACATCGTCGTTGGTGGCCGGATAGAGCCGCAGATAGTCGCTGGCCAGTTTGCCGAAGCGACTTTCGGCGCGTTCTTTCCAGGACCCGGCGGTGATCGGCTGCAGGAAGAACGTCCCTTCGTCCTTGTTCGAGCCGGCGATTACCGGGACTTTGTTCTGTTCGCCGCGGGCATAGATTTCGGCCGGGTCTTTGGGGAGGAAATAGCCGTCGATGACCGGCCCGCTGCCGCGCGCCGCGCGCAAAATCTCTTCGGCCGGCTTGGCGCGCAGGTCGGCGAGTGAGGTGGCCTGCAGCGCCGCGGCAGTCTTCAGGCCGGCGGCTTCCGCCTCGGCCAGCTTGCGCACGGGATTGATGGACAGGCCCAGCCATGCTCCGCTTTCAGAAATCGCACGCTGGAAGAGTCCCCTGGTGCGTGGCGAAGCGACCAGATTCGAAATGCTGGTGGCACCGGCCGAGTTGCCGAACACCGTGACCTTGCCCGGGTCGCCGCCAAAGCGCGCGATATTGCGCTTCACCCAGGACAGCGCGGCGGCCTGGTCCATGAAAGCCTGATTGGCAGCCCAGCGATGATCGCCTTCCCTGGTGAGTTCGGGGTGGGAAAAGAAGCCCAGCGCACCGAGGCGATAGTTGATGGTGACGATGACGACGCCCTTGTTGGCGAAGCTTTCGCCATCGTAGGCCGGCTGCGAACCGGAGCCCGAGTTGTAGCCGCCAGGATGAAGCCACAACATCACCGGTCGCTTTTCTCCGGCCTGCCGGGCAGCAGTGAAGACATTCAGATAGAGGCAGTCTTCGCTCATGTTCGCCGCCGCAGCATTGCCTGCAGCCTGCATGCAGATGGGACCGAATTCGTCGGTCTTGCGAACGCCTTTCCATTTGGCGACCGGCTGCGGAGCGCGCCAGCGCAGATCGCCAACCGGTGGTGCTGCGAAGGGGATGCCCCTGAACACACGGACGGTGGCGGATTTGCCAGGCGCGCCGGATACGAGGCCGGATTCGAGCTTGATAGGTTCCGGGATCGCGGCAGAGGCGAGGGCAGAGGCGCCGAGCAGAACGAGAGTCAGTTTAAGCATGGGGACCTGCAATTACGCGCTCGGCATGCGCCGAAAAGATCAGGGCTTCGTCGCTTCGGTCCTTTTCAGCGTGCTCTGAATCATCGCATCGGCTTCCTGGCCTGAGCAATTGAGCGACAGCAGCGTATCGAATGGCGCGAGCTTCAGTGTTTGCTTCGGCACGTGCCATGGAGCCGTGAGCACCGTCGGGTCTTCTACCGTCGCTTCGATCTCGAGCGTGTTCGCGTCGACGCGGCGGTAGCGCTCGATCACGTGCATGGCATCAGAGTGGAATGACACGCGGCCCTCTGCCCAGATCCAGGTGTCGTCGGTGAAATTATTGACATCAACGACAAACACATTGCCTTCCCAATGGCCCACCGCATCGCCGCGGTAAGTCGGCGGCTGGTCTTCGCGATGTGCTCTGCCGTCGGTCGGCACGAGCTGATAATCGTGAAACGTCTCCGCCAGCATCACGACCATTTTTGGCGTCGCTATAATTTGTCCGACTGCACCGACGTTCCAGAGCCGAACATTGAGCGTGCCGAACGCGGTCGGCACGCAACGCAGGGTCGGATCGTCCGTGTCCGTCAGTGTCGTGGCCTTCTCTGCGGCCCAGGGCGGGTAGTGGCTCGTGAACGGCGGT
>JANPGU010000151.1:0-10332 GCA_031424095.1 Gammaproteobacteria bacterium
AGGCGCTGCTGCAGGGCGACTCCGGTTTCAAGCCTGCCCACCCTGCGGCTACCAACCCGGTGTTGCGCAGCCCCGCTCGCCCGGAAGGCCGCGTGTGGATCGAAGACGCGTCGGCCGCTGCCACAGTTGATCTTGCCAATGCCGCCTATGGCTTGATGCTGCGCACCCTGGCCTACGCCTATGCGGTTCCTGCCGGCGATGTGCGCAAGCGCGTGATGATGCAGATGGCCATGGGATTGATGCACGCCATCACGCCGCTGGCCGAAGCCGCCGCGCGCATGCCAGTGGGCCCCTCGAATCCCGGCTGCAATGCGGGCATGTCCTTCACCACGCTGCGTGACTCTGCGGCCTTGCCGGCTGGAGCTGCCGCGGATCAGCTGGTGCGTGAACGCCTGCGCGAGTTCGCGGTCGGCGCGGCCGACATCGCCGCCTTGAGCCCGCGGCATGCACGTGCCGCCACATTGTTTGCACAGCTTGTGCCGCAGTTCGAATCGCAGCTGCCCGAGGCACAGCCTGCGCCTGCCCCCGTTGCCGCAACTGCCCCCGTTGCTGCGGCCACTGCGGTTGCCGCAACTGCAGCGCCTTTGCCGGCGGTGGAGATCGTGGCCAGTGAATCCATCGAGATCCATTACCGCGGTCAACGCTGCATTCATGCGCGCCACTGCGTCACCGCGGCGCCCACCGTTTTTCTCGCCAATGTGCAGGGACCGTGGATCCATCCCGAAACCATGCCCGTCGAACGGCTGGTCGACGTGGCGCATGGCTGCCCTTCCGGTGCCATCAATTACCGGCGGCTGGACGGTCAGCCGGAAGAGCCGGTTCCGCCAGTGAATCTCGCCACGATCCGCGAAGCGGGGCCGCTTGCCGTGCACGCAGACATGCTGCTCGATGGCAACCCGGTGGGTTATCGGGCCACGTTGTGCCGCTGCGGGGCTTCGAAGCACAAGCCCTTCTGCGACGGCATGCACAAGGAAATCGACTTCAGTGCCAGCGGCGAACCGGCCACCCAGGGCACGACTGCCCTGGCGCATCGCGATGGCGCCCTGCGCATCGATCCACAGGCCAACGGCCCCCTGTCTGTCGCCGGCAATCTCGAGATTGTCTCAGGTACCGGTCGAATTGTTGCGCGCGTCACCGCGGCGCGTCTGTGCCGCTGCGGTGGCAGCCAGAACAAGCCCTTCTGCGACGGCACGCACGCCCGCATCGGCTTCCGCACCGACTGACACGACGATCTCCATCGCATGTCGCAGAGTGTCTCGATACGCAGCCTCGATCGCGCGGTGGATCCCGCCCGCGATCACGTGCTCGGACCGCCGGACGCGGAGCTGACGCTGGTTGAATACGGCAGCTACGACTGTCCGCGCTGTCGCGCCGCCAATGTGGAAATCGTCAAGCTGCGCGACCGCTTCGGGCCGCGCTTGCGTTACGTGTTCCGGCACCGACCGCTGGAAAACAATGAACTTGCACGCCGCTCGGCGGAACTGGCCGAAGCCGCACCAGATGCCGATGCCTTCTGGCACTCGCACCTGGAACTGATGAGCCGCTCCGCTACGCTCACGGAGGACGACCTGCGGGTGGTGGGTGCGGAACTTGCGGCCGAGGCGCAAGCTGAGCACGCCGGACACCTGGCCACCGCCGCGCAGCGCGTCGATGACGACATTGCGAGCGCACACGCCAGCGGCGTCAACGCCGTGCCGACCTTTTTCATCAACGGCAGGCGCTACGACGGGGCTTGGAATGAACACTCGCTGGCGGAGGCATTGCTCGGCTCGCTCGGGCACCGCGTGCATTCCGCCGCGGTGGGATTCGGCAGCTGGGCACCCTCGACGGCATTGCTGCTCGGTGCCGCGACCCTGCTGGCTCTGACCCTGAGCAACAGTCCCTGGGGCAGTGCCGTCGAGAATTTCTGGCTTGCGCCGCTGGCACTGATGTTCGGCGACAGCGCCCTGTCACTGTCACTGCGCGAGTGGATCAATGACGGCCTGCTCACGCTGTTCTTCCTCACCGTGGGCCTGGAGGTGAAGCGCGAATTCACCGTCGGGCGTCTGGCATCCCCCCGACTCGCGAGCCTGCCCATCGCAGCGGCGCTGGGCGGACTGCTGGTGCCGGCCCTGCTCTATCTGGCCATCGTGCCCGCTGGACCGTGGGCCCTCGGGGCCGGTGTGCCCATGCCCACCGACACTGCCTTCGCCGTGGCCCTGATTGTGATGCTCGGTCCGCGCGTACCCGTGGACCTGCGCATTTTTCTGACGGCTGCCTCGATCGTCGATGACATCGGCACCATCATCGTGATCGCGCTGTTCTATTCCACCGGCCTGCAGGTCGAAGCGCTGCTGCTCGGTGTCGCACTGGTCGCCGTGCTGACCCTGCTCAATCGCGCACGCGTGTATCGCGCCTGGCCGTATGCGGTGGTCGGACTGCTGCTCTGGGCCAGCCTGCATGCAGCGGGCATACACGCCACCCTGGCCGGCGTGTTGCTCGCACTGCTGATCCCGACGCGGCCACCTGCCAACCTCACGGCATTGCTGGCCCAGGCCGAAGCCGCGATCGCCAGTGAGACCCAGCATGGCGGCGGCGCTTTCAGCCATGGGCCGTCCGCGCCCACGCTGCAGGCGCTGGATTCCATTCATGATCGCATTGAATCGCCCGCCGACCGGCTGCTGCGCACGGTCGAACCATGGTCCAGCTATCTGGTATTGCCGCTGTTTGCGCTGGCCAATGCGGGTCTCGTGTTCAGCACCGACCTGTTCAACGGCCGCCTCCTGCTGGCCGCGGGCATCACCGTCGGCCTTGTCATCGGCAAACCGCTCGGGTTCATACTGGCAGCAGTGCTGGTGATTCGCACCGGACTTGCAGATCGACCGACGGCCTTCACGCAGTGGCAGATCATCGGCGCCGGCGCACTGGCCGGCATCGGCTTCACGATGTCGCTGTTCATCGCGGGGCAGGCCTTCCCGGATGGCGCCGATTTCGTTGCCGCCAAGGCCGCCATTTTTGCAGCCTCGCTGCTTTCCGGCTCGATCGGCTGCCTGATTCTGGCGCGAGCGCGCTCGCCGGCGACGGCCTAGTCCGCGCGATTTCCCACCAGCGCTGCAAAACGCGCCAGGTCCACATTGCCGCCGCTGAGAATCACGCCAACGCGCTGGCCCCGCAGCCGATCACCCATGGACGCAGCACCTGCAAATCCGAGCACGCCGGTCGGTTCCACCACCAGTTTCAGGGTTTCCGCAAACCGGCCCATGCCGGCGCTCAATGCCGCATCGCTCACCGTCAGGATGTCTGCAACGGCGCGCCGGATGATGGGAAAGGTCAGCTGTCCCAGCGCCTGCGTCTGTGCGCCATCGGCGATGGTCGCGGGTGTGGCGATATGCACGATTGCGCCGCTCCGCAAAGATTGCTGCGCATCGTTGCCGGCCTCGGGCTCCACGCCATACACACGGCAGCTGGGCATGGCCTCTGCCGCAAGCAGCGAGCCGGACAGCAGCCCGCCCCCACCCAGCGGCACGAACAGCGCATCGAGACCGCCGACCTCCTCAAAGAGCTCCAGCGCCGCCGTGCCCTGCCCGGCGATCACATGCGCGTGGTCAAAGGGTGGAATGACCGTCATGCCATCCTGTGTGGCGAGCGCCTGGCAGATGGCCACACGGTCTTCGGTGAAACGATCGTAGCGTACGATCTTCGCGCCATAGCCAGCGGTGGCAGTCACCTTGATTGCCGGCGCGTCCAGCGGCATGACGATGGTGGCTTTCATGCCCAGCAGCTGTGCGGCCAGCGCAATCGCCTGAGCATGATTGCCGGAGGAATACGTCGCGACGCCCGCGCGTTGCTGCGCCGGGCTCAGTTGCAGCAGCGCGTTGCAGGCGCCACGAAACTTGAAGGCACCGGCACGTTGCAGGTTTTCACACTTGAAGAAAAACCTGGCCCCCAGGGATGCATCGATGCGGCGCGTGGTGACCACCGGCGTGCGATGCGCTGCACCGCGGAGCCGCAGCGCTGCGGCCAGCACATCAGCGCGGACCGGCAGCGCCGTATCAGGCTCGCGGTGCGCGGGCGGCAGCATCTGCACCCAGCGCGGATTCCGCGCCAGTGAGCTGCGCCAGCGCCATGATGCGCGCCGGCAGTCCACGGTATCCCAGATCGCCGCCCGCCGCCGCGCAGCTGCCACGCCAGGCAACCAGCAGCGCCAGACCGGCACTGTCCGCATCGGTGACGCCGGCAAGGTCCGCTTCACGGGCGGCCGTCAGCAGGCCACCGGCTTGCAGCTCCTGCCACAGCCAGGGAGCCGTCTCCATCGTCAACGCGCCGACGATCGCACAGCGACCATCACCCTTGTCCGCAAGCTCTGCCGGCGACTGCATGACTATTTCGTGGCGGGTTGCGCCACGCCCTGGATCTCGAGGCGCTTCAGCAAGGCGTCGAGGCCTTTCTGGTCGATCTCCAGACCGAAGTCCTCGCGGAAGCTCTTGACGTAGCTGATGCCCTCGATCACCACGTCCCACACCTTCCAGACACCTGCCTCGTTCTTGCGCAGGCTGTAGCTCACGGCCACCGTGGCGCCATTCGAGCGCTTGATCTCCGTGCGCATACTGGCGCGCGGTGCTGCCGCATCACCCTGGAAGGGCAGCACTTTCATGCGGTCGCCGGTGAAATCGAGCAGGGCATCGCCATAGGTGGTGAGCAGCGAACGGTAGAACGTGGTCACGAAGCGCTTGCGCTGTTCCGGCGTAGCCGTGCGCCAGTGCTTGCCGAGCACCTGCTGTGCGGCGAAGTCCACATCAACGTGCGGCAGGAACACCTTTTCGATGACCTTGTAGAGGCCATTGATGTCCTTGCGATAGGCCGCGCGATTGGCATCCAGATCCGCGAGCAATGCGCGTGAGCTGGTATCGATGAGCTTCTGCGGCGATGTGTTGTCGATGACAGCATCGTGGGCGCGCACGGGTGCAAATGACGCCAGCGCGAGCATTGCCACCGCCACTACTGCTGAACGACGACTGAACAGATTCAAAATCATTTCTTTTCCTCCGAACTATCCGAGCCCTTGCTCGCGAAGGCCGAAAAAAGCCTGTTGATCAGCTTCTCCAGCACCATCGCAGACTGGGTGTTCTCGATCTGACTGCCAGACTTCAAATAGGTTTCCGAACCACCCGCATCCAGGCCTACATATTTTGCCCCCAGCAGACCGGCAGTCTCGATGCCCGCCCAGCTGTCGTCTGGAATGCGCTGGTAACGCTCATCGAGCACCATCGAGACCACGGCCTTGTAGTCGGTGGAATCGAACACCACCCTGCTCACGCGACCGATCTTCACGCCGGCCATGCTCACCGGCGCACCGGCCTGCAGATCGCCGACATTCTCGAAGCGAGCGCTGACTTCATAGCCGGCGGTATCACCCAGCACGGCGAGCTTGCTGCCCGGCAACTGCGTGGTGAGGAATACCAGTGCCGCCAGGCCCAGCAGGACGAACAGGCCGGTCACCAATTCCAGACTGCGTTGGTTCTTCATTGCAACTCTCCGTAATTCCGCCGCCTAAAGGAAGGCAGCGGTCAATATGTAATCGAAAACCAGCACCAGCACCGACGAACTGATGACCGTGCGCGTGGTTGCCAGGCCCACGCCTTCCGCGGTCGGCTCGGCGTGATAGCCCTGGTACACCGCCATCAGCGCGCAGATGACGCCGAAGACCAGACTCTTGGCGATCCCTTCGCCGACATCGCTGACATCCAGCTGGTTCTGCATCTGCGACCAGAAGGTGCCGGCGTCGACGCCACGCACCGTCACGCCGATCAGCTGCGTGCCGTAGATACCGAGGATATTGAAGATCGCCACCAGCAATGGCATGGCGATCACGGCACCGAGGAAGCGCGGTGCCACCACATTGCGCATTGGATCCACGGCCATGACCTGCATCGCGGTGAGCTGGTCAGTGGCGCGCATCAGACCGATCTCGGACGCCAGCGAGGTGCCCGCGCGACCGGCGAACAGCAGCGCGGTCAGCACCGGGCCCAGTTCCTTCAACAATGCGAGCCCGGCCGCCACGCCCAGCGCCGACTCGCTGCCGAAACGCGCCAGCATGTCGGAAAACGCCAGCCCCATGATCATGCCCACGACCACGCCGCAGAGCATGATGATGATCAGCGAGCGTGCACCACTGTTGTAGACCTGGCGCACGATCAGCGACGGACGGCGCAGCGCCGGGCCGCAGGCCGCCAGCACACGCACCAGGAACAACGCCACCGCGCCGACATCGCGCAGCATGGCGGTCAAGCGCGCACCCCTTTTGGCAGATCGGAAGAATCCAGCAGCGCGCCGGCATAATCGCCTGCAGGATAGTGAAACGACACCGGACCATCACTGGTGCCCTGCATGAACTGACGCACCGACGGATCGTTGCTGGCCTGAAGTTCGGCAGTGGTGCCGCTTGCCACCACCTTGCCGCCTGCAAGCAGGTAGCTATAGTCCGCGATGCTGCCCACCTCGGCCACGTCATGCGACACCACGATGCTGGTGATGCCCAGCGCATCATTCAGACGCTTGATCAGACGCACGATGATCCCCATCGACACCGGATCCAGCCCGACGAAAGGCTCGTCATAGATCAGTACTTCCGGATCCATCACGATGGCACGCGCCAGCGCCACACGGCGCGCCATGCCACCGGACAGCTCCTGCGGCATGAGCTGCTCGGCGCCGCGCAGTCCCACGGCTTCGAGCTTCATCAGCACCAGGCGCCGCAGCACCGGCTCTGGCAGGCGCGCATGCTCACGCACGGGGAAAGCGACATTTTCGAATACGTTCAGGTCGGTGAGCAGAGCGCCGTTCTGGAACAGCATGCCCATGCGCCGCCGCAGGGCGAAAAGTTCCGCGCGTTTGAGCGATGCGACATCCTGTCCCAGCACCCGCACGCTGCCGGCGCTGGCATATGCCTGCCCGGTGAGCAGGCGCAGCAGCGTGGTCTTGCCAGTGCCGCTCGGACCCATCACCGCGGTGATGCTGCCGTGGCGCACCGCCAGATCGAGGCCGTTGAAGATCTGCCTGGGACCGGCGCTGTAGCTCACCCCGCGAACTTCAACCACCGCCGGGTTAACGGGCACCTCGCTCAACGCGACGTCGCCATCAGGTCTTTGAGGCCTGATAGATACCCTCGATCGCCTGGTCGAGCGCCGCATTGAACTCGGCTTCCGACTGCTGCGCCGTCAAGCCTTCCGTCAGGGCACGCGAGAAGCTGGCAATCATGCCCTTCTGCCGCGTCAGCCGGGCATTGGCTTCGTCACGCGGATAGCCACCCGACAGCGCAACAACCTTCAATACGCGCGGGTGCGCCACCAGCTCCTTGTAGAAGTCGTCGACCTCCGGCAGCGTGAGCTTCAGCATCACCTGCACGCTTGCCGGCAGCTTGTCGAGCTCGGCGAGAATCTCGGTCTTCAGCAGCTTCTCGGCCGCGGCTTTGTCCGGGCAGTAGATGTCCACTTCCGGCTCGATGATGGGCGTGAGTCCGTGACTGAGCACCTGCTTGCCGACTTCGAACTGCTGCACGACCACGGCGTGGATGCCCGCGGCATTGGCCTGCTTGATGACCGAGCGTTCCTTGGTGCCGAAGATGCCCTTGGACTTCGCCTTGACCAGCAACTGGTCGAGCGTCGGCATCGGCTTCATCAGCTGCACGCCGTTGACCTCGTCCGCCAGTCCCTTGTCGATCTTCAGAAACGGTACCACCTGCTTCCTCGTCCACAGGAACTCAGCCGCGGGCAGGCCCTGGAAGTCACGATCCATCGTGGCTTCGAACAGGATGGCGCCGGCCACGCGATTGCCGGCGAAGGACGGGCTGGTAACGATGCGCGAGCGCATGGCGTGGACCAGATCCATCATCTGCGTTTCGCCGGAATAGGTGCTCTCGGCCACGCCATACAGCTTCAGCGCCTTCGGCGTGCTGCCGCCACTTTGATCCAGGGCCGCAATGAAGCCAGCCTGGTTGCGGATCTTGGCGGCCTGCTGCTCGAAATTGCTCATGAACTGTCCTTGGGATGAGGTCTGGCTGGCGGGAAGCGCATGTTAGGGTGCCTCACGTCGCCGGGGAAGCCCTTCAGGGCCGCGCACCCGCCAGGCCCGATGACACAGGGGCAATATAGGACTAAAATCGTCCTGTTTTCCACCCCCGCCCCGAGCCATCCCATGCTACGCATCAGCAAATTGACCGACTACGCCACTGTGATCCTGGCCTCGCTCGCCACGGATGCAGCCGGGCGACGCACGGCAGCGGACGTTGCCCAGGCCATCCATCTGGCGGCGCCCACGGTCAGCAAGCTGCTCAAGCAGCTGCACCGCGCTGGCCTGGTGGAATCCACCCGCGGCCTGCACGGCGGCTATCGGCTGGCACGACCCGCCGGGCAGATCAGCGCCGCCACCATTCTCGACGCCATTGAAGGCCCGCTGGCCCTCACCGAATGTTCTACCGGGCACAGCCAGTGCGACCTGCAGGCCAATTGCAGCGTCGGCGGCAGCTGGCAGCGCATCAACCACGCCGTACGCCAGTCACTGGAGGAAATTTCCCTCGCGGACCTGGCCGGCCTTGAAAGCAATCCCCGGCACTTCGCACTCTTTGACGTGCGCTTGCGTAACGGTGTGGTTGCAGGAACCAATCGGGGATAAGCATGCAAGACACCCAGTTAGACACTGTCCTGTCCCGTGGCTACCAGCACGGTTTCATCACCGATATCGAATCAGATACCGTGCCACCGGGTCTCGACGAAGAGACCGTGCGCTTCATCTCGGCCAAGAAGAAGGAGCCGCAGTTCCTGCTCGACTGGCGCCTGCGCGCACTGGAACGCTGGCTGACTATGAAGGAGCCGCACTGGGCCAAGTTGCACTACAAGCCCATCGACTACCAGGACATCTCGTACTACTCCGCGCCGAAGGTGAATACCGATGGCCCGAAGAGCCTCTCGGAAGTGGATCCAAAGCTGCTCGCAACCTACGAAAAGCTGGGTGTGCCGCTGCATGAGCGGGCGCGGCTGGCTGGCGTTGCCGTCGACGCCGTATTCGACAGCGTGTCGGTTGCAACCACCTTCAAGAGCAGGCTCGCCGAAGCTGGCGTGATCTTCTGCCCGTTCTCCGAAGCTGTGCAGACGCATCCGGAACTGCTGGAACAGTACCTTGGCACCGTGGTGCCCTACGCCGACAATTTCTATGCGGCGCTGAACTCCGCGGTGTTTACCGACGGCTCGTTCGTGTACATCCCGCCTGGCGTGCGCTGCCCGATGGAACTGTCGACCTACTTCCGCATCAACGCTGCCAAGACCGGCCAGTTCGAGCGCACGCTGATCATCGCCGACCGCGGCAGTCATGTGAGCTACCTCGAGGGCTGCACCGCCCCACAGCGCGATGAAAACCAGCTGCATGCCGCAGTGGTGGAACTGATCGCGCTCGATGATGCGCAGATCAAGTACTCCACCGTGCAGAACTGGTACCCCGGCGACGAAAACGGTCGCGGCGGCATCTACAACTTCGTCACCAAGCGTGGCGAATGCCGCGGCCGCAACTCGAAGATCTCCTGGACGCAGGTTGAAACGGGCTCTGCGATCACCTGGAAATATCCGAGCTGCGTACTGCGTGGTGACAATTCCGTCGGTGAGTTCTATTCGGTCGCGGTGACCAACAACTACCAGCAGGCCGACACCGGCACCAAGATGATCCATCTCGGCGCCAACACCAAGAGCACCATCATCTCGAAGGGCATCTCCGCAGGCCATGCGCAGAATACCTACCGGGGCCAGGTCACCGTGATGCCCGGCGCCACCGGTGCGCGCAATTTCACGCAATGCGACAGCCTGCTGATCGGTGGCGACTGCGGCGCGCACACCGTGCCTATGCAATCCGGCCAGCTCGACGTCGGCTCGAACGATCAGAAATTCTGGATGTACGTCCGCCACGGCAATCCGAAATACGTCTTCACAAGTCATGAAGACCTCGCTTCCGGCCGGGCCAATCTTCCCGTTCCGTTCGATCCGGACTGGGTGTTCATGGCACTCGGCATGAGCGGTGTTGAACCGAATTCAAACGCGACGATCGAACTTGTTCAACGGCGGCGCGAATATGTTCTGACATCGATGGCCCGAACGCCGCAGGGCATCAGTGTGAAGAAAATCACGGGCTTCGCAGGCGACGACCAGACGGGAACGAGTCCGCAGGTGAAATGGCACGCGGTCGTCGATGCCCGAACGAACAAAGAAATCGCCCAGATGGACATCCGGAAGGTCAAACGGATGGAGGTTCGAAATCCACGTACGGGAGAAACGGCACTCGTGGCGCTGCCGACGGATATGAGATTGATCT
>JANPGU010000152.1:0-1938 GCA_031424095.1 Gammaproteobacteria bacterium
TCGCGACCGACCTGTTCGTGCCGCAGATGCGTGGCCGGGTGATGGGTTTCATCCAGACCGCCTTCGCGGCCAGCCAGATCCTTGGCATCCCGATCGGCATCTATCTCTCCAGCCACTGGAACTGGCAGGTGCCCTTTCTCGCGCTGTCGGTGCTTGGAATGGTGGCGGGCCTGCTGATCGCTTTCCTGATGCGCCCCGTGAACGAGCACCTGAAGGCGCGCCAGGAGCGAAGCGCGTTCGGGCACCTGGTTCACACGCTGGTGGAGCCACGCCACACGCTGCCGTTCGTCTCGGTGCTGTTCCTCACCACCGGCGGCTTCATGCTGATGCCGTTCAGCAGCGCGTTCACGGTCAACAACCTCGGCATCACGATTGATCAGCTGCCCATCATCTATCTCGTGACCGGCATCGCGACCATGTTCGTCGGGCCGATGGTGGGCAAGATTTCGGACTCGGTCGGCAAGCTGCCCACGTTCTATGCCGGCACTGCGATCACGATCGTGATGGTGTCGATCTACACGCACCTGACCCACTCGACGCTGGTCGCAGTAACGATCATCAACGTCGTCATGTTCATCGGCATCTTCTCGCGCATGATTCCGTTCCAGGCACTGATGACACAGGTGCCGGACGCCGCGCATCGTGGCGCTTTCAACGCGGTCAACGCGTCGATCTCACAGCTTGCAGGTGGCCTTGCGGCGGTTGCCGCAGGCCACATCGTGCAGCAGGGCGCTGACGGGAAGCTGCACCACTATGACGTAGCCGGGTACGTAGTGATCGCCACATCGCTGCTCGCCTGTGTATTGCTATGGCGCGTCCAGCGCGGCATCTCGGGTTCCTCACCAGCCGTGCTTGCGCAGGCCCGCCCGTGAAAGTTGCCCCGGATGCGGTTGTCTCGTTCCACTACTCACTCAAGGACGAAGCCGGCGCCATCATCGATCAGTCCCATGGCGAACCGATGGCCTACCTTCACGGGCACGGACAGATCGTGCCGGGCCTCGAACGCGAATTGACCGGCAGGACGGCAGGCGAAAAACTGCAGGTGCGCGTGTCTCCTGCGGAGGGTTATGGCGAGTACGACGCCGCCGCAGTCCAGAAAGTGCCCCGCGAAGCCTTCAGCAGGATCTCCAATCTGCATGCCGGCATGACCCTGCAGACGCAGACCCGCGACGGCGGCCGTGCCGCCATAGTGGTCAAGGAGATCGGCCCTGAATTCGTGACCGTGGACGGCAATCATTCTCTGGCGGGAAAAACCCTGGTGTTCGACATCGAGATCGCCGGGGTGCGTCTTGCGAGCGAAGAAGAACTTGTGCATCAGCATGTGCATGGACCCGGTGGACACCACCACTGACCCTTGCCTTGCGTCGTGCCGAGGTCTCACCTAGCAAGCGTCTTGTGTGGCAGATTTGAGGCGTCCAAAGCGATCGGTGAAACTGCGACGATCGGCGACAGGAGACCGAAATAATGATCGATGAGCTGCCTCACAGGTGGATATGAAAAGGCGACTGCTGCTGAAGGTGCTGGGTTCCGGCGCGGTGCTGGCGATGGGCAATGGGGATGCTGTGGCAGCGGCTCCTGCTGCTGCGTCATCACCTGCTCGATCCGACCTGAAAATCAACCGCGTTCGGGTATTCAATCCCGCCAACGCCAAAAACCTGGATGGCCCCATCGGACTCTCCGAAATCGTGGTGGCTGTGGACACCGATGCCGGCATCACCGGGTACGGCCAGGGTGGCACGCCGGATCTGCTGAAGTACGCGGCGAGCCTGCTCATCGGTCAGGACCCACTGCGCATCGAGCATCACTGGCAGCGCATGTATCGCAGCTCCATCTATCCCGCAGGGCGCGAGAAGCTTACGGCGGTGGGTGCGCTGGACTGCGCGCTGTGGGACATCAAAGGCAAGCTGCTGGGAGTACCGGTGTACCAGCTGCTGGGTG
>JANPGU010000153.1:0-53508 GCA_031424095.1 Gammaproteobacteria bacterium
GCGGCGCGACTGTTGCTGTGGCGGACCTGGTGCTGCTGGAGTGCGAGGCCGTTGCCGACGAGATCCGCGGCAAGGGTGGGCAGGCCCATGCCTATGTGGTGGATGTGGCGGTGCGCAAACTGTTCATGGCCGCCGCCGCCATGAACAGCTTGCGAACCGCCACGTCGACTACGAAGGCATGCGCCTGGCCACCCTTGGCGCGGATCTCGTCGACCACGGCCTCGCATTCCAGCAGCACCAGGTCCGCGACGGCGACAGTCGCGCCGCAGGCGGCGAGCTTCAGCGCCATCGATTTGCCCAGACCGCGGGCTGCGCCCGTGATGAACACATTCTGGCCGGCAAGATCGGGATATGCGCTCATGTCAGACCTTCAGCTTCCATGCCTGGCCATCCGGCACGATGTGTCCGGCACTGGGGTCGGCAAAGTGGCTGCCGATCACGAGTGTGCTGGTGTTGTTGAATCGATCGACGAACTTGCGCCGCGTCTGCGCAGCCGCGGCCTTGTCCATGTCGAAGCGCCCCTCGTCACCCGGCACTGCAATCTGGATCGGGTTGTGCATCAGGTCGCCGGTTATCACCGCGCTTTCGCCGCGCGACTGGATCAGCACGCTGACATGGCCCGGCGTATGCCCGGGCGTCGGGATCAGCGAGACCTCATCCGTGAGCTGGAAATCGGGATCGATGAACTGCACCAGCCCCGCCTCCACCACCGGATCGATCGCATCCTTCAGATGCTCCATGTGGTGGTACCCATCGGTGTCGCGCAGCTGCTTCCAGTGCGCGAATTCCTCACGGCCGAAGAAGTAGCGCGCGTGCGGGAAAGTCGGCACCCACTTGCCGTCGACCTTGTGCGTGTTCCAGCCCACGTGGTCGAAGTGCAGGTGTGTGCAGAGCACGTCGGTAATGGACGCCTGCGGAAAGCCCGCGACCTTCAGATCGTCCAGGAAGGTGGTCTGCATGTTGGTGAACACATCGAACTCACGCTGCCGGTCCATCCCGATGCAGGTGTCGATCATCACGTGCCGGCCGCGCGAGCGCAGCACGAAGCACTGGAACGAGATGATCATCTTGCCTGCCGGCGTGGCGAAGTGCGGCTGCAGCCACTTGAACTGCTGCACGTACTCGGGCGTTGCGTCCGCCAGCAGCATGGTGATGTCGTCTTCCCATGCATTCACTTCGACGATACGGGCGATTTCCACATCGCCGACACGCCAGTGCTTGATGTTCTCTGCCGCCATTCCTTGTCTCCGCTTGCTGCGGCCGCGCTACTGCGCCGCCGGTCTGCCCAGAATCATGTCGGCGGCCTTTTCCGCCACCATGACCACGGGCGCATTGGTATTGCCGCAAATCACGCTGGGGAAGATCGATGCATCCACCACGCGCAGGCCGCTCACGCCATGCACCTGGAGTTCCGGGTTCACGACAGCCGTGCCTTCGGTGCCCATCCTGCACGTTCCGACCGGATGGTGCACGGTGGACGCCACGCGCCGCAGATAGGCGATGAGTTCCGCATCCGTTGCAACGGCCGGGCCGGGCGCCACCTCGCGTGCCTTGAAAGGCTTGAACGCATCGGCGGCCAGCAGTCGCCGCGCCAGTTTCAAGCCATGCAGCAGCGGCCGGATATCGTCCGGATCACCGAGCAGGTTCGGATCCAGCCGCGGCGCCTGGCGCGGATCGACGCTCGCCAGGCGGATGCGACCGCGGCTCTTCGGATACATGCCAACGCTGCTGATGGCAAAGCCATGTCCCAGTGGCAGCGGGAACAGATTGCGGTTGCGGCGCGCGGGCTGAAAGACGAGCTGCAGGTCGGGCCGATCGGCTTGCGCGCTGGTGCGGATGAAAGCGGTGGATTCGAACAGGTTGCTGGCCAGCGGCCCGTCGCGGAAGGCCAGGTACTGCACGAGATTCCACAGCGCGCGATGTGCGGTCTGGAACGACAACCCGTAGGAAAGCGTATTGGACGTTTCCATCAGTACCGAGGCGGCGAGATGGTCGTGATAATTGCCACCCACGCCGGGCAGGTGCTGCTGCACGGCAATGCCGTGGCCGCGCAGTTCATCGGCATCACCCACTCCCGACAGCATCAGGATCTGCGGGGACTGGATGGCACCGGCGCACAGCAATGTCTCGCGGCGCGCGCGCAGCCGCCGCATGGCGACATGCGGCTCCTGACGCGATTCGATGGCCACGCCGGTAGCGCGACCGTTCTCGATCAGCACCTGCGTCACGATGGTGTCGCTGAGCAAGGTGAGATTGGGACGCTTCAACGCGGGCCGCAGGAAAGCCACGGCGGTGGAATCGCGACGGCCGCGACGGATGGTGCCCTGGCGCAGGCCATAGCCTTCCGAGATCGCGCCGGTGAAATCCGCACAGGCGGGATACCCGTCCAGCGACTCGAAAGCCTTGAGAAACACCTGATTGAGCGGGTTCGGCCTGGCGATATGCCGCACATTGATCGGCCCGTCATGGCCATGCTCCGGTGAATCCGGATAGCTCTCGTTGTGCTCCGAGCGCAGGAAATACGGCCGCACCTCGCGCCAGCTCCAGCCCTTGTTGCCGGCCCTGGCCCAGTCGTCATAGTCCAGCGGCTGGCCGCGGTAATACGCCATGCCATTGATCGAGCCAGAGCCGCCGACCACGTGGCCGCGCGGCACGGGAATGCGACGGTTGTCGAGCTGTGGCTGCGGCTCGGTCCAGAAGCCCCAGTTGAGCGCCTTCGTGCCGATCGCGGCGCCGACCAGCGCCGGCACCTGTATGAACGGATGCGAATCCCGCGGCCCGGCCTCGATGAGGCAGACACGCACAGCGGGATCTTCGCTGAGCCTCGCGGCCAGCACGCAGCCGGCCGTGCCCGCGCCCACGATCACATAGTCGAATTCCTGTACGGGACTCGCCGCACTGTTCGCGGAGCCGCTCACTAGGCGACCCTGGCCTGACGCCGCGCCAGCACCTGCGGCGCGGTCTCACGCAGCAACAGCGCCACGATGCCGGCAGCGATCGCCAGCCCCGCGACAATCCACAGCGGCGCGACCAGCCCATACGCCACCGATGCCCGGCCTGCGATCGACGGCGCAAACACACCGCCGATGATCTCGCTGGTGCCCATGGTGAGACTGAGCGCGGTGGCTGTGAGTCCCGGCTTCACCACCTCCGAAGGAATCGTGGCCATCGCCAGCGGGAACACGCCGGTGATCGCGGCGCCCGCGGCAAACGCCAGGTAGTAATGCCACATTGCGCTGCCATCCACCCACATGGCGCCGAGCGGCACGCATACACCCAGCAGCGACGCCACCACGGCCACCGGCTTGCGACCGATGCGGTCGGAGAGTCCCGGCACGATGAAGGCAATCGCAATCGACGCAAGACCGCTGCTTCCCATGATCCAGCGCCATTTCTCGGGCGCAATGCCACGCGCACCTTCGAGATAGAACGGCATGAACACGGCGAAGACCACCAGATAAGCGACCAGCAGTATCGACAGCAGCGAACACACCAGGATGTTGCGATCCGACAGCAATGCCAGCGCACCGGCGAGCGTGGGCTTCGGATGCCGGTCCAGATGATGCGGCTCGCGCACGAACCACGCCAGCAGCAGCGCCATGACGAAGCCCGGTATCGCGACGATCATGAAGGCATTGCGCCAGCCCACCGCCAGCGCGATGGCGACCACGATGATGGGCCCGAGGAAATTGGCGAGGAAATTCGCGCCCACGTTCTGCGCAATGCCATGCGCGAGACCGCGGCGCTCCGGCGACACATCGGCCGCGATCAGCGTCTGCGTGATCGGCATGATGCCGCCTTCGGCGATGCCCATCAGCATGCGTGCGGCCATCAGCGCGACAAAGCCGGTGGCAAAGCCGGAAAGCACGGAGGCACAGGAGAACACCAGTGTGGCGATCACCAGGATGGTCTTGCGGCGGCCGAAACGATCCGAAATCGTGCCCATGAACAGGCCGGCGATCGCCCATGCAAACGAGAAGGCCGCAGCGATGTCACCGATCTGCGCCTGGGTCAGGTTCAGATCCGGCTGGATGAAGGTACCCAGGAAATTGAAGGCCTGGCGATCGAAGAACACGACGCCGAAATTCGCACTGAGCAATGCGATCAGCAGCCACTGATATCTCTTGTCGCTGGCCATCTTTCCCCCTCGCCGATCTTGTCGTTATTGTTTCAGTGCCGGATGGTGCACAGGGCGCCGCCGTCCACTTCCCAGGCCGCCCCGGTCACGAAGCTCGCGGCATCCGAGAGCAGGAAGGCGACCACCTCGCCCACTTCGGATGGCTGGCCGATGCGCTCCAGCGGCGCGATCTTGCCCAGCACTCGCTTGCCGAGCTCGACGTCACCATTGAACAGCGGCTTGAGCACCGACTCGAGCAGATGCGTATCGATCACTCCCGGCATCACGCAGTTGACGCGGATGCCCCTGGAACCCACTTCGGCGGCAGAGGTGCGGGTGAGACCGACTACGGCATGCTTGCTGGCGTTGTACGCACAGGCACCGGCCAGACCGCGCTCGCTGCCGATGGAGGCCGTGTTGACGATGGACCCCGATCCCTGCGCCAGCATCACGGGCAGCACATATTTCATGCCGAGGAACACGCCCTTGGTGTTGACCCGCGTGACCTTGTCGAATTCTTCCTCGTCGTAATCCTGCGTGGGCTGAATCGGCCCCTCTATTCCCGCGTTGTTGAACAGGCCATCGATGCGTCCGAAGGCGTGCTGGGCGCGCTCTACATAGGCGATGACATCCGCCGTGAGCGACACATCGGCGCGGATGCTTTCGACCGGCGCGCCCAGTTCGGCGAGCGCACGGTGATTCTGTGCCAGGGCCTCGCTGTTCACATCCACCAGCAGCAGGTTCGCGCCCTGCTTTGCCAGGATCTTCGCCGTGGCGAAGCCGATCGCGCCCGCCGCGCCGGTGACGATGATGGTCTTGCCTTTCAATGTGCTCATCGTCAACCCCCGCCGAACAGCGTAGCGATGTAGTGACTGTCCATATATTCACGGATGCGCCACACCAGCCCATCCTTCAGTTCGAATGCCCAGGCATAGTGATTGTCATAGACGCGGCCGTCCGGAAGCTTCCCCAGCGCATGCGATTCGCACATCACGTAGTCGCCATCCGAGAGGATCCTGTTCACCGTGGTCTTCGGGTCACCGGGCACGAACATGCCGCGCACCGGCGCCAGGAACTGGTCCACGATGTAATCGCGCGGATGATGCACGCCGGCCCCGGGAATGTTCTGCACCATCGGCTTCCATTCGGCATCCGGATGCAGCGTGGCGCGGATCGCCTCGAGCTCGCCACTCGACAGGATGCGGAAGAAATCGAGGATCGTCTGTTCGTTCTTGTTCTTCGCGACGGCAGCCATGATCAGGCCTTCTTCGCCGCGTCGATTTCGGCAAACGCTTCGCGCGCGATGCGCACGCTGTCGATGCCGGCGGGCACGCCGCAGTACACCGCCACCTGCAGCAGCACCTCGCGGATTTCATCGCGCGTCAGGCCATTGTTCAGCGCCGCCTTCACATGCAGCTTCAGCTCGTGCGGCCGGTTCAGCGCACTGATCATGCCCAGGTTGAGGATGCTGCGGTCGCGCAGCGCCAGGCCAGGACGCGTCCACACATGGCCCCAGCAGTACTCGGTCGACAGCTCCTGCATCGGCATGCTGAAGGCGTCGGCCGCAGCCATCGACTTCTCGACGTATTCCGCGCCCAGCACCTGCTTGCGCAGTGCCAGGCCGCGTTCGAATTTCTCATTGTTCATCCATTTCTCCTTGACCAGCGCCGATGCGGCAGCCAGCCCATTGTTCGACAACCTTGACCATTTCCGTGCAGTCGGCATCCGGACCGTACATCTGCTGCGTGATGGAGAGCATCTGCCGCACCGCGGCGCCCACGACCATCGGCACGCCGAGGGCCTCGGCCTCATCCAGGCACAGGCGCACATCCTTGAAAGACAGCGCGTTGGCGAAGCCGAAATCGAACTGCCGGTTCAGTACATGCTTCGGGATCTTGTCCTGCGTGGCGCTGTTGCGACCGGACGAGGCGTTCAGCACCTCGATCATCACGGCGGGATCGAGGCCGGCCTTCACGCCCATGGCCATGGCTTCGCTGGCAATCGCGAGTGAGGCGGCGGACATGAGGTTGTTGGCGAGCTTCAGCGTCTGGCCGAGACCCGGCTTCTCACCCACCACCACCACGCGGCCGAACTGTTCGAGCAGCGGCTGGACGCGGGCGGTGGCCGCGGCTGGTCCCGACACCATCAGCGTGAGCTTGCCGCTGGCGGCTCCCTTCACGCCACCCGACACCGGTGCATCGACGGCAGCAATGCCGGCCGGCGCAAGCGTCGCGGCCACGGCCTGCGCCGCGGCGGGGCCGGAGGTCGAAAGATCGACGAACACGGCAACGCCCGGCACTTTGGCGATCTCGCCCGCGACTGCCTTGACGGCGGCGGGGCCCGGCAGGCTGGCCATGACGATGCCAGCACCGGTCGCCGCTGCTGTGGCAGTGGTCGCCGCCTTTGCACCCAGTGCCACCAGGGCGTCCACCGCGACCTTGCTTGGATCGCAGACCGTGACCGCATGACCCGCGGCCAGCAGCCTTGCGGCCATGCCGGAACCCATGCGGCCGACGCCGATGAAAGCAATGTGCTCCACTCGATCCAGTCCCCCGCCCGCTTCGGCAGCAGGCCTTGTGTTGTCAGTCGCCGACCGGATCCAGGTCCAGACGCACAATGTCTGCCAGGTCCGGCAGTGCCCGAGGATAGCGCTTCAGGACCAGCGGATCATGCCCCGGAATGATGTGCTGTGGCGAGGCGGCGAGCTGTTCGATGCGCCGGAAAGCATCCAGGTAAGCGGTGACATTCTCGACGATGGGAAAAGGTCGCCGTTGCTGCCAGTTGGCATAGAAGTGCGCCGCATCCGAAGCCAGCACCACCCAGCCGCGCCGGGTATGCACGCGCACCACCTGCAGACCGCGCGTATGACCGCCGACCTTGTGCAGGGTCAGCCCCGGCGCAAGCTCGGCATCGCCATCGTGGAATACCACGCGGTCCGCGAACAGCTTGCCGATCATCGCCTGCACATCGCCGGCCTCGAAGGGCGCGCGCATCAGGCCATGGCACATTGCGCTGCCGGTGCAGAAGGCCATTTCGTCGCTCTGCACGTGGTAGCGGGCCGCGGGAAACAGCTCGTGGTTGCCCGCATGGTCGTAATGCATATGGCTGATGATGATGTCGCGCACGTGGGCGGGGTCGACCCCGATGGCGCGCAGCCCTTCTGCCACGGGGCGCACGAGCTGGCGCCGGCGCTGCGCCGCCATGGCCGCGTCGAAGCCTGTATCCAGCAGGAATGTGCCGTGCGCGCCGCGGACGACCCAGACGTAGTAATCCAGCGGCATGGGCCCGTCATGGGGGTCGCCATCGATGAAATTGTGCCGCGCGGTGCGCTCCAGGTGGGCATACCGGATGGCGTGGATTTCGTAGGGACTGTCCATCTGTGTTTGATCCTAATACAGCTCCCCGCGTATCGTCTGGACAAAGCATGCATCGCGAAGGTGGGGTTCGAATGAATAGCGCTGACATCATTGCCGTAGGCTCCGGGCACAACGGCCTGGTCGCCGCCGCGTATCTGGCCGTTGCCGGTAAAAAGGTGCTCGTGCTGGAGCGCAATGCCTGGTTTGGCGGTGGCGTCGTATCACGCGAACTCACCCGCCCCGGCTTCCGGCACGACCAGCACTCGATGAGCCACATCTTCATCCAGGGCAATCCGCTGCTGAAGAATGATGAGCTGGGCCTCAAGTCGCGCTATGGGCTGGAATACATATTCCCCGCGGTGCCGATGATGTCGATATTCGAAGATGGCAGCACGTTGAAGCTGCATCGAGATGCGGCGAAGTCGGCGACGGAGATCGCGAAGTTCTCGAAGAAGGACGCGGCAACATTTCTGCGCGTGTCGCAACAGGCTGCCGCATGGCTGCCGATGATCGCGTCGTCGCTCTACGTACCGCCTGCCCCGGTGGGTGCGTCGAATGCCATGCTCGACCAGAGCGCGGAAGGCCGCGCGCTGTGGCGCATCATCCAGATGAGCAGCCACGACCATCTCTGTGATCTGTTCGAACACGAGAAGGTGCAGATGCACTTTGCGCGCGTGGCGGGCGAGAACCTGGTCTCGCCGGATGAGAAGGCCACCGCCATTGGCGCCTATGTCTTCCTCGGATTCCTGGAGGCCTATGGCTTCGGTGTGGCGCGCGGCGGCGCGGGCAAGCTCACCGACGCACTCATCGCCTGCATCAAGGATCATGGTGGAGAAGTCCTTGCCAATGCGGATGTCGCGCGCATCAAGGTCAGCAACGGCCGCGCCAGCGGCGTGGAAACCGTGGACGGCCGCAGCTTTGCCGCCCGCGATGCGGTGATCGGCGCCATCCATCCACATCTGCTGGGCGGCATGATCGATGGCATGCAGCAGCAGGCGCGCGCCGATGCCGAAGCCACGCATATCACCAGTGCGGCCTGCATCACCGTGCATGCTGCGCTCGACGGCCCGCTGCAGTACCGCACGAAGGATGTGGTGGATGCCGTCATGGTGGAGCTGCTGCCCGCGCGCTACGAATCACTGCGTCGCTGCTTCGATGAGCTGCGCTATGGCCAGTTCATGCCGACGCCGCTGCTGGGACTCGGCAGCCTGTCGCAGTTCGATCCGTCGCGCGTGCCGCCCGGCAAGGGCATCCTGCACCTCTGGGACTATGTGCCTTATCAGCGTCCGGATGGCCGCAGCTGGGATGACAGCAAGCAGGAGTACGCCGATCGCATGCTGGCGCACCTGTCGAAGTACGTCACCAATGTTCCCGGCGTAGTGCTCGATCGCCATGTGGACAGTCCGCTGGACATGGAGCGCACTTCACCGAGCTTCCGCCATGGCGACCTGCATGGCATCGCCACCACCACCTATCAATCCGGCGCCCACCGTCCGACGCCGGCGCTGGGCCAGTACACCGTGCCGGAACTGGATCGCTTCTATCTGGTCGGTCCTTTCCAGCATCCGGGTGGCGGCGTCTTCGGTGCCGGTCGCGCCACGGCCATGAAGATGTTCGAAGCACTGGGGCTCAATTTCGAAAAGCAGGGCCGCATCAAGTGAAGCTGCTATCGACCGACGGCGGCGAGCTGATGACTGTCAGCAGCCTGGAGCGTGATGGCGACAACCTGATCATCAAGGGCAAGGTATTCGGCGCGATGCCCCTGAACGCACGGCTAACGCCGGGAGCGGCGCGGGCGGCGCTGAAGATGCTGACGCCTGGCCTGGTCTGGTTCCTGCTGACATTGCCGTTTCGCCGCGAGAAGAGGTAGTCAGGCTTTCGCGGC
The DNA here is from genome assembly GCA_031424095.1 of Gammaproteobacteria bacterium. GTDB lineage: Bacteria > Pseudomonadota > Gammaproteobacteria > Steroidobacterales > Steroidobacteraceae > ZC4RG30. The sequence goes on from JANPGU010000153.1 coordinate 9,359, forward strand.
GACCGGGCCTGGATTCTCTGCCTGGCGGCGTGTGGGATACGCAAACGAAATGCCCGCGGCAGCAAAGCGTTCGACGATGCCGCGATTGACTGCGTCCACTGCGCCCGCGGTCCTCGTGTCGCCAGTTCTCGGGTCACGCTTGTTGTCCACGAAATAGATGGCCTCGAATTCCAGCGAATACTGGCCGATTTCGACCAGCAGGCAGCTGACGAAGCGCGTGCCGGGTGCCGCGGCAACCGCTTCCTTCACCAGTGCCGCGATCTTCGCCAGCTGGTCGGAGGAAGTTTCGAATCCCAGCCGCAGGCGCGCACTGACGCGTTTCTCCGGCATGCGACCCAGGTTGCGCACCCGGCTCTTCAATACATCCGCGTTGGAAATGATGACCTGTTCACCCGTCACGCTGCGCAGCCGCGTGCTCTTGATGCCGATGTGTTCCACCGTGCCCTCGACATCGTCGATGCGCAGCGCGTCGCCCACTGCGAACGGCTTGTCGAGCGCGATGGACATGGAACCGAACAGATCGCCGAGTATGGTCTGCACGGCCAGGGCGATGGCGATGCCGCCCACACCCATGCCGGCCACCAGCGCCGTGATGTTGATGCCCAGGTTGTCGAGCGCCAGTAGCGCAAAGACCGCCCCGATGATGACTTGCGCCACGAACATCAGGACGCCGACGGACGAGCGCGCGCCCGCATCGTCGGTGCCGGCGCGCGCATAGTGGCGCTCAATCATGAAGCGCACTGCAGTGGCTGCCCACAGCGCCATCTGCACGGCTATGCCGCACACGATGATGACGTCGAACACGCCGTCGACTTGCTCGGGCAGGGTGAGGTACTTCTCGGCGAAATACAGCGCCACGCTGAGCAGCACCAGGCGACTGGTGCGCGCTGCCAGCAGCGACAGCAGATCCAGCGCCGGACTGTGGATTTCCTGCCAGCGCTGCTGCTGCGCGCGGATGCGGGCACGAATGAACGGCACCACGAGGAAGGTCGCGGCAAACACCAGCGCCGCGAGCAGCCAGTCACGCAGCGTGTTGCCGAGGAAAGTGAGTTCGAACAGTTCCGGGATGATCTTCATTGGCGCCATCCTAGAGCGCCGGCGCGGGCCAGCGCTACTCGGGGATGTCGTCCATCCCCAGCTCCTTGAGCTTGCGGGTCAGCGTGTTGCGACCCCAGCCCAGCAGTTTCGCAGCGGCCTGGCGATGCCCCTGCGTGTGCTTCAGCGCCACGCGGATCAGTATCTTCTCGAACTGCGGCAGGGCTTCATCCAGCAGCGGACGACCACCATTCACGGAAGCCTTGTCGGCCCAGTTCGCAAGACCCGACACCCAGTCGTCGGCGGGCGTTGCGGTGGGGCCTGCCGAAGTGATCTCCGCCGGCAGATCGTCCACATGCACTTCGCTGCCGGGCGCCAACACGGTGAGGCGCCGGCACAGATTGACCAGTTCGCGCACGTTGCCCGACCAGTTGTGGCGTGCGAGCACCTCTGCCGCGCTGGTCGCCAGTGTCTTCGTATCGACGCCCAGTTCCTTGGCGGCCTGCGCCAGGTAATGGCTGAGCAGCATCGGCACATCTTCGCGCCGCGAGCGCAAGGGCGGCAGTTCGATGCGGATCACATTGAGGCGATGGAACAGATCCTCGCGGAACTGGCCCTTGGCCACGCGATCTTCCAGGTTCTGGTGTGTGGCGGCGATCACGCGCACGTCCACCTTGATCGGCATCTGGCCGCCGACGCGATAGAACTCGCCTTCGGCCAGCACGCGCAGCAGCCGGGTCTGCAATGGCAGGCTCATGTCGCCGATTTCGTCGAGGAACAGCGTGCCGCCATCGGCCTGCTCGAAGCGGCCGCGACGCATCGCATCGGCGCCGGTGAACGAGCCTTTCTCGTGACCGAACAGTTCCGACTCCAGCAGCTCGCTGGGAATCGCCGAGGTATTCAGCGCGATGAAGGCCTTGTTGGCGCGCGGGCTGTGCTCATGCAGGGCACGTGCGACGAGTTCCTTGCCGGTGCCGGATTCGCCGGTGACCAGCACGTTCACACTCGAGCGCGACAGCCGGCCAATGGCGCGGAACACCTGCTGCATGGCGGGCGCCTTGCCCAGCAGTTCCGCCATCTGCGGCGCCACGGTTGCGGCATCGGCCGGACGTTCGCTGGCCTGCGCCGCACGGCGCACCAGGTCCACCGCGTGATCCACATCGAATGGCTTGGGCAGATATTCGAACGCGCCGCTCTCATAGGCAGACACCGCGCTGCCCAGGTCCGAATGCGCCGTCATCACGATGACGGGCAGTTCGGGATGGCGCTCATGCACATTGCGCAGCAGTTCCAGACCGGACTTGCCGGACATGCGGATGTCGGTCATCAGCACATCGGGAATCTCATTGACCAGGGAAGCCAGCGCAGTCTCCGCGGCTTCGAACAGGCGCGGCGACATGCCGGCGTTCTTCAATGCGCGCTCCAGCACCCAGCGGATGGAGGCGTCGTCGTCTACGAGCCAGACGCGTAGCTGTGCGGTACTCATGTGCCCAGGCCCTCGAGCGGCAATATCAGCGAGAACACGGTGCGTCCCGGCTGACTGGTGAATTCGATGATGCCGCCATGACGGATGGCCAGGTCCTGCGCCACGGCGAGGCCGAGGCCAGTGCCATTGCTGCGTCCGGTGACCAGCGGCAGGAACAGGGTCTTGATCAGTTCCGGGGGCACGCCCGGACCGTTGTCTTCCATTTCGATCACGGCCACCAGGCGGTGGCGGACCTTGCCGATGCCGATGCCGCTGCGCACGCGCGTGCGCACGATGATCTTGCCGTGCGCACCAACGGCCTGCATGGCATTGCGCGCCACATTGAGCAGCGCCTGCACGATCTGGTTCCGGTCGAGCAGGCCATCAGGCACGCTGGGATCGTAGTCGCGCTCGAGCTGCACGCCAGGCGGTGCTTCGGCGCGGATCAGCTTCACGACGTGTTCGCACGCCTCGTGGATATTGAGCATGCCTTTGCTGGGCGGGCTGTTTGAACCAGCCATCGAATCCACCAGCGCTACCAGCCGGTCGGCTTCGCTGATGATGATGGCTGTGTACTCACGCAGTGCCGGATTCGCCAGTTCCTTGTCGAGGAGCTGCGCGGCGCCGCGCAGACCACCCAGCGGTTTCTTCACCTCATGCGCCAGCTGGCGCACCATCAAGCGACTGGCGTCCATGTCGGTGAGGATGTCGTTGTCGCGCGAAATGCGTTGCCGCTGCGTGGCATCGGTGAGTTCCAGCAGCAGATAGGTGCCGGTCACCTGGCCCTCCAGCGGCGTGACGATGAGGTCGATCACGCTGGGCTCGCGATTGGCAGCCGAGCCGATGGCCTTCACTATCAGTTCGTGCTGGGTGCAGGTTTCCAGATTCGTCAGCGAGCGGCGCAGCACTTCGAGCAGCTGCCGCGGATCATAGAAGAGTTCGGAAAACGGACGCCCGCGCGCCTGGCGCACGCTCACTGCCATGAAATCCTGCGCGCTGACATTGGCGTAGATGGGACACAGCTGCGCGTCGAGCACCACGATGCCGGTGGACAGCGAATCGAACAGCTCGGTCGGTTCGAACTGCGACAGTGGCGAAAAATAGGAGTGGTCACGCAGCGCCGTCATCGCGGCGCACCTTGCGCAACGCGCAGCGCGTACGACCGACCGTCTAGGGCCTGGTCGCCTGGCGCGCGGGCGACAGCAGCGAAGGCAGTCGCACGTGAAAGGAAACGACCGGCCCGCTGCACAGCGATCGGCCGGCGGCATCCACCACATTCACGCTCAGCGTGTGGGTGCCGCGAAAAAGATCGATGAATGTGTGGGACAGCGAACCAGCCGGCCACGTCGGATAAGTCTGCCCGTCGAACAGCACCTGCATGCGATGGCCCTGCTGCAGTCCCGGAGAGACCTGCACTGCGGCCCGCACGCTGCGCTCGTTGTTGAACACTTCGTCGTTGGCTGGAGCCGTGACCACACAGCCGGTGTACGACATCGTAGCCGGCGCCGCTGGCACCACTGGCGCCAGATCGGGCTTCAGGATGATTGCCGCTTCCGGGTTGGCGGGCGTGGCCTGTGGTCCGAGCTTTACAAGCGTAGCGCCCGGCACCGGTCGATCCGAGTAATGCACCACGCCGTTCGCGTCTTTCCACCGCCAGGTATCGGCCGCACCCGCGGCGACCGAAAGACCGAGCAACAGGAATGAGGCGAGTTGGCGCATGCAGCATCAGCATAGTCCCATTTCCCATTGATTCAAGGCGTCTGCCGGCACGGCGTTATGTCGCGCCGGGCCGGCAGGCACCAATTCCTACATGCTGTAATACATGTCCATTTCGCAAGGATGAGTGCTCATGCGGTAACGGGTGACCTCCTGCATCTTCAATGCGATGTAGGCATCGATCACGTCGTCCGTGAACACGCCGCCGGCCTTCAGGAAGCCACGGTCCTTGTCCAGGTGCTCCAGTGCCATGTCCAGCGAATGGCACACCTGCGGAATGTGCTTCTCTTCCTCTGGCTCCAGGTCGTACAGATCCTTGTCCGCGGGGTCGCCCGGGTGGATCTTGTTCTGGATGCCGTCGAGGCCAGCCATCATCATGGCCGAGAAGGCGAGGTACGGATTCGCCAGCGAATCCGGGAAACGCACTTCGATGCGGCGCGCCTTCGGGTTCGGCACCCAGGGAATGCGGATCGACGCCGAACGATTGCGGGCCGAGTAGGCCAGCATCACCGGCGCTTCGAAACCAGGGACCAGACGCTTGTAGCTGTTGGTGCCCGGATTCGTGAACGCGTTGATCGCCTTGGCGTGCTTGATGATGCCGCCAATGTAGAACAGCGCGGTTTCCGACAGGCCGCCGTACTTGTCGCCGGCGAACAGCGCCTTGCCATCCTTCTGCAGCGACTGGTGCACGTGCATGCCCGAGCCGTTGTCGCCAACCAGGGGCTTCGGCATGAATGTCGCCGTCTTGCCGTACTGCGCCGCCACCTGCTGGATCACGTATTTCAGGATCAGCACTTCGTCGGCCTTCTTGATCAGGCCGCCTGCGCCCACGCCGATTTCGCACTGGCCGCCGGTGGCCACTTCATGGTGGTGCACTTCGACTTCCAGGCCCATTTCTTCCAGCGCGTTGCACATCGCACCGCGGATGTCCTGGTACGAATCGACGGGCGGCACCGGAAAGTAGCCGCCCTTCAGGCCGGGCCGGTGACCCAGGTTCGGACGGTCCGCGAATTCCGTATTGGAATTCCACGCACCGGTGTACGACTCGATGGTGTAGCCCGTGCTGTTGATGGCGCTATGCCACTTCACATCGTCGAAAATGAAGAATTCGTTTTCCGGACCGAACAGCGCGCCGTCGGCGATGCCGGTGGACTTGATGTAGGCCTCGCAGCGACGACCGAGCGAACGCGGATCGCGCTCATAGCCCTGCATCGTGGCGGGTTCGATGATGTCGCAACGCAGGTTCAGCGTCGTGTCTTCGAAGAACGGGTCGAGGATCGCGGTGGACGGATCCGGCATCAGGATCATGTCCGACTCGTTGATGCCCTTCCATCCGGCGATGGAGGAACCGTCGAACATCTTGCCGTCCGTAAACAGGCTTTCCTTCACCTGGTGCTGAGGAACCGTGACGTGCTGTTCCTTTCCGCGCGTATCGCAGAAACGGAAATCGACGTATTTGACCTCCTTGTCCTTGATCAGCTTCAGTACGTCGCTCGATGTCGTCATAGCTCCTCCGGGAATAATTTTGTGTCTTGGACGGCAGACCTCAGTGCTTTGCAGGCGCTGTGCCAACTACGTCACGCTTTGTGATCAATGACTTAGGAGAACGATGGCCGTCCCCACCATCACTGATGCACCATTGTAGAGCATGCCTCACCGCGCTGCCTTCGAAAGGTGCAACGCCAGGCGCCGTTCTGGACCTCTGCGCACCGGGATTGAGCCGATATACTGCCGGGCCGTTCTGCCGCCCGGATTGCGCTAACACCCTATGGCCACACGAAAAAACGGCGTTGCGCCTGCCACCTTCCAGGATCTGATTTTTGCACTGCAGCAATACTGGGCTGCCCAGGGCTGCGTCATCCTGCAGCCGCATGACATGGAGGTGGGTGCCGGCACCTTCCACACCGCCACCTTCCTGCGCGCCATCGGGCCGGAACCCTGGAGCGCGGCGTATGTGCAGCCTTCGCGTCGCCCCACCGACGGCCGCTATGGCGCCAACCCGTTCCGCGGCCAGCATTACTACCAGTTCCAGGTGGTGATCAAACCCTCGCCGAAGGAAATCCTGGACCTCTACATAGGCTCGCTGCGCCACATCGGCATCGATCCGCTGGTGCACGACCTGCGCTTCGTCGAGGACAACTGGGAGTCCCCGACGCTGGGCGCCTGGGGTCTGGGCTGGGAGGTCTGGCTCAACGGCATGGAAGTCACGCAGTTCACCTACTTCCAGCAGGTGGGCGGGCTGGATTGCCGGCCGGTGACCGGTGAGATCACCTATGGACTTGAGCGTCTGGCCATGTACCTGCAGGGCATCGAAAGCATGTACGACCTGGTCTGGGCCGATGGCCCGCTGGGACGTGTCACCAACGGGGACGTCTTACACCAGAACGAAGTAGAACAATACGCCAACAACTTCGAGCATGCCGATGTGGCCGTGCTGCTGCGGCATTTCGATGAACACGAACAGGCCTGCACCGATCTGCTGGCCGCGAAGCTCGCGCTGCCCGCCTACGAGCAGGTGCTGAAGGCTTCGCATACTTTCAATCTGCTGGACGCGCGGCGCGCCATTTCAGTCACCGAGCGGCAGCGCTATATCCTGCGCGTGCGCACCTTGTCGCGCGCGGTGGCACAGAGTTACTACGCCAGCCGCGAAGCGCTGGGCTTTCCGATGCTGGCCAGTGGTCCGGCAAGGCTCATGGCCGCTGCCGGCAACGCGGTGCAGGCATGAGTGTGCATGCGGATTTCCTGGTTGAGCTGGGCACGGAAGAATTGCCACCCAAGGCATTGCTGGCATTGTCGGAAGCTTTCCGCGATGGGCTGCTGTCACGCATCGATGCCGCGGCGCTGGGACATGGCAAGGTCGAAGCCTTCGCCACGCCACGGCGTCTCGCGGTGCGCATCAGGCGCCTGTTGCTTACCGCCCCGGAACAGAAGGTGCAGCGTCGCGGCCCGCCCGTCTCTGCCGCCTTCGACAGGACCGGCGCACCGACACGCGCCGGGCAGGCCTTCGCGCAGAGCTGCGGCGTGTCGCTGGAATCACTGGGCCGCGAAGTCGACCCCAAGGGCAACGAATGCCTGAGCTTCACCGGTGTGAAGCCCGGCGCCGCGGCACGCGATCTGCTGCCGGGCTTCGTCAGCGAAGCGCTGGATGCCTTGCCGATTCCGAAACGCATGCGCTGGGGCGCGGGCGACGCGCAGTTCGTGCGTCCGGTGCACTGGCTGGTGATGCTGCTGGGCCGTGAAGTCGTACCGGCCACAATGCTCGGCGTTGCCGCGGGCAACCAGACGCGCGGCCATCGCTTTCATGCAGCGAAGTTCCTGCAGCTGTCGTCGCCGGCTGCCTATGAGAAGACCCTGGAGCAGCGCGGCAAGGTGATCGCGGATTTCGCAGCGCGGCGCGAACGCATTCGCGCGGGCGTAGTGAGCCTGGCCGCGCAGCACGGTGGCACGGCCCTGATTTCCGACGCGCTGCTGGATGAAGTCACGGCACTGGTGGAATGGCCGGTGCCACTGGCTGGTCGCTATGAAGACCGCTTTCTCGCTTTGCCGCGCGAACTGCTGATCTCGGTGCTGCAGGATCATCAGCGCTATTTCCCGGTGGAAGATGCCGGCGGCAAACTGCTGCCCTGGTTCATCACCGTCAGCAATGTCGACAGCACCGACATCAGTGTGGTGCGCAAGGGCAATGAACGCGTGGTGCGACCGCGGCTTTCCGATGCGGCTTTCTTCTGGGAGCAGGATCGCAAGCTGCCGCTCGCGGCGCGGCTGTCGCAGCTGGCTACCGTCACCTTCCAGGCACAGCTGGGTTCCATCGGCGACAAGGTGCGCCGGATCACGCCACTCGCGCGCGCGATCGCCGCGAAGATCGGCGGTGATGGGGCGCTGGCCGCCCGCGCCGCCGAACTCGCCAAATGCGATCTGGTGACCAACCTGGTCGGCGAATTTCCGGAGCTGCAGGGCATCATGGGGCGCTACTACGCGGCCGCGGATGGTGAATCCGCAGAGGTCGCCACGGCCATCGCTGAACATTATCAGCCACGGGGTGCCGGCGATTCGCTGCCCACCACCAGAGCCGGTCTCGCCGTGGCACTGGCAGACCGCATCGATACCCTCACGGGCATCTTTGCCATCGGCCAGAAACCAACGGGAACGAAGGATCCCTTCGCGCTGCGCCGCGCCGCGATCGGCATCGGCCGCATGATCTATGAACACCGGCTGCCGCTGGACCTGGTCGACCTGATCGATGAATCACTGCGCGCGCACACTGTATTTGATGTGGTGCCAGCCAACGGCAAACCATTGCCTGCTCGCGATGCGGTTGCCACCCAGGTGTATGACTACATGATGGAACGGCAGCGCAATGCCTGGCTGGAACCGCCCGACGGCGGAGCGCCGATCCCGGGCATTACCCCCGAGGTCTGCGATGCCGTGCTCGCCACGCGACCGCGCTCGCCGCTGGACTTCGATGCGCGACTGCGCGCGCTGCTCGGCTTTCTCGCGCTGCCCGAAGCGGCGAGCCTGACGGCGGCGAACAAGCGCATCGCGAACCTGCTGAAGAAATCAGCCGGTGGTGATGCTGGCAGTGCGGCCATTGATGCCACGCGGCTCAAGTTCGACGCGGAGCGCATGCTGTTCACGGCCCTGCAGGGTGTGATGCATTCCGTGCCTGGCCTGCTGGCAGCCGCTGACTACGCCGCCGCTTTCGCGGAGCTCGCGCGGCTGCGACCGGCCGTCGACACCTTCTTCGATGAAGTGATGGTGATGGATCCGGACCCGCAGCTGCGCGCCAACCGGCTGGCCATGCTCGGCACACTGCGCGAGCTGTTTACCGGCATCGCCGATCTTTCTCGACTGCCCGGTTAACTCGCAACGACAATTCACAGCAAGGAGTCGCCATGCATCATTTCTCATCGTTGAACTGGCTGAGCGTGCTGGTCGCGGCGCTGTCGGGCTTTGTCATCGGTGGACTGTGGTACGGACCACTGTTCCAGAAGCCGTGGATGCAGCTCACCGGCATGACCAAGGAGAAAGGCGCACAGGTCAGCATGGCCGTCACCTTTGGCGGCGCCTATGCGCTGAACCTCGTCGGTGCCGCCGGCCTTGCCATATTGCTCGGCGGCAATGGCAGCTGGCAGGGCGGCCTGCACACGGGCCTGTTCACCGGCGTGTTTTTCATCGCTACGGCGCTGGGCGTGATCTACCTGTTCGAGCAGCGGCCGCTCAAGCTCTGGTTCATCAATGCCGGTTACCAGATCGTAAATTTCACGGCAATGGGTACCGTTATCGGCGCCTGGCCGCATTAACCCCGCTCGTGGCTGACTCGCCGCCTGCGCCGGTTTCTGCGACACTTGCGTTCACAACAACATCGGGGGATGCCATGAGCGGCCAGCACACAGATGTCACGCAGAACGAAGCAACCGGCCCGGTTGCCGCGGTAGATAGACGCCAGTTCATGGGCAGCGCCATCGGTGCCGCCGCCGGCATGGGCGCGGCGCTCGCAGCCACCGCCGCTGCCGCCCAGCAGCCGCCCGCACCCGCCCCCGGGCCGCCCCGCGGCAGCGACATCACCGATCGTTACGGCCCACCGCCGGCACGCGGACCGCAGCTGTTCCGCGTCGAGATGGACATCACCGATTGCGAAGTCGAAGGCAGGATTCCGGCCGATCTCAACGGCGCCTTCTATCGCACCGGCCCCGATGCGCAGTACGCGCTGCGCCCGGGCAACATTCCCTTCGACGGCGAAGGCCATGTCAGCATGTTCCGCTTCGAGAATGGCCATGTCAGCTACAAGAGCCGCTTCGTGCGCAACGAGCGCTATGTGGCGCAGGAAAAGGCCGGCAAGCTGCTGTTCCCGATGTACCGCAACCAGTACATGGACGACCCCAGCGTCAAGGGCAAGAGCCGCGGCACGCACAACACGCACATCATCCCGCACAACGGCATGCTGCTGGCGCTGAAGGAAGACAGCCCGCCCGCAGCGATGGATCTCAACACGCTGGCCACCATCGATCCGGTGTACCGTTTCAATGGCCAGATGCAGAGCGCCGCCTTCACCGCGCATCCGAAGATCGATTCGAAGACCGGCAACATGATTGCCTTCGGCTATGAAGCCAAGGGCTTCAATACCGACGACATCAACATCTTCGAATTCACGCCCGCCGGCAAGAAGGTGTGGGATGCGTGGGTCAAGGTGCCCTACGTGGGCATGCTGCACGACTTCGCGGTCACCGAAAACTACATCGTGTTCTATGCGATTCCGCTGCAGTTCGACCAGAAGCAGGTCGAGGCCGGCGGCATCCACTGGTCGTGGAATCCTGGCCAGCCCACGTACTTCGGCTTCATGCGTCGCGGTGGCGATGGCAAGGACATCCGCTGGATCAAGGGGCCAGAACGCAGCGCCACGCATGTGATGGGCGCCTATGACGATGGCAAGAAGCTCATCGTGGACGTGGAGATGTCGCTGTCGAATCCCTTCCCGTTCATGCCGATGCGCGATGGTTCACGCTGGGATCCGGTGCGCGGCGCCAGCCATATCACGCGTCTTTCGGTGGATCTCAGCGGGAAGACGCCGAAGGATTACGGCATCGAGACGCTGTTCCCCAATCACATGGGCGCCTTGCCGCGGCAGGACGATCGCTACAACACGGCGCATTACCGCTATGGCTTCCTGCCCTGCCCGGATCCGGATCCGAAGGATCCAAGCAAGCGACCCGCTTCCTGCTACGCCCGCTTCGACGTGCAGAACCGCACCTCCCAGCTGTACCGCGGCGGCGAAGGCGCGATCCTTGCCGAAGCCTGCTTTGCGCCGAAAAACAGGAACGCGCCGGAAGGCAGCGGCTACCTGATGGGTGTGGCGAGTTACGCCAACGAGAATGGCCGCGCCGATCTCGTCATCCTCGATGCCGAGCATATCGATCAGGGGCCGATTGCCACGGTAAAGCTGCCGACCCGCATCGTGGGCCAGATCCATGGCTGGTGGGTGCCCGGAGACCAGATTCCGAAGAAGGCCTAGGATCGCCGCAGTTCGCGGACGCGCGCCGTCTCGTTCCTAGCAACTGCCGTGAGCGGAACGGTCGCGCGGCTGGCACGCAGCAGCGGCTCGAGATCGCTGGCCGTTGCCGGCTTGCTGATCAGGTAGCCCTGCGCATATTCGCAACCGAGGCCGGCCAGCAGGTTCCACTGCGCTTCGGTTTCCACGCCTTCAGCCACCGTGCGCAGGCCCAGGCCATGCGCCATTTCAACGATGGCGCGCAGTACCGCGACATGTTCCGGGCCACGCATCGTGCTGCGCACGAACGACTGGTCGATCTTCAGTTCATCCGCCGACAGTTCCTTGAGCTGCGACAGTGACGAGTAGCCGGTACCGAAGTCGTCGATGGAGAATCGCACGCCCGCCACGCGCAGCACTTCGATATTGCGGCGTGCGATCTCCGGCTCGTGCATCAGCACGCTCTCGGTGATTTCCAGCGTCAGCGAACCCGCCGGCACGCGTACATCACGCAGCGCTTCGAGGATGTACTGCAACAGACTCGTGTCGAGTATGTCCGCGGCAGAAAGGTTGACCGCGACTTCCAGCGGCAGGCCTTCGCGGTGCCAGGTTGCCAGTTGCTGCAGCGCTGCGTGCAGCACCCAGCGCGTCAGGCTGCCCGATGCGCCGGTCCGCTCCGCGATCGGCACGAATTCTCCAGGTGGCACCAGGCCGAAGGCCGGATGCTTCCAGCGCACCAGCGCTTCGACGCTGGTGATGCGGCGATCCGCGAGGCGCGACTTGGGTTGAAAGGTCAGGAACAGTTGTCCGGACTGCATGGCCAGTGGCAGATCCGCACCGAGCGTCAGGCGACGCCGCTGCGCTTCATCCGAGGAGATCGCGAAGGTTCCAATGCTGGTGCGCTGCAGGATGGCAGCTTCGATCGCGGCCTGCGCACAACGCAGTGCTTCGGTTGCGGTCAGCGCATCGCGGGGCGCGAGCGCAACGCCCAGCACCACGGCAGCCTGCAGGGTAATGCCGGCGGTGGTGAGCGGACTGCTCGAGCAGTCGCGCAGCTGCTGCGCCACGCCGGCGAGATCCCCGTCGGCGGCGAGCTCGATGGCAACCGCGAAGTCCGCCGTGTCGAGCCGTGCCACCAGGCCGCGACCTTCACTCATGTTCGCCAACTGCTTCGCCAGGTGACTGACCAGGCGCTCGGCGATCTCGAAGCCCAGCGTGGCCGAAATCTCCTGCAGGTTGGTAACGGCAATCTGCACCACGCCGATCCGCGCCGCGCCAGGCGGCTGCAGGCGCGCGGTCAGCCATTCAGCAAGATGCGTGCGATTGGGCAGCCCGGTGGCCGAATCATGGCGCGCCACATGCAGCAGTTCGGCCTCGCGTTCCGCGATGCCACTTTGCATGCTGTTGAACGATTCAGCCAGATGCGCAAGCTCCTGGCCGCCCGCCGCTTCCACGCGCTGCGAGTAGTCACCAGCGGCTACGCGGGCCGCGCCGGCCGCCAGACGTTGCACGGGACGCGCTGCGCTGCGACCCAGATAGACGCCAGCGATGATCGCCGCCGCCAGCGTCAGGCCGATGATCACGCCGAGATTCAGGGCCAGCTGCCTGAACGGCGCATTCACCTCGCGCATGGGCTTGAACAGCGCGATGTCGAGTATGGGCGCATCCGTGGTGAGATGCGTTGCGGTGGCGAGATATTCCACACCACCGAATTCGATCACCGCCGCCGAGCTGCGTACGGGCACGACGATCGATTGATCTGCTGCTCCGCCGCTCAGTGTGCCCGCTGTCAGGCGCGCCGCACCCTCGGTGCCAGTGAGGAATGCGACCTCCACACCCACGAGCTTGCGCAGCTCTTCCGCCAGCTGCCGGTCCACCGAGAACCCGAGCGCGACGCGACCGACTTCATCGGGCGCCAGCACCGGTGCGGTGAATACCTGGTAAACGCCGGTACGCGACATGACGAATTGCGCGCCGCGCGCATTGCGCTGCATGCCGCGGTTCAATGCCCCCACCAGCTCGGGATCGATATCCACGGTGCCTTCACCGTGCGCGATCACCTTGCCGTCGAGATCCAGCGCCAGCGTCAGCTGCGCACCGATGCGGGCCGCATGGTTGCCAAGCGCGGATGCAAGCGTCGGCGCATCTGCGGAGGCCACCGCATCGCGCAGGCCGTAGTCGGACACCAGCACGGTTACGGCATTGGCCAGCTGGCGTTCGCGATATTCGAGCAGCTGGGTTGCAATGTGCGCACCGGCGACCAGCTGCTCATCCGCCCGTTTTCGCTCCGTGGATGCCGAGCGCGCCAATGCCGTGAACAGCGTCACAGTCTGGGCGCCGACCACAAGGCCGATCAACAGTATGAGAAGTCTATTGCGAAAGCTCAGCATGGCATGCGCTTCAATGGTTGCCCTGATCCTAGTTACTTGACCTGCAAGGCGCGATCTCGAGAAGTTCAAAATGCGACTTGTATTCCAGGCACTGGCGCTATTGCTCGCATCGAATGCTTTCGCTGCGCCGCTGGCGCTGCGTCTGGTCGGCCCGGATGGAGCGGCCATTGCCGGCACCGTGGTATTGCTGCGCAGCACGGATGCTGCGCGCCCCGTGGCGCATCCGGTGGACGCACAGATCGATCAGGTCGACCGGCAGTTCGCGCCGCATGTGCTGGTGGTTCCCACCGGATCAAGGATTGTCTTTCCCAACAGCGATTCCGTACGCCATCAGGTGTATTCATTCTCCCCGGCGAAGCGGTTCCAGCTGCCGCTGTATCGCGGTACGCCTTATCCACCGGTGGAGTTCGCTCACAAGGGTGTGGTGACGCTGGGCTGCAATATCCACGACCAGATGCGCGCCTACGTTTTTGTAGTCGACGCGCAGTACTACGGCCGCACCGACAGCAGCGGCGCGTTCCATGCGGCGGATGTCCAGCCCGGCGCATACACGGTGCAGATCTGGCATCCACTGGCCCGCGATACGCGGCCATTGATCGAGCAGCAGATTACGGTCGCCGTCACCGAAACGCATCTCACCCTGCGCATCGCTGCACCGCTGCGGCTGCGTCCGGAATCACAGGTTCCTGCCAACTGGGATGCGTACTGACATGCGTGCGATCGGAACCGCAATGCTGGCCCTGGTGTTGTCGCCCTGCCTGCGGGCGGAGGTAGAGGCCAGTCTCGATCTGCGCCTGGTCGATTCGAATGGCCGCAATTCGTACCTGGATGGCGGTCTTGGCAAGCTGCGCTATGACGCCGATGACGATGGCCTGCAGCTCGGGCGCGCGCGCCTTGCCTGGCGTGGCTCACCCGGAGACGACTGGCATGCCAGTGTCGATCTCTCCGCCTGGAGTCTTGACGATCACAATGCCATCGACGTCACCGAAGCATGGCTGGAGTGGCGCCCGGTGCCGACCACGCAATGGCGTTCCAACCTCAAGATCGGCGCGTTCTATCCGCCCATCTCCCTGGAGCACCGCGCACCGGGCTGGACCAATCCCTACACCATCAGCAGCTCGGCGCTGAATACCTGGGTCGGTGAAGAACTCAGGACCATCGGTGTGGCCTATGGACTGGATCATCTGGGCATGGCTGCAGGCGGACAATACGATTTCGGCGCACAGGCCGCGGTATTCGGCTGGAATGATCCCGCTGGCGTCATCGTGGCCTATCGCGGCTTTTCGCTGAACGATCGCCAGACGCCGCTGTTCGGTCGCATTGGCACATTCGCCTTCGGCGACCGCGAGCAGCGCGTGCTGTTTTCGGAAATAGACCATCGACCCGGCTACCATGTCAGCGCCTATCTCACGCATGACAGTGGCGTGGAGCTGCGCGCGCTGCATTACGACAATCGCGCCGATCCTGGCGACTATAAAGAGCGCATCAGCGATTTTGCCTGGCGGACGAAATTCGATTCACTGGGCATGCGTTACGATGGCCCGGCGGGCCTCGCCATCATTGCGCAATGGCTGAAGGGCGAGACCTTCGCGGACGAGCCTTCAACCAGCTGGAAGTTCAAGGCGGCATTCCTGCTGGTGGCGCGCGAGTTCGGACGTCATCGACTGGCCGTCCGCTACGATGACTTCCAGGTGCACGCGGGACTGCAGCCCAATTTTCCACTGAATCCCGAAGACGGTGACGCCCTGACTCTCGGCTGGACCTACACGATCAGCGAGCATGTCGAACTGATGGGTGAATGGATGCAGATCGACAGCACCTTCAACAATCGCTTCATGCTCGGTGAAGATCCGCACGCGCGCGACCGCATCGTCCAGCTGGCGCTGCGCCTGTCCCTGTAGCGCCATGGACGCGCCGGATTTTCCGGCGGACAATGCTCCACCAACTCCGGAGCCCATCATGCAGATCTCAGACATTCTCGCCCAGATGGGCGGCGTGCAATCCGTGGCACGCGAACTGGGCGTCAGCCCGCAACAGGCAGAGAGTGGCGCGGCCGCATTGCTGCCGGCGATTCTGGGCGGCTTTCAGAAGCAGCAGGCGCAGGCCGGTGCTGGCGGGCTCGGCGGATTGCTGGGCCAGCTTGGCGGCGGCGGGCTGCTCGACAATGTGCTGGCGCCCGGGCCCACCGATGTCGGCCTCGGCAACAATGTGCTCGGACAGATCTTTGGCAGCAAGGACACCAGTCGTGCGGTCGCTGCCAATGCGGCAACGAAAACCGGGCTTGATCCGGCCCTGCTGCGCAAGCTGCTGCCCATCATCGCCATGATGGCGGCGGGCTACATGGCGAAACAGCATGGCAACAATGCGGCACATGCTGCACCGGGCGGCGGGGGACTGGGTGGCCTGCTCGGCGGACTGCTCGGCGGCGGTCAGGCTTCAGCACCAGGCGGACTTGCCGGCATGCTCGATGCAAACGGCAATGGCAATCCGCTGGACGACATCCTCGGCATGGCCGGAAAGTTCCTGCGCTGAAACGCGCGGGCGCCTGGGTCAGTGACCGGCGCCCCGCACCTCACTGCGGATGTCGACCTTGCGCGCCAGCAGGACGACGATTGCCAGCACCGCCAGCGTCAGCGGCAGCAGTGGCACATAGAACATCCGCTGGATGGGCAGATGCTGCGCCATGAAATAGCCGCCCACCAGTGGCCCGCTCAGCGAACCGATGCGCCCTACTCCCAGCGCCGCACCGACGCCGGTGGGCCGGCATGACACAGGATAGATCAGACCTGCCGATGCATTGAGCACACCCTGGCAGCCGACGATGCCGAAGCCGGCCATCGTCACCGCAGCCGTGAGCAGCAGCGCCGACGAAAAACCGGTGGTTGCGATGGTGAGGCAGCCGGCGAGGCCGAGCAGCAGCAAGGTGAGTGCCCAGTACAGTCCCAGTCGTCCCAGCACGAACACGGTAATGATCGCTGCAATCGTGCCGCCCCAGTGCAGTACGCCATTGGTGAACGCGGTCTGCTGCTCACTCAGGCCGGCACTGTTGAGCATCACCGACATCCAGCTGTTGATGAAATGCATCGACAGCAGCGTGCAGGCGAACACGATCCACAGCAGTGGCGTGGTCACATTCAGCGAACCGCGGAACAGGTCGCTGACGCTGCCGCGTGGCTTCTCGTTCTGCGGCTGCGCCCGCAGCGCGAACTGCGTATCGGGCGTGATCGCAAGCGCAGGATCCAGCTCGCGCGCCCGCGCTTCAATCTCGGCGCGACGCTTGCCGCGATAGGTCAGGAACAGGACGGACTCGGGCAGCTTCCAGGCAATCACCAGGGCCACGATGATCGGCACGATGCCGCCCACCACGAACAGCGCCTTCCAGCCAAAGATGGGGACCAGCCAGGCCGCGACAACGGCGGGCATGCCACTGCCCAATGACATGCCGATGATGGGAATCGACGTGAGCCGCGCGCGGCGATTGGCCGGCGAGATCTCCGCCGTCAGTGCAATGACATTGGGCAGCACGCCGCCAAGGCCAAGACCCGTGACGAAGCGCAGGAAGCCCAGCTCGACCGGATTGCTGGCCAGCAGGCACAGCAGCGACATGCCGGAATACAGCAGGGTGCCATAGACGATCACACGCTTGCGGCCGAAGCGGTCGCCCATGTTGCCCAGGAACATGGCGCCGAACATCATGCCCAGCAGATTGGCGGAGCTCACCAGGCCCAGCGCCTGCGGCGCGATGCCCCATTCCTTCGCCAGCCTTGGCGCGGCGAAGGCCAGCAGCTGCAGGTCGAACCCGTCACAGATCAACGCGACCAGCAGCAGCCCGAGGATGAAGTAGTTGCGGCTGGTCAGTTGCTGCCGGTCGACCAGCTCGTCGACCAACACGATACGTGCATCTGCCATCTGCCCCTCGCTACATCTTGTAGTCGTTCTGGCTGCGAGCGTACTCGATAAAGAAATCCAGTGCCGCTGCATTCGCCATGGCATCGCGGTTGGCAGCCTTGGCCAGCGGCACGCCTGCAAGAATGCGCCGCACCGGCACTTCCATGCGCTTGCCGGAGATGGTGTAGGGAATCGCCGGCACCTGATAGATCTTGTCGGGAATATGGCGCGGCGTGTATTCGGAGCGCAGCCGGTCGTTGATTTGCTTCACCAGCGCATCGTCCAGCACGCGGCCTTCGGCAAGCTTGACGAACAGCGGCATGAAGAACTTGCCGCCTGGCAGGTCCAGGTTGACGATGAGGCCATCCTCGACACCCGGCACCAGCACGATGGTGCGATAGATCTCGGAGGTGCCGATGCGGATACCAAAGCGGTTCAGCGTGGCATCGGAACGGCCCAGCACATAGCAGCCGCCGCGCTCGTTGATCTTGTAGAAATCACCCTGCCGCCACATGCCGGGGAAGTCGGAGAAATAGGTCTCGATGTAGCGCTCGTCGTTCTTGTCGTTCCAGAAGCCGACTGGCATGGATGGCGCAGGCTGGTTCAGCACCATTTCGCCCACTTCGTTGATGGCGAACCTGCCGTCATCCCCTATGACATGCACCGCGATGCCGAGGCAGCGGGACTGCATCTCGCCGGCACGCTGCGGCAGGATCACGCAACCGCCGACGAAACCCGAACAGATATCGGTGCCGCCGCAACCAGGCGCGATCCACGCTTCCTGCTTCACGTTCGCGTGGAACCAGGCCTGGCACTCCGGCGAAACCGGCGAACCTGCCAGGGTCACGGACTGCAGATGCGTCAGATCGAATTTGTTCCTGGGGACAACGCCGTTCTTCTCGAGAATCGACTGGTAGGTCGGGCTGGCGCCGAACAGATTGGCCTTCGAATCCTGCACCATCTTCCACAGCACATCGCCATCGGGCCAGGCGGGATTGCCGTCGTACAGCACCGGCCGCACATTCGACAGCATCGAGCTGACCAGGAAATTCCACATCATCCACCCGGTGGTGGTGAAGAAGAAGATGGTCTCGCCGGCGCGCATGTCGAAGTTGAAGGCCAGATGCTTCAGCTGTTCGATCATGATGCCGCCGTGGCTGTGCATGATCGGCTTCGGCAGGCCCGTGGTGCCCGACGAGAACAGAATCCACAAGGGATGATTGAACGGCACTTCCTCGTACTTGAACTCCGTGCGCGACACCGGTGGGTGATTGAGCAGTTCACTCCACAATATGGTCTTCGAGGAAGAGCGCGGCGAGTCGGACTCGAGGTAGTTGTGCTGGATCACGTGCTTCACCGTGGTGAGGCGCACGAGGATCTTCTCCACTTCCGGCATGCGGTCGAAGGGCTTGCCGCCATACTGGTAGCCATCCACATGGATGAATACCGTGGGCTCGAGCTGCGAAAAACGGTCCAGCACGCCGGGCGTGCCGAAGTCCGGCCCCACCGACGACCAGATGGCGCCGAGGCTGGTGGTGGCCAGCATCGCGATCATCGCCTCGGGCGTATTGACCATGTAGGCGCAGACACGATCGCCGCGCTTCACGCCCAGCTTGCGCAATTGCGTGGCAGCGATGCGCACCTTGCCGGCCAGTTCTTCCCAGGAAACTTCACGCAGCGGCTGGCGCTCGTTCAGATGCAGCAGGGCGGTGGCGCTGGGTCGTTCATGCCGCAGCATGTGGCGCGCATAGTTGATCTCGGCGCCGGGAAACCACTCGGCCCCGGGCATCGTGCGCTTGCCAAGCACTGCGGTTGGCGGACGGGTTGCCTCGATGCCGAAGAAATCCCAGCAGGCCTGCCAGAACGCATCGATATCCGTGGTGGACCACGTCCACATGGCC
This sequence comes from Gammaproteobacteria bacterium, assembly GCA_031424095.1. GTDB lineage: Bacteria > Pseudomonadota > Gammaproteobacteria > Steroidobacterales > Steroidobacteraceae > ZC4RG30. The sequence goes on from JANPGU010000153.1 coordinate 28,739, forward strand.
TCGAAGTCAGGGAAGGTCAGCCCCCGCTTTTCCGCAAGCCAGTTCCGGAAGTCGGTGATTCGGGCACGCGCGATACGCTCCGGAGATGGATTCCACAGCACTGTCCCAGCCTCGATCATTCGCTGCTCCATCAAAAAAGTGCGCTATTGAAGCATGATTTGCGCAGGGTTTGCCGGCGACGCAGAATCGCCGCCAACATATGCGCAAGCCTGAATCAGTCCCATGACTGCGGGTTTATCCTGCAGTGCGGCAGGCGGCACTAACCAGACGGAAGCGTGGGAATACTTGTCATGGGCAGACATGGCCATCCCCTTGATCTCGCTCGCAGCAGGCGGGGCCGTCTTATTGAGTACGATACGAATTCCAGCAAGGGGAAGCAAAAAATGACCACAGACGAATTGGCCAGCCTTGAAGCCTGCCGCGCCCTGATCCTTGAATTTGCGGCGCGCATCGACAATGGCCAGACCCAGACCCTGGGGGAGCTGCTCACCAGCGACGCCACCTTCGCACGCCCGACCGTGCCGGATGTGGTGATCAATGGCGTCGACGCCATCCTTGCCGCCTTCGCCTCGCGACCGAAGACCATGGTCACGCAGCACCTGAACCTGAACGTCCGCATCCGGCTCACCGGGCCTGATACCGCCGAAGGGCATTCGATCGTGATGCTGTTCATCGCCAGCACCAATGACGAACTGGTGCCCGGCAAGGGCCGCAAGGCCGGGGCACCACTGCTTGGCACCTGGACCGACAGCTTCGTGCGCACCGCCCATGGCTGGCGTTTCCAGCATCGCCGCGGCGCGGTATCGATGAACACCTGATCGCCATGCTGACGCCGGCCTCTTCCATCGCCATCATCGGCTTCAGCGACAGCGGCCGCAGCCTGGGTGCGCAGCTGGCGGCGCATGGCTGCGCATTGCGCGCCTATGACGCGATGCTCGATGCCGAGAGCACGCGCGAACTGATGCAGGACCATATCGAGGCCAGTGGTCTGGATGCCAGCCACACGCTGGCCGAGGCATTGCGCGGCGCCAAGCTCGTTATCGCCACCGTGGATGCGAAGCACTCGGCGCAAACGGCACGCTCGGCCGCAGCCTTGCTCGTCGACGGACAGATCTATCTCGATCTCACCTGCGCCCCGGCATCGATTCATCGCGACAATGCCCTGCTCATCGAAGGCAGCGGCGCACAGCATATCGTCGGGCAGTTCCATTCCACGCTGTCGTTGACAGGTCGCGCTGCCAGCAGTCTCGCGGCAGCGCTGCAGTCACTGGGTTGTTCCGCGCAGGCGGTTGACGCCTTGCCGAGCGCGCCCCATGTACCTGGCCACTACGAGACCGTGCGCACTGCCCCGCGCCGCGGCGAGCTGCCCTGAGCAAGGAGGCCCCGTGCAGTTCCTGCGCTCGCTGATCTACACCGGCTTCTTCCTGCTGTTCACGTTCTGCTACGCGATCCTGTTCGTGCTCGTGGCGGGCCTGCTGCCCTGGCGTGGCCGGTTCGCGATGGCCCGCCTCTGGGCCAACGTGTTGCTGGTGGCGCTGCGCATCGTCTGCGGCCTGGGTTATCGGGTCGAGGGCCGGGAGAACCTGCCGGCCGCTGGCGCCTGTGTTGCGCTGATGAAGCACTCTTCCAGCTGGGAGACCTTCGCGCAGGCGGCGATCCTGCCACCGCAGGTGTGGGTGCTGAAGCGCGAGCTGACGTGGCTTCCGTTCATCGGCTGGGGACTGCGCTTCCTGCGCTGCATCGCCATCGATCGCGGTGGTGGTGGCGCGGCGGTGCGCCATCTGATCGCACAGGGACGCGAACGTCTGGCGGAAGGAAAGTGGATCGTGGTGTTCCCGGAAGGCACGCGCATGCCCCCGGGAGAAACGCGTCGTTATGGTGCCGGTGGCGCGGCGGTCGCGGCAGATGCCGGCGTGCCGGTGCTGCCCGTGGCGCACAACGCGGGCTATTTCTGGCCGCGCCGCGGCCTGCTGAAGAAAGCCGGTTGCATCCGCGTGGTGATCGGCGCGCCCATCTCCACCCAGGGGCGCGATCCGCGCGAGATCAACGCAGAGGCGCAGCGCTTCATCGAAGCGAATTCCGGGCCGCCAGCCTGAAGAGCAGCTACAGCAGCGCTGCTACGGCGGCGTCGAGATCTTCAGGTTTGTCTTTCGGCGCATAACGCTCGACCACCTCGCCCTGCCGGTTGACCAGGAACTTGGTGAAGTTCCACTTGATCAACTCGGTGCCCAGCAACCCGGGCTTCGCATCTTTCAGGTACTGCCACAGCGGATGCGCGGCACTGCCGTTGACATCGACCTTGGCGAACATCGGGAAGGTCACGTCGTAGGTGGTGCTGCAGAAGCTGCCGATCTCGGCTTCGCTTCCCGGCTCCTGCGCGCCGAACTGGTTGCAGGGAAAGCCCAGCACTGCAAAGCCACGCGCACTGTATTTGCGATACAGGGCCTCGAGGCCGGTGTACTGCGGCGTGAAGCCACAGCGGCTGGCCACGTTCACGATCAGCAGCACCTTGCCGCTGAACTCTGCAAGCGTGCGATCCGCGCCGTCGAGCCGTCGCGCACTGATGTCGTAGAGCGGCATTTCTGTCTCCGGTGAATGCTGTCCGTGCTTCAGGGTACACGCATCGGACGGCAAGCCTGCAGGGAATCCAGCGCCGGGCGATAAACCGTTGTGCTCACGCCCGCCAGCCCCAGCAGCGTGTGCGCAACATTGTCATGCGATGCGGAAAGCCCGAGCTTGCTGCGCAGACAATCGGCATCCAGGCTCAGCCGCGGCATGGCGCCGGTGGAGAACCACATCAGCATCGGCACCTGCTTCTGCACATCGGGCGCGATCAGGTACGGCTGGCCATGCAGGTAGAGGCCATTCTCGCCCAGTGATTCGCCATGATCCGAGACATAGAACAGCACCGAGTCCACCTGCGTATTGCGGCCCAGCCGGTCGATCAATTCGGCCAGCACATAGTCCGTATACACAATCGAATTGTCGTAGGCGTTGACGATCTCGGAGTCGGCACAGGTCTCGATGCGTTCGGTCGCGCAGGTGGGCTGGAACACGGCCATCTGCGGTGGTACGCGCCGGTAATAGGTGGGGCCATGACTGCCCATGGCGTGGAACACCAGCACGGTGTCGCGATCCACGGCAGGCAGCTTGGCGTCCAGCGCATACAGCAGTGCGTCGTCCAGGCACTCGCCGTCCTTGCAGGAAGTCGGATGGTAGCTTTCCGCGGTTTCGTATGGCACACGTGCGCAGACGCGCTTGCAGCCCGACTGATTGTCGATCCAGGTTACTGCGACGCCCGCCCGCTGCAGCATGTCGAGCACGGTATCGCGCCGCTCGGCATGCGCCAGATCGAACTCTTCGCGGGGCACGCCGGAGAACATGCAGGGCACGGACACTGCGGTTGAGGTGCCGCAGCTACGGACCTTGCTGAAGTAGAAGACATCGCGCTGCTGCAGCAGCGGATTGGTGGGGCGTGCATAACCGCCCAGCGAGAAATTAGCCGCGCGTGCGGTCTCACCCACCACCATCAGGATCAGCAGCGGCTTGGCGGGCGGCGTGACTCGGCGACGCGCGTCCAGGCCCACCTGCACGAAGGGCGCATTGCTGCGCAGGGTCTTGCGCAGCAGCGTGGTCGAGCCCACCACCACATTCGCCGGTGCAATCAGATAGCGGGCCACGTCCTGGTTGCGGAAATAGGAGGCATACGAGGAATACATCGGCAATGCCGCGCCGAACAGCAGCAGCAGGCCGGCTGCGAGCCCGAGCAGATAGTCGCGCAGCGACTGCAGCCAGCTGGCCGACGGCAGATGCACCATCCAGACCAGCGCAATGGGGATTCCGGCCTGCCACAACACGCGCCACAACAGGGGCCAGCCCAGGAAATCGCGCGCTTCGGCAGCGTCCGTCTGCAGTGCATTGCGCAGCATGTCGGAATCGATGGCCACGCCGTAGGTATCCATGAACCAGCCGGCGGCGACCCCGAGCAGCACCAGCAGCGTGAGCATCACCCGCAGGCAGCGTCCTGGCGACAGCAGTCGCAGCAGCAACAGGTTCAGGCCGATCAATGCGATCAGCACCGACGCGGCGAACAGCCAGGTGTGCGAGCCCGGGCCCTGCACCTTGAACAACATGCGCCAGAACGAGCTGTTGGCCGCGAGCACCAGCCACACAGCCACCAGCAGACACAGGCGATTGGCAGTCATCTTCACTGCGAGCAACCGCGCACGGGAATGAGTCAGGATTTACGCAGCGGCTGCAACGCACCGGCCCAGGCTTCGACCTGGTCGAGCATCTGCGCCAGGATCTTCTCCTGGTGCGCGCCGGGTTTCAGGTTCGAGAAATTCTCGAAGTCATGGATCAGGGACAGCCCCACCGCGACCCGCACGTCAGCAAGTTCGAGGTTGCTGCAGATGGCGCGCAGCATCTCGATCGAGCGGGTGGCGCCGGCAGCCCCGTAACCCACGAAGCCCACCGACTTGTTGCACCACTCTTTATATAGGAAGTCCAGCGCGTTCTTGAGCGCGGCCGATGGGCCGTGGTTGTATTCCGGCGTCACGAACACAAAGCCATCGAAGCTCGCGATCTTCGCTGCCCAGCGCTGCGTGTGTTCGCGGGTGCCGGGACCCATGGCCGGTGGCACGGGCTCATCGAGCAGCGGCAATGCAAAGTCGACCAGATCGACCAGTTCGTATTCCGCGCTGCTGCGCTGGCTTGCCAGTCCATAGGCCCACTGGCCCACGGCCAGACCTTTGCGGCCGGGCCGGGTGCTGCCAATGATGATGCCGATGCGCATGACTACTTGGACTCCGCCATTTCTTTCATCTTCTTCAGGCCAGCTTCGAAGCGCGTGCGCCGACCGGCAATGTCCGCATCCTTGGCAGCCTTGTCGGCCTTGTCGGAGATGTCATACACCAGCGTGTACAGGATCTTTGAAGTCTTCGCGGTGACCGGACGGGCTTCCATGAAGCCGTGATACAGGCTGTAGAACTGTCCTTCACGAACGGGCTGGGTGTAGCCGTAGGAAAGTTCGGTTTGCGCAATCAGGATCTCGAGCACGCGCCCGCCTGCCAGGTCGCGCACCGTGCCGATGCCGCCATCACCGGAGGTGATCTTGCACGCCAGGCCAAGCCACTTCTCGATCTCGCAGTAACCACCGACCTTCGCCCAGACTTCCTTGGCCGGACGGGCCACGTTGATCTCCATCTTGACGGTGACGTATTCGGGTTCCGCTGCCATAGCAGTGGTCGTGAGAAGGGCCGCGGCCAGAGTCAGGATTAGTTTTTGCATCGCGCAAGGCTAGCATGGGTGCGGCCGCATTCAACGGCCGTCGCGGGCTTGCCTCGCTATCCGGCGGAATCTGCGCGGCTCGGGATCGGTTCGCAGCTCACTTGGCCGAGCGCGGGCCGGAACTGCAGGAGCCGCGGCGCGCCATCATGGGCAGTGCACGAAACCAGCCGGATTCCCGCATCGTCCAGAAAGGCCTCGACAAAACTCTGGATGCCGAGCAGCCGTTCGCGACCGCCGGCCTGTACATCCGCATGGGCGACGAAGCGTGCCTGCCAGTGTCGCGCGCGTGGCTCACTGCGCTTGAGGTCGGCCAGACAGCGGTCCAACAGCAGCAGGTCCGAAGACAACGTGTTGTCCGTGAGTTCCGGATCATTCACGCGGCCGGGCCGTCCGGCCTGCATGTGCAGCATCCCGCCGGCTTCGTGGACTTCATCACTGAAGCACAGCGCCAGACTCCCCTTCAGATGCGCCACGAACAGCAGATCCCGCTGTGTGATGGCGAACTGATCCACTGGCACGACGACTTGCTGTTGTGCGCGGTCCGTCACGGAAAGCAACTGGCCTGTCTGGTTAGGGGACACGTATCGAAGTGTGTCAGCCCCGTACCTGCAATGGTGTTACGGACGTCACAATCCCCAGCGCCTTTTCGCCTATCGCTGTCACTCATACCTGCCTTCTGCCAGTCCGGCACAGCAGTTGCAACGATCTGCAGCGAGTGGAAATTCGACGAGGTGATGCATGCATTCGACTGCAGAAGGCAAGCTGACGCCGGTCAGCAATCTCACGGAGTTCTTTCGCGATGCACTGGGCGATGCACTGTCGCACCAGCATGTGGCACTGGATGAACACACTGCACACTATGTGGTCAGCCTGCTGACCCTGTATTCCCGCACCGAGGTCTCCCACGGCGATACCAGGCCGGGGCAACGCTGGGTCAGCCTGGCGGAGCTGCTGGCCCAGGCTGCGGATGCGAAGACGCCGTTCGAGCGCGACGCAACACTGCAGCGGCTTGGCGACGTATCCCTGTTTGTCGCCGGTTTCTTCGCGCATGGCTTCGAGCGACGGCTTATTGACGTCGACTACCACGTGGCCATGGGCGGCCGGGCGTATGGCACGCTGGCCGCGACCCACACCACCGGACCGCGACGTGCCCTGAATGGCGTATTCAACGAGCTCGCGCGCAAGTTCCAGTCGGTGGTGGATGCCATCGGCGAAATCAGCGACACCGCGCGCGTCTGGTCGTCGAAGGACATCCTGCGGCTGTACGAGCTGTGGCTGAAGACCGGCAGTCCGCGGGCGCAGGGACTGTTGCAGCAACTCGGTGTGGCACCTTCGCCCGTCTCACTGCGGACCAGCTGACCCGCGATGCTGCAACGTCTGCAGCATCTGCTCGAGACCATCTATGACGCGCGCAGCGGTCATGATGTGCAGCGGTTTCTGCTGACGCAACGGCGCCAGCTGCCATACGAGCGGCGGCGACTGGCGCAGGACGAGGAACTCATCGTGGTGGATGAGCGCGGCGGCACATTTCTCGGCGTTTACATTGACGGCGCCGTGCTGCGGCGACTGCAGCGGCGTGATCCTTTGCAGTCGCTCAACGCGACCAACATCGCCGACTTCTGGACCGCGCTCGAAGGCGTCAGCCACTTCTCCTATCTGATGTGGAACAGCCGCCACGACCGTGGCGTGTCGCAACTGGAACTGGAACTGCAGGCAGAAGTAGACAAGTACGTCGCGAGCTGGTGGCTGCTGCGCGCACAGAACCCCGGCTACTTTCCGCGCGAGCTGCGGCGCGTGCTGTTCGAACGAACCAGCCTGGCCAGCGGTCTCGACGCGTCACGTCAGGCCATGTATGCGCGCGCCAGCCGCTATGCCGCGCGCTTCTGCACACGACTGGAGACGACGCTATCGTCGGATCGACCAGCGCTGCGACAATCTGCCGTCGCAGCGCTGCGCCGTTTCTATCGTCTCGGCAGCCTGCGCAAGCTGCAGCACATCGACGCCTAGAACGCGGACTTCACCGGCTCTTCCATCATGGCTGCACGCACCAGCGGAATCGGCGGTCCACCGTACGACAGGAACGCATCGTGGAACTGGCGCCAGCAGGCCCTGTCATCCGCGCCCGTGCGCTTGCCGCACCAGTCGGCACGCAGCTTGCGGATCATCAGCTTGCCCATGGTGTAGTTGAGATACGCCGGGTCGTAGGCACCGCGGGCAGCCTGCTGTTCCGCCGTGCCGGCATCCTGGTAGGCGTCTTCGATGAACATGCGCCGGGATTCGGCCAGCGTCATGCCCTTGGTATGCAGCCCGATGGCGGAAAGAAAGCGCGCATCGCGCTTGGTGGCCTGGCTGAGTTGGCCGATATGCGTCTCGGGATCACCGTTGCCCAGGCCCTCTTCCCACATCATCTCTTCAGCGTAATGCGCCCAGCCTTCCGCAAAGGCGTAGCCCACATACAGTTTGCCCAGCATGGACTTGGTTCGATTGGAGTGCAGGAACTGCAGGAAATGTCCGGGCCAGACTTCATGCACGGAGGTGAACAGCAGGTCGGCCTTGCTGGGCAGATAGTCCAGCTGCTTGGCCTTCGACCAGGTGGGATCGGGCGCCGTGACATTGTAGAACGACGGCATGCTCTTTTCGTACGGGCCAGGAATGTCGATGTAGGCCGTGTTCTGCGAGTTGTAAGGCGGTGACTGTTTCACCTTCGCCTCTTCGCCATCGCCGGGAATGCTGACGATCTGCTTGTTCTGCACGAATTGCTTCAGCTCTTTCAGCTGTTCGGTGGCATGCGCCACCGCATCGCCGCCCTTGGGCTTGGAGGCATTCATCTTCTTCACGCATTGCGCAATGGTCTTGCCCGGCGCATAGGCCTTGCAGGCTTCGGCGAGTGCAGCCTTGTTGCGATCCAGATCCGCCCTGCCCGTGGCTTCAAGGTCTGCCAATGGCGTATCGACCAGCTCGTTGGTCTTGAGCATGGCAGCGAACAATTCGCTGCCCATCGCAAAGTCGTCGACCTGCGTGGCGCGCAAGCTTTCCAGATGCTTCTGCAGATCGGCCAATGCGGCGGTGGCGGCGGCGTTCTGCTTCCTGAACTCGGCCTGCAGCGCGGCATCGTTAACAGTGGCGAATACCTTCACCACGTCCTGCTCCAGGAAGTCGCCCAGTGGACCGAAGGTATGCACGCCGATGTCGATGAATGCGCTCGGCAGCGGACCCTTCAGGTTGTCCTTGATCTGCGCGGCGGCGCGCGGCAGGTTCGACGCCCACAGCGTGTAGGCCTTCATGCGCGTGGCGAGATCTGCATACGGCCGGTCGAGATACAGGCCCGGATCCAGGTAGTAGAAGGTGGGATTCCTGTGCGGCCAGTCGGCAGTCACCAGCCAGAACAGGCGGCCGTCGATCTGCGACAGCAGGTATTCACGTTCGAACTTCGCAGGCGCTGCCAGCTTGCTGGCATCTACGGCCTTCACCCGCCCCTGCCAGTCCTGCAGGCGCTTCGTTTCGGCCGCGAGACCGGCAGCGCTCCAGTCGGAAAACAGTCCATCGTATTCGTGGCGGCCCTGATAGGCGGCACTGGTGGGATTCGCCTTGAAGTCGCTGTCGATCCATTCATTCACGAGCGCGGGCCACGCATCGCTGACGGCAGCGGCGGGCGGGGCCTCGCTACGACCCTTGCAACCTGCCATCAGCACCATCGCGGCGACCAGCATCGCCATTCCGATGGAAGTCCGCCTGATCTCGTCGCGCATGCATCATCTCCGGTAGTTGCCTACCGGAGGATGCCTGCAAGCCAGGGGCTTTAGTAGCCTTTAGTGACGATCACCCGGCAGGTCGAACACCAGCACTTCGGCATCGTTGCCTGCGCCAATCACAACCTGCGTGACCGCGGTGAGCTTCAGCGCATCACCCGCGGTCAGCCGCGTGCCCTGCACCGTCAGCGCGCCGCGCACCAAGTGTACGTAGAGCCTGCGGTTCGCGGCAACTTCCAGGGTCGCCGTCTCAGGCCCGTCGAACAATCCCGCATACATGCGCGCATCCTGATGCACGGTGACCGAACCTTCTGCGCCATCCGGCGATACGACCAGCCGCAGCTGGCCGCGCTTCTCGGCGGCATCGAAGCTCTTCTGCTCGTAGCCCGGCGTCACGCCCTTGCGATCCGGCTGGATCCAGATCTGCAGGAAGTGCACCGGCTCAGTGAGCGATGGGTTGTTCTCGCTGTGGTACACACCCGTGCCCGCGCTCATGCGCTGCACATCGCCGGGACGGATGATCGAACCCGTGCCCATGGAGTCGCGGTGTGCCAGTTCACCGGCCAGCACGTAGCTGACGATCTCCATGTCACGATGTGGATGCGTGCCGAAACCCCGACCCGGCGCCACGCGGTCTTCATTGATCACACGCAATGCGCCGAATTCCACATGCTGCGGATCGAAGTATTCGGCGAACGAGAAGCTGTGCTGGCTCTTCAGCCAGCCGTGGTCGGCCTGGCCCCGTTCCTGACTCTTGCGGATCTCGATCATGGCGCTCTCCTTTGAATTCGGCCCGCCGGGACCTCCGGTGGCTCGGCTTGGGAGAGAATGCGATTTACCGAACAGATTAAAAAGCGCAAAATATCGCTCTTATATATCAGGTTTTCTGATCCTTTATGACCCCGTTACGCTCCTCCGTGGACCAATGGCAGGTGCTGGCGGCGGTGGTCGACGCCGGTGGCTTTGCGCAGGCCGCCGCCCGGCTGCACCGCAGCCAGTCCGCGGTGAGCTATGCCATGGCGCAGCTGCAGGATTCGCTGGGCGTGAAGCTGCTGGAACAGCAGGGTCGGCGCGCCCAGCTGACGCCACTGGGCAAGGAGCTGCTGCGCCGCAGCCGCGTCATCGTCGATCAGTTTGCCCGCCTCGAGGCATTGGCGCGCGCCATCGACTCCGGCTGGGAGAGCCAGCTGGCACTGGTGGTCGATGCGGCATTTCCGCAGCACCGCCTGCTTGGAGTACTGGCCGAGCTGCGCCACAGCTGTCCGCACACCACGCTCTCGCTGGCCGATGCCGTGCTCTCGGGTGCGGAAGATGCGATCACCGAAGGCTCCGCCGACCTGGTGGTGACCACGCGCGTGCCCAATGGATTCCTGGGCGACTGGCTGATGGATGTGGCGATGATGGCCGTCGCTGCGCCCACGCATCCTTTGCAGCAACTGCAGCGCGCGTTGACGCTGGACGACCTGGCGCTGCACACGCAGGTGGTGGTGCGCGATTCCGGGCATCGGCAGGCACGCGACGAAGGCTGGCTCGGAGCACAGCATCGGTGGACGGTGGCAGGCATTGAAGCCTCGCGCGCCGCGGTGGTCGCCGGTCTCGCGTATGCCTGGCTGCCTTCGCATCTGGTGGCGACAGACATCAAACAAGGGCGACTGCAGCCCTTGCCGCTGGCCGTGGGCGGGCTGCGCCAGATGCCCCTGTATGTGGTGCTCGTGAAGGGTGAAACTGCGGGCCCAGCCGCACGCAAGGCACTGGAACTGCTGCAACGGCATTTGCCACGCTGAGACCGGGTTTCGCTCTACTACTTCCATATATGGATCAATCGAAGCCTTTTGATACCCGACTGTTGCTGCTGGGTGCCGTACTGCAGCACACCAGCGCTCCCGCCGTATCCCAGAAACTCGACCGGCCGGAGGCGCTGCGGATCAGCGGTGAGCAGGTTTCCCAACTGCAGCTGCTGCGCGGTGACAGCGCCTTTGCGCACTATCCAGACAAGGCAAAAAGCGAAGGACTGGACGCCGTGGTCATCGTCGACCTGCTGCTCAACGCCGAAGGCCAGGTGCTCGAAGCGCAGGTGGTGTCGGAATCACCAGCGGGCAAAGGCTTTGGCCTGGCGGCGCTCGATACCGCCAAAACCTTTGAATTCGCCAACCCCTTCAGGCGTCAGGTGCTGGTGGCCTGGTCGGTGCAATTCCTGCCCTGATCCGATCCGGCGTCGAGCACCGCGCGCAGTGCCTCGGCACAACTGACCTGCAGCTTCAGCGTCAGCAGATGGTCGGCACGCGTGCGCCCGAGGTTCACCGCAGCGATCGGCTTGCCGGCCGCCGCCGCGGCTTCGGCGAAACGGTAGCCCGAGTACACCATCAGCGATGACCCCACGATGAGCATGGCATCGGCCGACTTCACCGCGGCAAAGGCGAGGTCGACTCTGTCCCGGGGCACAGCCTCGCCAAAGAAGACGACATCCGGCTTCAGGATGCCCTCGCACACCGGGCATGCCGGCACGTCGAAGGTCGTGAAATCCGGCGTCTGCAGATCCACATCGCCATCCGGTCCGATGCGTGCAGCCCTGCCTTCCCAGCCCGGATTGCGTGCCGTGAGTTCGCGTTGCAGATCGGTGCGCGGCAACCGGTGCGCACAGGCCATGCAGCGCACCACATCCAGCCTGCCGTGCAGGTCCACCACATTGGAACTGCCGGCCGCCGCATGCAGGCCGTCGACGTTCTGGGTCACCAGCAGCTCGATGCGCCCCGTTTGTTCCAGCCGGGCCAGCGCATGGTGGGCGGCGTTGGGTCGGGCGCGACTGAAATGCTGCCAGCCCACCAGGCTGCGGGCCCAGTAACGCTGGCGGACGGCAAGCTGCGCCATGAAAGCCGGATATTCCACCGGCGGCGATACCTTCCAGGCGCCATCGGCATCGCGGTAGTCGGGAATACCCGATTCGGTGCTGACGCCGGCGCCGGTCAGCACCATCAGGCGGGGGTGCCGGTAGACGAAGCTCGCCAGCGAATCCGCGGCCAATCCATGGGTTTCGGCTATGGGCATTGCCGTTTAGCCTACAGCCATACACGGCAGCCGCGAACTTGCTGCTGCAATTCCTGCCCGACTACCATCGGTACCCACACCGTCGAGGAGCGCGCACATGGCCAGAGCCACCAAGAATCAGGTCACGGTAGACAAGCTGCTGCAGGACCTGCAGACCGTCGTCGCCGATGCCGAGGCGCTGCTCATGGCCACCGCCAACCAGGCTGGTGAAAAGGTGCAGGAAGCACGTGCCAAGGCTGCGGAATCGCTGTCTGCTGCGCGCGAGCGACTGGCCGAAGTGAAGGACAATGCGCTGGACCAGGCGCGCGAGCTGGTCGACAACGGCGAAGAATACGTGAAGCAGAATCCCTGGAAGGCGGTGGGCCTTGCCGCGGCTGCCGGGGTGCTGATCGGCCTGCTGCTGCGCCGTCGCTAGGACGGACGTGGTGTCGTACGACGAGCCGGAGGCGCAAGTCGGTCCGGTGGGCACTTTGATCGGGTCGTTGAAGAACGCGTTGTCGACGCTGCTCGCCATCGCGCAGACCCGGCTGGAAATCATCTCCACCGAACTGCACGAAGAGGTCGGCCGCGCTGCCGACCTGCTGGTGTGGGCATTCATTGCCTTGTTTGCCGCCGGAATTGGCCTGTTCCTTGGCGCGCTGGTGCTGATCTTCGCCTTCTGGGAGACGCATCGCCTGCTGGTGGCGGTGCTGATGGTGAGCTTCTTCTTTGCACTGGCGATTCTGGCCGCGCTGGTATTGCGCTCAAAATTGAAGAACGGCCCGCGGCCATTCGACGCCACCATCGCCGAGTTCAAACGCGATCGGGAACATCTCGGTCACCGGGACTGACACGATGAAACAACACCTGCGGACGCTTGCAGATCGGCGCGCCAGTTTGCAGCGCAAGGCGGCTGCGCAACGCGCGCAACTGGGCATCGCGATGCAGCCCATCGAATCCGGGGTGCGCACTGTCGACAATGTGCTGCTGAAAGTGCGGCCCTTTGTGGGCAAGCCGGTGCTGCTGGTTGGTGGGGCGGCCCTTGCGCTGTTCATCGGACCGCGTCGCATGCTGCGCTTGGCCGGCCGGGCGATGCTGCTGGTTGCCACGGCGCGCAAGAGCTTCGCGCTGCTGCAGCGTTTGCGACCCCGGTAGGTCCCGCTCCTCTCAGTCTGGCCGCATGCGCTCGCGCTCCGCCCATGCATCGGCGAGCCGCTTGGCAGAGATCGGTACCTTGGTCTTCAGCTGCTGCGCGAACAGCGAAACACGCAGTTCTTCGAGCAGCCAGCGGAAGGAATCCCCGCCGGGTGGCAGCATGCCGCGCTCGGCCTTCACGCGTTCGCGATAGCGGCTTTCCAGCGGTGCGATCTCCGCCGCCAGCTGTGCGTCGCGCCGTGGATCGAGCTTGAGCTTTTCCAGCCGCTGCTCGATGGCCTGCAGGTAGCGGGGAAAATCCTTCAATCGTTCTGCAGGCGTTACCAGCAGGAAGCCCGCGGGCGCAAGCCAGGCAAGTTGCGCGCGGATGTCAGCGGCGGCAGGCGCGGCGGCCTTCGGCAATGCCGCCAGTATCCGGCCCAGTCTTTCCAGCGCGGATTGCACCGCGCGCCCCAGTTCCTGCGCCGGCAGGCCGAGGCCGCCGCGCTGCGTGGTCACGCGCGCATCGAAGGCAGCGGCGCTGCGCAGCGGTTCGCGGCCTTCCAGGAACACCGTCATCACCACGCGATCCAGCAGGTCGTCGCGCAGGTCGCGCCCGGCCACCAGTTCCTTGTTCAGCAGCGGATGCGCGGCCAGGCCGCGGTAGACGAGTTCCCCTTGCACGTTCACCGCCAGGTCCCGGCGTAGCGACTTGAACTCACGCGCCATCGACAGCTTCACCAGCCGCGCGGTACCGCGCTCATGGCTCATGCGCGCTTCCGGCGGTGTCGCGAACACACGCAGGCCAACGGTTTCGCCCTCATCGACCAGCGCGGGGTAACCCACCTGCTTGCGTTCGCCGGGCACGGCGTCGAGCTGTGCGGGCAGGTCACCGAAGTCCCAGCTGCGCGCGCCGGTGGTGAGCTGGGACTGCTTTGCATAGTCCTGCGCCGAAGCACCCGCATGCCGGTCACGCAGCCCGCGCAGACTGCGGGAGCGCGCGATCAACTTCTGCGCATCATCCACCAGCAGAAAGTTCATGCGCAGATGCGGCGGCAGCACATCCTCGCGGAAGGCGTCGCGCGGCACGCGCACGCCGCCGGTGCGCGACAGCGCGTCGGCCAGCTGCGCGGGCAGCGAGCCGCGGCCCTGGTCCAGCAATGGCAGCACCTTCGCCACCGCATCCGGCACCGGCACGAAATTCACGCGCAGGTTCTTCGGCAGCGAGCGCACCAGCGCCGTGAGCATCTCTTCGAACAGGCCCGGCACCAGCCAGGCAAAGGGCTCTTCCGGCAACTGGTTGAGCACATGCAGGGGGATGATCGCGGACACGCCGTCGTCTTCCTGACCCGGCTCGAAGCGGTAGGTGAGCTGCACCACCAGCGGTCCGGCGGAGAGGTGATCGGGGAATTTGTCGGTCTCCAGGATGGCGTCGCTGGCGGCGATGTCGGCTTCGGTGAGCCACAGCAGTTTGGAGTTTTTGGCCTCGGCTTCCCTTCGCCATTTCTCAAACGCCGCGCCGGTCGAGATGCCTTCCGGCACGCACGCATCGAAGAATTCATACAGCCGGCTCTCGTCGGCCAGCAGGTCCACGCGGCGGCCTTTCTGCTGCAGGTACTCGGTTTCCTCCAGCAGATGCAGGTTGTGGGCGAGGAAGGGAGCGCGGCTATCGTATTCCATACGGACCAATGCATGCCGTATGAACAGCTCTCGTGCCGCCTTTGGATCAATGCGCTCGAAAGCGATGCGCCGGTCGGTGGTCAGGGTCAGACCGAACAGCGTGGTGCGTTCGTACACCGAGGCCCGTGCGGCGCGTCTTTCCCAGTGCGGATCGTAATGCTGGCGGCGGATCAGATGCTCGCCGACCTGCTCGATCCACAGCGGTTCGACGCGCGCGACATTGCGTGCATAGACCTTGGTGGTCTCCACCTGCTCGCTGCTGACGATCCACGGCGGCTTGGCCTTGAACTGTCCGGAACCCGGATGGATGTGCAGCTTGGTGCCGTTGGCGCCGAGATACTCGGCCTGCTCCTTGCGCTGCGCCACCTGCGACAGCAAGCCTGCAAGCAATGCCCTGTGGATGGCTTCGTACTTGGCTGGTTCGCCGTTCAGCTTCAACGCCAGTTCACCCTTCGCCACCTCCATCACCTGGCCATGCACGTCATGCCATTCGGTGAGCCGCAGGTAGGAAAGGAAATTGTCACGGCACCAGCCACGCAGCTTGGCGCGCGACAGATGCTCGCGTTGTTCGGCATAGGCGCGCCACAGTTTCAGCAGCGACAGGAAGTCCGAGTTCTCGTCGCGCAGCAGCGCGTGTTTCTGGTCCGCCTGGGTCTGCTTGTCCGCGGGCCGGTCGCGCGGATCCGGCACAGACAGCGCCGCGGCGATGATGGCGACTTCTTCCAGGCAGCGCTCGTCGACGCCCGCCAGCAGGATCCGACCCAGCCGCGGATCCAGCGGCAGCCGCGCCAGGCGCCGACCCATCTCAGTCAGGGTGCCGGCGTCGGTCAGCGCATTGATCTCACGCAGGGTCCGCTGCCCATCCCGCACATAGCGACCATCCGGCGGTTCCACGAACGGAAACGCCTCGATGTCGCCGAGCTTCAGCGCGTGCATCTGCAGGATCACCGCCGCGAGGTTGGTGCGCTGGATCTCCGGCTCGGTAAATTCCGGGCGCGCGAGATAGTCCTCTTCCGAATACAGCCGGATCGCGATGCCCGGCCCCACTCGCCCGCAGCGCCCGGTGCGCTGGTTGGCCGAAGCCTGCGAGATCTTCTCGATCGGCAAGCGTTGCAGCCGGCTGCGATGGCTGTAACGGCTGATGCGCGCCACGCCGGTGTCGATGACCGCGCGGATGCCCGGCACGGTCAGCGAGGTCTCGGCCACATTGGTGGCGAGCACGATGCGGCGCCGGCCCGATGGCCGGAACACGCGCTCCTGCTCGTCCTGCGCCAGGCGTGAGTACAGCGGCAGGATGTCGCAGCCCTGCGGATGATGTTTGCGCAGCGATTCCGCCGTCTCGCGGATCTCGCGCTCGCCGCTCAGGAACAGCAGGATATCGCCGGTCTGGTCGCGCCACAGTTCATCGACCGCGGCCAGGATCGCGGCCTGCTCCGCCGCTGCGGTCTCGTCGTCTTCCTCGTCCAGTTCCACCGGCCGGTAGCGGATGGTCACCGGATAGCTGCGGCCCGAAACATTGATGATCGGCGCATCACCGAAGTGCTTTGAAAAGCGCTCCGGATCGATGGTCGCCTAGGTGATCACGATCTTCAGATCGGGACGCTTTGGCAGCAGCCACTTGAGATAGCCGAGCAGGAAATCGATGTTCAGCGAACGCTCATGCGCCTCGTCCACGATGATGGTGTCGTAGCTGTCGAGGAAGCGGTCGCCCTGCGTCTCGGCCAGCAGGATGCCGTCGGTCATCAGCTTGATCAGCCCTTCCGGGCGGCTGCGATCCTGGAAGCGCAGCTTGAAGCCCACCAGCTGTCCCAGCGGCACCTGCAGCTCTTCGGCAATCCGCGCCGCCACCGCGCGCGCCGCGATGCGGCGTGGCTGCGTGTGGCCGATGGCTCCCGCCACGCCGCGACCTGCTTCCAGGCAGATCTTCGGCAGCTGCGTCGTCTTGCCCGAACCGGTCTCGCCGCAGACGATCACCACCTGATGCTGCGCGATGGCGCGGCGGATCTCGTCGCGGGCCGCCGAAATCGGCAGCTCTTCGGGATAGTTCAGGGCGGGAATGCTGGCCGCACGCGCGGCGCGCGCGGCCACCGAGCTTGCAATCTTCGCATCCAGTGCTGCCTGCGCGGCCGTGACATCCTTGCTTCGCTGCGCGTCGCCGCGCAGGCGATCGCGCTCGCGCCGCAGCCGGAACTGGTCGCGGCGCAGGCAGCTCTCGATCGAGGGAGGAAGGTGTTCCGGCGAGTTCATGGGCGCGCGATTCTACTGCGGGAAGAATCTGCCTAGCTCGCCACGACACGCACGACCAGCGTAATCCAGAGTGCCAGCAGGGCAAGCCAGCTCGCGAAGTAGGCGTTGATCCGCTGCCGCAGGCGATTGGACCCGGTATGCACCCAGGTGTGGATGGCGCGCGCCACCACATATAGCCAGGCCAGCACCAGCAGCACGAGATTGACTTGATCCAGGACCATGGCAGCCAGGCAGCCCACGTAGAACAGCACCGGCACTTCGAACAGGTTGCTGAAATGACGCGCCAGTTTGGCCGAGGCCGCAGGTTCCACGCCATTCTGATAGGTGCGGAAATAGGCCGCGTCGACCGCACCGGTGGTAACCGCGCGTACCCGCGCCCGGAACAGCCGGACCAGCACGCTTGCGGTAAGAGCCACCATGGCGGCCATCGGATAGACAAGAAGCTTTGCGTTCATCTGGCTGGTCTCCGCAGGTTGCGAATGGAAAGTGGTCGATGATTGCTTGCCCTGCTGAACGTAGCGGCGGAAGATTCCGGCATAGCTCGTTCCTTCAGGAGGCGCCTGTGAAACGGATTTCTCTCAGGCTGGCCATGGTGCTGGCGGCCGTCACCGCAGGCAATGCGCTCGCGCAGGAACCGGGGAAACTCGGCCTTCCGCCCACCGCCATTGATCTCGAACAGAACAATCCGGCCAAGGCCGCCGCCCAGGCGCGTGCACAGGCCAAGGCAGACGCCGCGAAGAGCGCGGCGGATGCACTGGAGCCGCCCCCCGTGCCGGCAACCGTCATTGTGGGTACGGTGGAAGCCGCTGGCACACCGCCCACGGAGGCTGAATCGGCGGCACTGCTGCGCAGCGTTCAAGACGCGCTGCAGCGTGACAAGCGGACGGCCGGTCTCGGCTTGAAACTGACGCTTGAAGGCGATCGATTCATCGGCCTGAACGGCGACGTCCCGTCGAAGAGGATCCGGGCCGCAGCGGAAAGCGTGGCCGCCAAGGCCGCGGGACCAAGGCGTATCCAGAACCATCTTGGGGTGGTCACCCGCTAGTCACGGTGACGCATTGTCCTACCTGCATCACCGTGCATGCCTGACAGCTTCGGGCGGCCGTGCGGGAAATGATGGACGCATGAAACACCATTCCATCTATGTGGCCCTGTTGGTGGGCGCCGCACTGGCCACCACGATTCAGGCACAGGAACTTGCTGCAGACAAACTGCCGCCGGCAGCAGCGGCGATGCCTGCCGCGAAGCCGGACCCTGTGGCTGCCGCCGCAAGGGTGACCAAGGCGCTGCAGACCGACCAGGATGTGCCAGCCGGCGAGATCACGGTGTTCACGCATGCGGGTACCGTGGTGATGACTGGCGGGGTCAATACTGAAAGCCAGAAAGTCGCCGCCGGCAAAGTTGCCGAGAAGGCAGCCGAAGGCGCGCGCATCTCCAACAACATCGAAGTGCGGCCGATGGCGGATCGCCCGGTGAAGGACCAGCAGGCGGCGCAGCAGTCAGCGCTCGTCGTGCGCGATGTCGAGAGTGCATTGCATGCCGACACCCGCACTTCGAATCTTGGTATTGCAGTCACCAGTGCTGATGGCCGCACGGTTGTCCTGCAGGGCCTGGTGCCAACCCACGCGGATCGAACCATCGTGCAGAGCGTGGCGGGCAAGGTGAAAGGCGTGACGCAGATCGACAATCGCGTGACGGTGCCCGCGAACTGAATCCGCGGGCGGGTTATTCGGCCTTGAAGGCGATGCCGTTGACAAGCAACTGCTCGTCGACGTACTTCGCCCATTGGTCTTTCGGCGTCCAGACCTTCTTCACGGCTACCCAGGCTGCAGCCGGCTCTTCCTGCGCGTAAATGGTTCGGTACAGGAAGGTCACCGCTGAAGCGCGCATGTTCATCTGGCAATGAACGAGCACCTTCTTGCCCTGGTAGCGTTTGAGCGCGGCCGCTGTTGCCTGCAGATGGCTTGCTTCGGGCGCCTGCCAGGGAATGGGCACGTGCACAAACTCGATGCCCTGTGCCCTCAGGATTTCGGCTTCGTCGGCAACGGCATCCGCCGTGTTGCCGGGCGCCAGCGAAATCACTGCCGCATAGCCTTCCGCCTTGAGCTTCAGCAGCGAGGCACGATCCGGCTGACCGGCCGTGACCAGCAAGGGCGTCGCAACCACCACATTCGGTGCGACGATGCCGGCAATCGGTTTGGGCGCGTCAGCGCCCATTGCCGCCGAAATCGTACCTGCACCCAGCGCCAGGGCGACCAGCGCGTTGCGAAATTTGGATGTCCGCATGCATCACTCCTGATACCCGACCCTAGACGTCGAGATTGGCCACGGTCAGTGCATTTTTCTCGATGAATTCGCGCCGCGGTTCCACCTGGTCACCCATCAGCGTGTTGAAGATCTCATCGGCCGCAATGGCGTCTTCAATGCGCACCTGCAGCAGGCGCCGCGTTTCCGGGTTGATGGTGGTATCCCACAGCTGGTCCGGGTTCATTTCTCCCAGACCCTTGTAGCGCTGCATGGTCTGGCCCTTGCGCGCCTGGTCGAACAGCCAGGTGATGGCCTCCTTGAACGAGCCCACCTCACGGCGCTGATTGCCGCTGGTGACATAAGCACCTTCCCCGATCATGCCGCCCAGCGTCGTGCCGAGCTCGGCGATGTGCCGATATTCGGCCGATGTGAAGAATTCACGTGGCAGTGCCTTGTCCGTGTAACTGCCGTGTTCCACCCGCCGTACCAGGATGCGCGCAGCGCGACCGCCCTCACCTTCCACGGCCTCGACGCCCGCCTGCACCTTGATCTCGTACTGGCGGTTCGAGTCGTTGCGCGCATTGATCTGCCGCTGCAGCTGCGTGCTCCAGTCGCGCAAGCTGTCGGGGCTGTCGAAGCTCTCGGCCGACAGCACCGGCGTGTAGATCAGCTGCTCCAGCAAGCGCGCGTCATAGCGGCGACTCCAGCGCTTGATGATGGCCTGCACGTCCATGTACTGGCGGGCCAGCATCTCGAGCCCGGCGCCCTGCAGAGGCGGTGCACCTTCGGTCACGAACAGCGCCGCGCCATCCACCGCATTGTTGAGCAGCATGGCATTGAGCTCGAGATCGTCCTTCACGTACATCTCGTTCTTGCCGCGCTTCACCTTGTAAAGCGGTGGCTGCGCGATGTAGATGTGACCGCGCTCCAGCAACAGCGGCAGCTGGCGATAGAAGAAGGTCAGCAGCAGCGTGCGGATATGCGATCCGTCCACGTCGGCGTCGGTCATGATGATGATGCGGTGGTAGCGCAGCTTGTCGATGTTGAATTCATCGCGGCCGATGCCGCAGCCCAGCGCGGTGATCAGCGTGCCGACTTCGGCCGACGAAATCATCTTGTCGAAGCGCGCGCGCTCCACGTTCAGGATCTTGCCCTTCAGCGGTAAAATCGCCTGAGTACGTCGGTCACGGCCTTGCTTGGCTGAACCGCCGGCAGAATCTCCCTCGACGATGAAAATCTCCGACAGTGCGGGATCCTTTTCCTGGCAATCGGCCAGCTTGCCGGGCAGACCAGCGATATCCAGTGCGCCCTTGCGACGCGTCATTTCACGCGCCTTGCGCGCGGCTTCACGCGCGCGGGCCGCATCGAGGATCTTGCCGACGATGGCCTTGGCTTCCTGCGGACGCTCCAGCAGGAACTCGGCCAGCTTCTGGCCCACCGCGGTTTCGACCACGCCCTTCACTTCGGAAGAAACCAGCTTGTCCTTGGTCTGCGACGAGAACTTCGGATCCGGCAGCTTCACGGAAAGTATCGCTGTCAGACCCTCACGGGAATCGTCACCGGTGGTCTGGATCTTTTCCTTCTTCGCTTCCTTCTCGATGTAATCGTTCAGCGTGCGCGTCAGCGCTGCGCGGAAGCCCGAGAGATGTGTGCCGCCGTCGCGCTGGGGAATGTTGTTGGTGTAGCAAAGCATGGTCTCCTGATAGGAGTCGTTCCATTGCAATGCCACTTCAACGCCGGTGGAACCTTCCTGGGTGTTGAACCAGAACACACTGGGATGCACGGCCGAGCGGGAGCGATTCAAATGCCCCACGAATGCCTTCAGACCACCCTCGTGCTGGAACACCTCGGTCTTGTCGTCGCGCTCATCACTGAGCTCGATGCGCACGCCGGAATTCAGGAACGACAGCTCGCGCAGCCGCTTGGCGAGGATTTCGTATTCGAACGAAATATTGTTGAAGATCGTTGGCGACGGATGGAAGCGAATGGTGGTGCCGCGTTCGCTGGTGACACCCGTCTCTGCCAGTGGCGCAACCGGATTGCCGAGCCTGTACTGCTGCGTATACAACTTGCCCGTGTGATGGATGGTCAGATCCAGCACATCGGACAGCGCATTGACGACTGACACGCCAACGCCATGCAGACCGCCGGAGACTTTGTAGGAGCTGTCGTCGAACTTACCGCCGGCATGCAGCACGGTCATGATGACCTCTGCTGCAGAGCGCCCCTCTTCGGGATGGATGTCGACGGGAATGCCGCGACCGTTGTCGCGCACGGTGACCGATTCGTCAGCGTGGATGACTACCTGGACCCGGGTGCAATGCCCGGCCAGCGCCTCATCGATGGCGTTATCAACCACTTCGAACACCATGTGGTGCAGGCCGCTGCCATCGTCGGTATCGCCGATGTACATGCCAGGTCTTTTCCGCACTGCATCAAGACCCTTTAAGACCTTGATTTTACTGGAATCATAGACTTCGTCAGAGGCCATCTTTACACCCGTTGTCTGCTCCTTATTATTATAGCCGCTGAACGGCTCCGTGTTCCACGTGAAACACACGCTCCGGCATGCCGAAGATCCGGAGGTCCGGATCCAGGGAAGTGATGATCAATTGGCAGTCCAGTTCACCTACCAACTCAACCAAGGACGCCAGCCGCCCGGCATCCAGTTCCGCGGCGGGGTCGTCCAGGAGCAGCGTCGGTGGCGTGGCTTGTTGCTCACGGAGTCGCCGCAACAGTGCCAGCACCATGGCCGCTGCGACCAGTTTCTGTTGGCCGCGGGACAGACTTTCCCTCGCTGCCTTGCCTCCCACTCGCAGATGGACATCCGCGCGTTGCGGGCCCGACAGCGTGCTGCCTCGGGCCTGGTCGCGGTCGAGTCCTTCTGCCAGTGCTTGCGACAGACTGCGCTCGGTCGACCAGCCCCGGAAATAGCTCCAATCTACCTCGAGCCCGGACAGCCGCGTCACAGCTTCTGTCAGGAATGGACGCACGGATTCAAACCACTGGCTGCGCTGGATGGCGACCTGCTCTCCGTGAAGTGCAAGCTCCACGTCCCAGGGACTGGCATCGCCGCCCTGCTTCAGCGCCGCGTTCCGTTGTCGCAGCGCCCGACTGAACCGCACCCAATGATCCAGGAAACCATGTTCCACGTGGAACACTCCCCAGTCGAGCCAGCGTCGGCGCTCACCCGGCGCCCCCTCCACCAGCCGATGCACCTCGGGGTCGATCACCTCGACGAAGAACGCGCCAGGCAGTTCGGCCAGGCTGCGGACATCCTCGCCATCCAGTCGGGCGGCATAGGACTCGTCGCGTCGATACTCGAACCCGATGCGATGAGCGGGCTGAATCGTCTGCGCAAAAAGCTGGAGGTTCGCCCTGCCCCGCGAAATGAGTTGCTCGGTATGGCGCGTACGGAAGGACCGCCCTCGCCCCACGAGAAACACGGCTTCCAGGATGGACGTCTTGCCTGACCCATTGCCCCCATGGATCAGATTCAGACGAGGACCGAAGTCCAGCGCCACCTCGGACAGGCAACGCAGGCCAGAAACCTTGAGGGACGCCAGGCTCACGGGCTGGCGTCGCGGCTCACAGCCGCATGGGCATTACGACGTAGCGTGACTGCGTGGTGCCAGGCGACCGGATCAGGCAGCTGCTGTTGGCATCGGTCAAACCTATTTCCACCGTTTCCGTATCGACCGCCGACAAGGCATCGAGCAGATAGGTGACGTTGAAGCCGATCTCCATCTCCTCGCCCTTGTAGTCGACTTCGACCTCGTCCTGGGCCTCTTCCTGCTCCGGATTGTGCGCCTGCAACTTCAGCGCGTTCTGAACCAGACTGACGCGCACACCACGATATTTCTCATTCGACAGGATGGCAGTACGCTGCAATGCAGCACGCAGTGACTCACGATCCACGACCACTGTTTTCGTCGGTGCGACCGGGATAACTCGACTGTATTCGGGGAACTTGCCGTCAATCAGCTTCGAAGTGAAGCGAATGTCGCCGATCTGGAGCCGAATATGATTCGAACCGATCATGATTTCGACTTCTCCGGTCGAACCCAGGATGCGCTGCAGCTCCAGCACGCCCTTGCGCGGCACGATCACCTGCTGCGCATTCACGCTCTTCTCGCCAGCGGCGAGCACAGCTTCAGCAATTGCGAGGCGATGGCCGTCAGTCGCAACCGTTCGCAGCAATTTCCCGTCCGTTTCGAGCAATGTGCCATTCAGGTAATAGCGCACATCCTGCTGCGCCATGGAAAAATGGGTCTTGGCGATGAGCCGCGAAAGCTCGGCCTGGGGCAGGGTGAGCGCCTGCTGCGCATTCACGGAATCGACCACCGGGAACTCGCTGGCCGCCAGCGTCGAAAGTACGAAACGGCTGCGACCAGCGCTGATCTTGATCTTTTCTCCGTCCATCGTGACGGTAACAACCGCTTTCTCCGGCAGCGTCTTGGCGATCTCTAGCAGCTTGCGTCCGGGCACGGTGACTTCACCCGGCTGCGTCACGTTCACTTCACCGGAGGCGACCAGCTCGACTTCCAGGTCCGTGCCTGTCACGGACAGGCGATTGCCCTTCGCCTGCAGCAGCACATTCGCCAGCACCGGCATGGTCTGCTTGCGTTCCACCACGCCGATGACGGCCTGCAGTGGACCCAGGATCTGTTCGCGAGTCGCGCTGAATTTCATGAGCAAACCTTGTGCTTCGATACGAAAGGGTCAGGACCTGATCTTAATCTTCTTATTTTAAGACTATTACTGCTGCTGTTAGGCCTGTGAACAACGAGGATAAATCAGACAACCCTTATGGGTCATGACTTTAGAGTCAAATTCCGTCCGGTCAACACGACTGGCTTCCTACCGTTCTCCTGTTAGCCGCCTGTGGACAATTCCATCCACATTTTTATCCCGGCGTTATCCGCAGGCTTGCACACAGGGTTGTGCACAGGCTTATACAAAACCGTTTCAGCCAGTGAGAATGCGCAGCAGGTTCATGTAATCCTCCTGCACCCGCGGCTCACTCTGCTGCAATTCCTTCACCCGCTTGCAGGCATGCATCACCGTCGTATGGTCGCGGCCACCGAAGGCGCTGCCGATTTCCGGCAAGCTGTGCGCCGTGAGTTCTTTCGCCAGCGCCATCGCGATCTGCCGCGGTCTTGCCACTGAACGACTGCGACGTTCCGACAGCAGATCAGACATCCGCACCTTGAAATAATCCGCCACCATCTTCTGGATGTTCTCGATGGTGACCAGGCGTGCCTGCAGGTTCAGCAGATCCTTCAGCGCTTCCTTGGCAAAATCCAGCGTGATCGGCTGACCCGTAAACCGCGCGTTGGCAATGATCCGGCGCAGCGCACCTTCGAGCTCGCGCACATTGGACCGGATGCGCTTCGCGAC
>JANPGU010000154.1:0-2782 GCA_031424095.1 Gammaproteobacteria bacterium
CCTGGTCGCCGACCAGCAGGGTCTCGGCAGACAACGGGTTGGCGCAGAGCACCAGCAGCAATGCCAGCGGGGTTTTCATGGCCCGACTATAGCAGCGGTGCGCCACCGTGGGCACGCGCACCCGGGCCTGTCCAGAGTCCAAAATCGTGAATTGCGTCGCCAATTTGCCCACCCATGCTTAAATGCGTCGCCGCATGTTTCATCCATTGCCACTATTTGTAGGATTGCGTTACGCGAGGGCTCGGACCCATCGCTATTTCGTGTCCTTTATCACCTGGGTTTCGCTGGCCGGCGTGGGCGTGGGCGTCGCCGCGCTGATCGTGATCCTGTCGGTGATGAATGGCTTCGAGAGCGAGCTGCGCACCCGGCTGCTGGCACTGTCCGCGCCGGTTCGCGTCACTGCCGCGGGGACGCAGCGCCCGGATTGGCCCCAGGTGCAGCAGCAGGTCACCGCGGTGGTTGGTGGCGGCGCCGTGGAAAGCTACGCGGAACTGCAGGTGCTGGGTGTGCGCGACGGCGAGATGCTGCCGCTGATGCTGCGCGGCGCAGGTCCTGCCACGACCCGGGAACTGCAACAGCTGCTGGTCGAAGGCGAACTTGCTCCCATGCTGGCGGGCGAGGGCATCGTGCTCGGACGGCTGGTCGCCGAGCAGCTCGGCGTAGTGGTCGGCGATCCCGTGACACTGCTGGTGCCCGCCGTGAGCAACGGTGCGCTGCCGGAGGCACGACTGCGCGAGTTCACCGTCGTGGGTGTGTTCGAGGCCGGCATCCAGGATCACGACGGCACGCTGGCCTATGCCAGCCTTGTTGCACTGGATGATCTGGGCGCAGCGCGCAGTGGCGCAGAAGGCCTGTCGGTCCAGCTCGCGAATGCATTGTCTGCCCCGGCCATGGCAGCCCGGTTGCGGCCGGTGCTGGATTCGCGCTGGCCCGGACTGCTCACGGTGCGTGACTGGACGCAGGACCATGCCAGCTACTTCCGCGCCATCAAGATCGAGAAGACGATGATGGCGCTGATCCTGCTGCTGATCGTCGCAGTGGCTGCCTTCAATATCGTCGCCATGCTGGTCATGGTGGTGAACGACAAGCGCACCGACATCGCGATCCTGCGCACGCTGGGCGCAAGTCCGCGTGCGCTCGCGATGGTATTCGTGGCGCAGGGCCTGATGATCGGCTGGCTCGGAGTGCTGGCCGGCGTCGGCCTCGGGGTGCTGATCGCCAGAAATGTCGGAGTGATCCTGCAGGTGCTGGACCGGGTGACCGGACTGCAGCTGTTCGACTCCGATGTGTACTACATCACGCAGGTGCCCTCCGAACTGCATGGCATGGATATCCTGCTGGTCGCCGGCAGCGCACTGGTGGTCACGGCGCTGGCCACCATTTATCCCGCCATGCGCGCGGCCGCGACCTCGCCGGCCGAAGCGCTGCGGTACGAGTGATCCATGGCGCTGCATGACCGCTACGAATGGCTGATCGGCAAGCGCTACCTGCGCTCCGGGCAGCGGCGTGGTTTCCTGTCATTCATATCGACCATCAGCATGGTCGGCCTGATGCTCGGCGTGGCCGTGCTGGTCGTGGTCATGTCGGTGATGAATGGCTTCGAGCAGGAGCTGCGGGCCAGGATCCTCAATGTCACGGCGCATGCGACGCTGATGGGCCTGAAGGAAACACTGCCGGACTGGCGCGAGGTGCGACAGCGCGCAGCCAGGCTGGAAGGTGTGCAGGCAGCCGTCCCGTATATCGAGAAGCGCGCCATGCTCGCCGCGGGCGAGCGGCTGGCCGGCGTGGACCTGCGCGGGATGGATCCGGCACAGGAATCAGGTTCAACCGGTCTGGCGACGTCGATGCTGGTGGGCAAGCTTGCGGACCTGCAGGCTGGTGGTTACCGCATCATCCTCGGTGAGGCGCTCGCCACCGAACTGCGCGTGCAGGTGAACGACACCGTGGTGCTGATCGCCGCGAAAGGCGTGGTGACGCCCGCCGGCATCGTGCCACGCATGCGGCGCTTCACGGTCACCGGAATCTTCCGCTCGGGCATGTATGAATACGATCGTGGCCTGGCCTTGCTGCATGTCACCGATGCGGCAAAGCTGTACCAGCTGGGCGATTCCATGACCGGCGTGCGTCTGACGCTGGATGATCCGCTGCAGGCGCCGGCGCGGGTGCGGCAGCTGGCGGTGGAACTCGGGGGTGGCTACTACGTCAGTGACTGGACCCGTATCCATGCCAATTTCTTCCGCTCCATCGAGATGACCAAGTCGATGCTGTTCATCATCCTGTCGATGATCGTGGCGATCGCCGCGTTCAATATCGTGGCGACGCTGGTCATGGTGGTGAAGGAAAAGGAATCCGATATCGCCATCCTGCGCACGCTCGGCGCGGGTCCGCGCAACATCCTGCGGATTTTCGCGGTGCAGGGTGTGGCGATCGGCCTTACGGGTGTGGCAGCAGGCATTGGTCTGGGTGCGCTCCTGTCCATCAACCTGGAGCGGATCGTGCATCTGCTGGAGAAGGCTACCGGCATGCGTTTTCTGGATGCGAAGGTCTATTTCATGAGCGACCTGCCGGCGCAGGTGCGGCTGGGTGATGTTTTCAAGGTGGCATTGGTGGCGCTGCTGCTGTGCCTGCTGGCTACGATCTATCCGGCCTGGCGCGCGTCGCGCGTGCTGCCGGCGGAGGCATTGCGCCATGACTGATGCGGTGTTGCAGGCGCGCGGAGTGCAGCGCAGTTTCCATGAAGGCAATGGTGCGCTCAGCGTGCTGAGCGGGGTCGAACTATGGC
>JANPGU010000155.1:0-21330 GCA_031424095.1 Gammaproteobacteria bacterium
ATCCGCTCAGGAGTGGCCAGCCGGGTGGGCACTGGACCAAGGTCGAACGGCTCGACAATGGCAAGGTGATCAACCGCGCCCGCGGTCCAGGACTACCACCCGCGAAGGCGAAACCATGAGTACGTTTATGCGCAGAACAACATTTTTTCTGGCCTCGGCAATCCTGATTGCAACCACCTCCCTTGCGGGGGAAGCGCCTGAGGAAGGGCAGCCGGCCGCTGTATACAGTGACGCCGAGGTCGCGGCGTGGGTAACGGACTCCAAGGCCAAGAGTGCATTGGGAAAGCAGTTCGCTGACGGATGGGCGCTGTACACCCACTTGAAACAGGAAGCGAAGGGTGGGATGAAGCACACCTGGAGCACTATTCCGGACTGGAGTGGCCTCTGGACACGTGACTATCGTCCTGGTGGGAGAGTAATCGACGCATTTCAGGACCTTCGTGGCGAAGCGCGGCTGACACCAGAGTACGACAAGGAGTGGAAGGCGAGGCAGGAGCAGGCCAAGAAAGGTGTTCTGTACGATCCCCTCAGCGCCTGCCTGCCAACGGGATTTCCACGCTGGCTGACGTCGCCGTTCATGCGCGAGCAAATCGTCACTCCGAACCAGACGTGGCTCATTGCCGAACAGGTGAATGAAGTCCGACGCATTTACACCGATGGCCGTGAGCACATCCCGGAGGCGGACCGGTATCCGCTATGGCTGGGCGACTCCGTGGGATTCTGGGATGGTGCGCGCCTCGTCATCCATACCGACCAGTTGCGCACCGGGATTTTCGCCCGCAATTCGCCGCGTCACAGCGACCAGGTGGAAGTGGTGGAGGTGATGCAGCGCATTTCGGCGGAGAATATCGATGTGGATGTCTGGGTCTACGACAAGCTGGCGCTGAAAGAGCCGTGGTTCGTAAAGGTTCGCTATGCCAAGGTGCCAAACGATGACTTGTTCCTTCGCATCCAGCATTGGGAGTGCTCCGAGAATGCGAATAACGCGGTCATTCAGACCGAGACTGGCGCAAGCGACTATCGCCAACTCGACTTCGGTAACAAGAATCCGGCGCCAAGCCCGGCCAAGAAGAAATGAGGCGTCAGTCAAACCAGCAGCCGGCCTGGCTCCGCCAGGCTGCCGGCATGGCATTTTTCGTTGGAGCGTCATTGCCTGCTTCCTGGGCCACCGAGGCCGGCAAGTCCGCAGCGCCAAGTGATTACCAACGCTGGCAAATCGAGTCTGCAACGGCTGCAATGAGCGGGTTCTGGCAGGGAGTCCTGGAGCCCGAGGACGAAAGATTCCGGCGCCTGGGTCCAAGCGGTGGGCCCAACCTGGGGGAATTCACCGGACTGTACTTCACCGAAGCGGGCCTCAAAAAAGCCAAGGCGTGGAGTCCAGATGACGAGTACCTGCCTGAGAATATCGGCCGATCACAGATCGTACCGACGATCATGACGACTCCGTTTCCCATTAAATTTGAATTCAACAAACAGCAGGTTGTGATTCGGGTTACCGAGTGCGACAACGTGCGCACCGTACACCTGTCCGGGTCCGCGCAGGGACAAAAGTCCTCGACGCCTTCGAAATCCACATCGGCCATGGGTGTCTCCACAGGCAGCTGGGATGGCGCCACGCTGGTAGTCAGGACGACCGGAATACGCCCAGGGTTTGTGCGGGCGAACGGCGCGCCGCAAAGCCAGGACGCAGTTGTAACAGAGCGATACTCCATGGCCGGTGGCTACCTCGTCGCCGTCCTGACTATCGAGGATCCGGTCTATTACAAGCAGCCGGTGATCAGGGTAATCGCGTATCGAAAGCGCGACGACGTGAAAGCACTTGAGCACTACGGGTCCTGTTCTTGAGCGTTGGTGGATCCCGCAAGTATTCGCAGGCGTTCGAGAATAGGAGTTCAATTGTGAAACTGTCGAAGTGGACGGCACTCGTCTGCTCAATTCTGATGGCAGCCGGTACAGCGTTGAGCGTTGCTGCGGCCGAGAAGGGAAAGTATCGCTTTGATCCGGATTGGCCAACGTTGCCGCTGCCCAACCAGTGGACGCTGGGCGGTATCACGGGGCTGACTGTTGATGCACAGGGCGTCGTCTGGGTCCTGCATCGACCGGACGACCTTGACGACACCGAGAATTTCGCCTCGAAGACGCCCGCTCTCGCCGAGTGCTGTGTCAGGGCGCCTGCGGTGCTTGCGTTCAGGCCCGATGGGCGCCTGCTGGGGTCGTGGGACACTGTCGACTGGAAAGAAAAGGAGGGCCACCTGATCATGGTGGACCGTCAGGGAATGGTTTGGGTCGGCTCGGATGTGCTCAGGGTCTATACGCGGGAAGGCAAGTTGCTGCGTACTCTTGGCAAGACGGGAAGCGTCGACTCGGGCCCATCTACCACGGACCTCATCGATCGGATCATCGGTGGTGCGCTGGATGAAGCGAACGGCGAAGTTTACGTCACCGACAATGGGTTCGGTGGGCGGGTGCTTGTGTACGACCTGGCGACAGGAAACTTCAAGCGTGGGTGGGGTGCGTACGGCAAGCCGCTAGCCGAAATAGGCAAACCCGGCAAGTCGGCGGGGACCGGGCAGCCGGATTTCGGCCGACACGTCACCGTAGGCCTGACTGCGGATGGCCATCTGTATGCCGCGGATCGGGGTGGGAAGCGCGTTCAGGTGTTCACGCGGGATGGAAAATACCTCAAGGAATTTCCTGTTGCTGCGCAAACCGGTGGGCGCGGCAGTGCGGGCGGCGTCGCCTTTTCGCCGCTGCCAGACCAGTCTCGACTGCTCATTCCGGACATCATGAACAATGTCATCTGGGTGCTGAACCGGGAGGACGGCCGGGTACTCGATCGCGTCGGCTTCATGGGGCGAAACGCTGGCGGCTTTCATTGGCTGCACATGCTGGCGACGGACGCACGTGGCAATCTATATACCGGAGAGGTCGATACCGGCCGCCGGATTCAGCGCTTCCTGGCGGTCTCCAAATGAACAAAGCAAATCCACAGCGGATGAAGCCGGTCATCCTGAAACAGGTGACCGTGGCGTTCGCGGCAGCACTGACCCTAACGGGGTTCGGGCAATGTCTGGCTCAGCAGGCGGCGTTGTCGATTGCCGCCGTGCCTGATCAGGTCGGCGGCCAGGACATTACCGGGGCTTATGAGGTGGATGCCGACTGGCCGAAGCCAATTTCGCAGTCGCCGGACACCAAGGGCTGGACCTGGGGCGCAGCCCAAAGCATTTTCGCCGAATCTCCCGACCGGGTTTTCGGTTTGATGAGGGGGCTGCTGCCGGATATGAAGGCGCCTACCGTGCGGAGGCTGGAGGAGATGGGCCCCGGCATTTCCTTTCCTGTCGGTCGCCTGCCTTGGCGTAGTGCAACGGAGGTGAGCCCGCCGGCCGCTGCCGGAGCCGGCAATCCGGGGGAAATCGGAATCACTGAATGGCTCAAGAAAGGCTACCAGTTCGACCGCGATGCCAAATGGTCGCATTGCATCGTGGTGTTCAATCGGAAGGGCGATATCGTCGAAGCGTGGACGCAATGGGACAGCCTGCTGCAGCGACCTCATTTCATTGGCATCAGTCCCTATGATCCGCAGCGCCGCGTCTGGGTCATCGACGACCAGAAGCACGTGATCCACATCTTCAGCAACGACGGCAAGAAGTTGCTCCGGACGCTGGGCGAGCTTGGGAAATCAGGCGCGGACCATGCGCACTTCAATCGTCCAACAAAGGTCGACTGGTTGCCCGACGGGACATTTTTCGTATCTGATGGATACAACGGAACCCGCGTCGTGAAATTCGATGCCGATGGAAAGTTCCTGTTGGAGTGGGGCATGCCGGGCAAGCGTGGCGGGGAGACCCGGCCCGGGTTTTTCCATAACGTACATAGCCTGGCCGTCGATCCGATGCAGCGACGTGTGTTTGTCAGCGATCGGTCGAATCGACGGGTTCAGGTCTTCGACGAGAACGGGACTTACCTGTACGAATGGAGTTTTGGAAATAGCCCGGTGGATATTCACGATTTTCTTATCACCGCCGATGGCTACCTGTGGGCGGCGGATCGAGGAACGAACAAGATCCTCAAGTACGATCTCAAGGGTCATTTGCTCTATTCGTGGGGTACCTGGGGGAACTTCCCTGGAGGATTCTGGGGCGTGCATGGAATCAGCGTGGATGCCGAAGGCAATTTTTACGTCGCTGAGACGGACAATGGCAGGTTCCAGCGTTTTGTTCCGCGACCGAATGTGCGCAAGGAATTTCTCGTTGGCGCGCCTGTGAGGGCAGCATGGGATGCGCGCCCACGCCCATGAAAATTGCGCAGGCAAGCCTAAGGTTGCTTCTTCAGTCCTTGCTCGGTGCGGCCGGGCTGTCTTTCGCAGTGACCGCGGTGCCTGCGCAGGCGCCCGTGACAGCCTCGATCTGCCCGATGGAAGATCAACTGCAGTTCCACCGGTGCGCGCTCGAGGCGGCGCGCAACTTCAAACCACAGTCCCGCGGGGTTGGAAAGCCGGACATGTCAGGGTTGTGGCGGCGGCGGACAACGACCCACGAAGACATCCAGGCGCACCCGCAAACTGACGATGATCACGGTGGTCCAAGTTCCATCGTCGATCCAGCCGATGGGGTGATCCCTTACCAGCCTTGGGTGCTTGCGCGGTTGCCGGACAACGTCAAGCGCTACATGCACCACAATGCCGCTTGCCTGCTATCAGGGGTGCCAGTCAGCATGTACCAGGGCACCTCGCGCACCTACCAATTCATCCAGACGCTGCAGCGTCTGGTGGTCCTGTCGCCAGTTGCGCATGCATGGCGCCTGGTTCCTCTGGACGGTACGCCGTTCCTCAGTCCCGCGATGCACCTTTGGCGGGGTGACTCTCGCGGCAAGTGGGATGGCAACACGCTGGTGATCGAAACCCGCAATCAAACAGGCATCCCGTGGCTCGATCAGCGCGGACGATTCGTGACCAGCGACGTGCGGGTCGATGAGCGGCTCACCATGATCGACGCGAACACGATTCACTATGCGGTGACGCTTTACGATGCCAACGTACTGACCAGGCCGTTCACGATGGCCATGGCATTCCGTCGCGACTCGCAGCCTGATTCAGAAATCCAGGAAGATGCTTGTTACGAGGGCAACCAGACAGGCATGGAGCAGCAGATGAGCATGGGACTGCGGGTCTTCCCCGGTGTATCCCCGGACGAGGCCAAAGCGGCGGCGCGCGAGTTCTCGTTGCGTCACTGAGCGACGCCAATATGGACTGGATATGCAAAGTATTATTTTGAATCAATTGAAACCCACTCAAGGTCATATCGTGTTGCACAGCGTAAGCGCGGTGCTTCGCTGCGTTTTTATATTGCTGGGACTGACGGTCGCGCAGCTTACGACTGCAGCAGATGCCGTCAAACGCACTGCAGACGGTCACCCGGACTTTGACGGCATCTGGCAGGTTCTGAGCCCTGCAGTCTGGAATCTCGAAGATCATGCCGCCGAGGCGGGCGTTCCTGCCGGCTATGGCTTTATTGCCGGCGGTAAAATTCCATACAAGGAAACTGCCCTTGCACAGCGACAGCAAAACCATCAGCGTCGGCTGCAGGACGACCCTGAATCAAAATGCTTCATGGTCGGGGTGCCCCGCATCACCTACATGCCGTATCCATTCCAGATCATACAGACCAACAACCAGCTGAGCCTGCTGTACGAGTACGCGCATACCACACGTATCGTGTACCTCAACGGATCCAAGCATCCCCCCGCGGACGTTGAGTTGTGGATGGGCGACTCCAGAGGCCATTGGGAGGGCGATACCCTCGTAGTTGATGTGACGACCTTCAGCGGGAAAACATGGCTGGACCGAGCCGGCAACTACCATAGTGCCTCGCTACACGTCGTCGAGCGCTATACGCCTGACGGGCCGAATCATATCCGCTACCAGGCCACAATCGAGGACCCCGAGGTTTTCACGCGACCCTGGCAAGTCAATCTGGTGTTGTATCGAAGAGTCGAACCGGGGCTACAAGTGCTCGAGTACGAGTGCTACGCCTATCAACTGCTGCATTCCCAACCCGGGAAGCAGTAGGCGACTCTGTCCTGATGACAGTGGGGGAATCAATGTCGCAGATTGTCCCTTCGCTCAATGGCTTGCAGACTACTGGGAGTGCGGCCCTCATGATGGTGAATAAATGAAGCCAAGTCGGTTCAATGCGATGTGGGCGGTTCTGATTGCAGGGTTGCCGGCTGGTGCGTGCCTGGCGGCAGCGGTCGATATTTCGTCCCGCGATATTGGTGGCCAGGTCATGGGGCCTGTCGGGCCTGAGTCGGGCGTCTGGGTGATTGCGCAAACGGAGGACCTTCCGACCAAGTACGCCAAGGTCGTCGTGACGGATGAGCAGGGCCGGTTCGTCATTCCTGATCTTCCGGACGCCAGCTACAAGGTCTGGGTGCGTGGCTATGGCCTGCGAGATACTGAGCAGCTCGTATCGCGCCCCGGCAAAATACTTGCAATCAAGGCACAGCCGGCCGTGTCTGCAGCGGCTGCGGCGTCCCTGTATCCTGGCATGTACTGGTACTCCCTGATCAAGGTACCTGCACCCGCGAATTTTCCCGGCACCGGCCAGAATGGCAACAAGATGCCGCCGACGATGAAAAGTCAGGCGCAGTGGATCGACACGGCCAAGAACATGTGCCAGTCGTGTCATGCGCTGGGATCCCGTGGCGTGCGCGAGGTGCCCAAAGTCTTTAGCGACGGCCGCGATGCGCATGCAGCGTGGGCGATGCGCACAGTGGCCGGACAGGCCATGGAATACATGGTTACCGCGGTGACCAGCATGGGACCAGAGAGTGTCTATTCCATCTTCGGCAACTGGACTGACAGGCTCGCCGCCGGTGAGTTGCCGTTTGACCAGCCATCGCGGCCCACGGGAATTGAGCGCAATGCGGTCATCACTATGTGGGACTGGGCGTCGCCGAAACATTATCAGCATGACGCAATCTCGACGGACAAACGCAAGCCGACCGTCAACGCCAACGGTCTTATCTATGGTTCGCCTGAAGAGAGCACGGATCTGGTGCCGACGCTCGATCCGGTCAGGAACGTTGCAGCGGATATCAAGCATCCCTATCTGGATCCTAAAACGGCTTCGTTCGCGGACGCGCCGCGCGGACCGTCGGCCTACTGGGGCAACGAGGCGATCTGGGATGGCCACACCAGCATCCACAATGTCATGTTTGATGGTGAGGGCAAAGTCTGGTTCACGGCGCGACTGCGCCCGGCGGCGAATCCTGACTACTGCAAGGCTGGGTCGAGCCTGCCATCCGCAAAGGTGTTTCCCCAGGATACCTCCGTTCGACAGCTGTCGCGCTTCGACCCGGCGACGGGCAAGTGGGATCTCATCAACACCTGCTTCTCGACTCATCACTTGTATTTCGGCGACGATGTCAACGAAACACTGTGGACAAGTTCCGGTTCGCCGGTTCTGGGTGGCGGCCTCATAGGCTGGCTCAATACCAGGCAATTCCGCGCCACGCTGGACGGCGTTGCTTCGCAGGGCTGGACGCCGCTTGTCATTGACACAAACGGCAATGGCAGGCGCGACGCCTGGGTCGAGCCCGGCGCACCCCTGGATCCGGCCAAGGATAAGCGGATCATGGCATCCCCGTACGGCATCATGCCCAGCCCCGTCGACGATACGGTGTGGGCGCAGTCAATGGACCGTGGCTTCTCCCGGATCGACCAGCCAGGCTATCTCATTCACCTGCTGCCCGGGTCTGATCCCACTCGCACTGCGCTGACCGAGATCTACCAACCACCGGCGGGTACCTTTGGTCCACGCGGTATCGATATCGGACTGGACGGTCTCGTCTGGACCGCTCTTTCAAGCGGCCATCTCGCCAGCTTTGATCGCAGGCTTTGCAAGAAGCCACTGAACGGGCCGGGTACTGCGGAAGGCAAGCAATGCGAGGAAGGCTGGAAGACCTATCGGCTGCCCGGTCCGCAATTCAAGGGAATTGATCCGCAGGGCAGTGCCAACCATGCTTATTACGTATGGGTGGACAGGTACAACACGCTGGGCCTGGGTGCCAACGTGCCGATCGCCAGCGCCAACGGCAGCGAGTCGCTGCTTGCGCTGGTGAAGGGCGCGTTTGTCAATCTGCGCGTGCCGTATCCGCTGGGGTTCTTCACCAAGAATGTTGATGGCCGGATCGATGACGCGACAGCAGGTTGGAAAGGCAGGGGTGTCTGGACGACCTCAGGTACACGCGCAAACTTTCATGGCGAGGGCGGCAAGGAAGCCTATCCCAAGGTCTTCAAAGTGCAGATGCGACCCAGCCCGTTGGACCACTGAGGAATGCATGATGGAGACATCGCGACGCAATCTTGTTGCTGCTGCCGTTGGTGCGGCCGCATCGGCTACGTTCGCCTCATCAGGTGAGGCCGCCAGCAGTAACGGCATCAAACCGCTATTCACGCTGCCCGGCACGACCATTCCGATTGTCGGCGAGCAAGTGGTATTTCCGGTGCGGCGCATCTATTGCATTGGGCGCAATTACGCGGCGCATGCGATCGAACGTGGCGCTGACCCGACCCGCGAGCCACCATTCTTCTTCCAGAAACCCACCGACGCCATACAAAATGTCGCGATCGGCAATGTCGCGGATCACCCGTATCCGGCGTTGACGCACGAGTATCACCACGAGGTCGAGTTGGTGGTTGCGCTGAAGTCCGGCGGCACCGATATTGGACCGGACCGGGCGCTCGAACATGTATTGGGATACGCGGTTGGATTGGACATGACACGCCGCGACCTGCAGAACGCCATGGCCGCTGAAAAGAAGCCATGGGAGATCGGCAAGAGTTTCGATCACTCGGCCGTGCTGGGTCCGATCCACAAGGCCACTGCGGTGGGGCACCCCGTGAAAGGCGGCATTTCGCTGGCAATCAACGGCAGGGTTCAGCAGAACTCCGACCTTTCGAAAATGATCTGGAACGTCGCCGAACAGATTGCCAAACTGTCGCAGGCCTTCGAACTGAAGGCCGGTGACATCATCTACTCAGGTACACCGGAAAACGTCAGTCCGGTCGTGAAGGGCGATATTCTGCTGTGTCGTATCGAGGGACTGAAGGACATGTCGGTCCGGATCGTCTGAACGCACGGGCTCTGCGCTCCAATGCCTTCGCTGGCGATGGAGGGATGCGTCCGCTGAACTGTCTTTTAGGGGTAGGTTCTGCCCCGCCCTCGCCCAAGTTGCGGGGCAAGTTGTTGCAACACCCATTGCGTACGTGGAGATGCCCATGTCAATTGTTCGCCGTTCGCCGCCTGCCTGGTTTGGGTTCATGCTTCTGCCCCTGGCTGCGATGGTACAAGCACAGGCCCCGGTTCCAGCCTCCACCCCGGCCCCGGTCAAGCGCGCCATCGAAAAGATCACTGACAACGTCTATCGTGCGACCAACAACAATCACAGTACGGTCTTTCTGGTCACCGACGCAGGCATTGCCCTGGCCGACCCCATAAACAGGGAATTCGCGGAGTGGTTCAAGGCGGAGGCTGCCCGTCAGTTCAAGGTTCCGGTCAAGTACGTATTTTACAGTCATCACCACTGGGACCATGCCTCTGGCGGAGGCGTATTCGCGGACACCGCGCAGTTTGTCGGCCAAGCCAGCTTCCTCAAATACCTCGCGATGCCTGCTGCAGACACGCGGATGGCGGGCATTATGGGTGAGTTCGCCGGAACAGCGGCGCTGGACACCAACCATGACGGATTCGT
This sequence comes from Gammaproteobacteria bacterium, assembly GCA_031424095.1. Classification (GTDB taxonomy): domain Bacteria; phylum Pseudomonadota; class Gammaproteobacteria; order Steroidobacterales; family Steroidobacteraceae; genus ZC4RG30. Next base: position 9,754 of record JANPGU010000155.1, read on the forward strand.
CGAAAAGGCCGAAGCAAAAGGCCGTGTAACCGACTACGAATTTGCAGGTTACGACGCGGATCGGGACGGACGTTTGAGTGGCGCCGAGGTGTTGCGAGGCCCGGTGTCCGATGTGCAGCCGCCCAACATCACCTATGGTGATGAACTTGAAGTCAGACTTGGCGGCCATCGGATCCATCTTACGGCGATGGGACCAATGACCCATGGCAGCGACGTTTCACTGATCACGTTTCCGGATGACAACGTGTTGTTTGGCGTCGATTACATGGATGTGAGACGCCTGGCCTATCGGGAAATGGACTACTCGAATGGGCTGTACGCCGAATGGATGGCGGCCTTGAAGCGAACCGAACGCATCGCGAGCGATTACAAATTCGTCACGACCGGACATGGCGGGCTGGGCACCGTTGCCGACCTGACTGCCTACCGGGAATACGTGGAGGCGCTTCGCGCGGAGGTCGCAGCCGGCATTGCACGCGGCGATAGCCTGGAGCAGCTTCAGTCAACGATAAAGATGGACAAGTACTCGAAATGGTCGGGGTTTGCGTGGGTGCGGGAAAACGTGCTCGGGATGTATCATTTCCTGACGGATAAAGTTCCGGTCACACGAGAGCCTGTAAATCGCGTGCTGCCGCCGGGCGTTAAGTAGGGCCCGCATCAGGCGAAACTGGCTGCTTTCGACCGACTCGCGCCGCGCTTCATCGTTGATCTTCGATTCTCCTGGCTTTTAGAACTGCAGGAAGCTCCTGTATGCCGAAGATTTGGCGGACTTCAACGTCGGAAGCGGCCGACTGACGCAGCGACCGGTACGCGCTCGGGTGGAGTTCGGGGTCGCTGGTTCTCCGGGCAGCGTCTCCACTGGCTTGACGCGCGGACACTATTGTCACGCTGTTTCCGGACAGGCATTGCGCTTGCGCTCTTTGGTCCTCTCACCCGTCGCGCTCCCTGCTCAGGCGACAGCGCCCGCATACTGACGGCGGCAACCCGGTTTCTCACGACGCTGGATGCCGCGCAGCTTTGCCTGGAGCGGGCCGACGACAGTCGCGGCAGGCGAGAATGGCACCACGCACTACCGCATCCAGGGACTGACGCTCGTCATCGAATACGCTCCGCAGAGCATTGGCGGCGATGCGAGCATGCGCGTGCATCCGATGTATCGCGATCCGACGGCGGCGCTGATCGCGTTGATGCACTCACTGGCGCCGACCCGATCCCCTCCTGCGGTGCGAGACGCATAGCCGGGAGTGGTGCGCCGAATTTGCTCGTGACTTCAGGAATTTGATCGGCAGGTCATCTTACTGCGCAACCATCCTTCGCTTCACGACCAGCGCCAACGGGATGGTATAGAAGAAGTGCGACATGATGCCGCCAATTGCGACCACCGGATCGTAGTAGTCCGGGTGATTGTCGGAAGCAGTCATGATCAAGACACGCATCGTTACCCAGGCGAACACCGCAAAAAACAGCCCCACCAAGGTTGCCTCATAATTGCGCTTGCGAAAATGCGGCCATATGAACGCGAACAGGATGCCCCACGCAATGGCGACGACGAAGTGAATACTGGTGCCGATCACATAGGCCAGCCAGCCCAGCGAATCCTGCACCTCCCTGCCGAATACCAGACCCACCGCGTTGCGGGGAATGCCGGCCAACGGCATCAAGTGCTGCGCCCCGACCCACACAAACGCTTCGTAAATCCAGATGCTGACGCCGCCAGACAGGCCGCCGATGACGCCAGCTTGTATGGTGAGCCAACGATCGGTACTGTTTTTTGTTGTAGATGTCATGGGTGTGCACCATGTTGGAAGCCGCTTGTCTTAGGATACGATATCTCGGGTGAGGTTCCAGGTCGCTGGATTTGCCTGGCAGCGTCTCGACGGCCTATCGGGTTTCCTGTCCGCCTCGGCGGAAATTTCCCTTCACGCAGATGGAAGCGACATGCAGACACTGACACGCTGTTTCCGGACAGGCTTTGCGCTTGCGCTCTTGTTCCTCTCACCCGTCGCGCTCCCTGCGCAGGCGACAGCGCCCCGCATAGTGACGGCGGCAACCCAATTTCTCGCGACGCTGGATGCCGCGCAGCGTGGAAAGGTGCTGTTTGCCTTTGGTGACGCCGCGCAGCGAACCCGATGGTCGAACTTTCCCGTCAGGATGTCGCCGCGCGGCGGCCTCAGCATGGGCGAGCTCAGCGCCACGCAGCGTTCCGCAGCCATGGCCCTGGTGGCGGCGACGCTCAGCAAGCGAGGCTTTGAAAAGGTCCAGCAGATCGTAGAGGGTGATGAAGTGCTCAAGGCGAACGAGCGCAACAATCCGATGTTCGGGCGCGACCGGTACTACATCTCGATCCTCGGGACACCATCGGCGACGCAACCCTGGATGGTACAGTTCGGCGGGCATCATCTCGCACTGAACATAACCATCGGCGGTGAGGCCGGCGTGCTTACGCCAAGCCTGACCGGCGCACAGCCGGCCCGTTACACAGTAGATGGCAAGACAGTTCGCCCACTTGGACAGGAGAGCGACAGGGCTTTCGCGCTGCTTGGCGCACTCGACAACGCGCAACGCGCCAAGGCGATCCTCAACTATCGCGTCGCGGATCTGGTGCTGGGACCAGGCCAGGACGGCAAGGTTATCGAGCCCGAGGGACTCAAGGCTTCGGCCATGACCGCGCAGCAGCGCACGCTGTTGCTCGACCTCATCGCGGAGTGGGCAGGCATCGTCCATGAAAGCGCGGCGGCGGCTCGGATGGCCGAGATCCGAGCAGGACTCGCGGACACGTGGTTTGCCTGGAGCGGGCCGACGACGGTCGCGGCAGGCGAGAATGGCACCGCGTACTACCGCATCCAGGGACCGACGCTCGTGATCGAATACGCCCCGCAGCGCATAGGCGGTGATGCGAGCATGCACGTGCATGCAATGTATCGCGATCCGACGAATGACTACGGCCGAAAGCTCAGCGGCACTGGACGTTGAGAGTCACCACGAGAGTGATCCTGAAGGGATTGCTGCTGCTCGTCTCGGCACGGTCGGCCTTCGCACATCGGCTGGATGAGTACATGCAAGCGTCCGCCATCACGCTGGAACAGGACCGGGTGCACTTGCGCGTGCGATTGCTCCCTGGCATCGCCGTCTTCCCGCAACTTCTGGCTGAGATCGATGTGGATCAAGATGCCGTCATCAGTGACAAGGAGCGCTTGGGATACGCGGCGCGCGTGCGCCAGGACCTGCTGCTGACGATTGACGGCAACCCCGTCTCGCTTCGTCTGGTTGCATCCAGTCACGCAGATATCATGGAACTTCGGGAAGGATTGGGTGCCATTCAGCTCGATTACGAGGCGATGATGCCGATGCGCGGCAATGAGCATCGCCTGGCTTATGAGAACCATCACAAACCTTCGATTTCGGTCTACCTCGTCAACACACTCGTGCCGCCTAGCCCCGCATTCCGGGTGCTCGCACAGCACCGTGATCGCGAGCAGTCGACCTACGAGCTGGATTACGCCGCGACCGCAGTTGCAGTCGGCTCTGCGTCCGCCGCGCGCCTGACGAGAGAGCGATGGAAGTGGGGTGCGGTGGCGACACTTCTGCTCCTCGCCGGATGGGTGGCGCGGCGCCAGTTAAGCGCACGCCTTCCATGATGGGCCATCGATTGCTCCCCAAGCCATCAGCCCGCGTGAACCCCAGGTTCGAGGCCGCATCAAAGTCTACCTGGCCGGCGCCACACAAGCGAAGCTGGCCGCATCGTCGATGCTGCCGGATCCCTTGTACTTCGCCACCTGCGGGAACGGGCACAGCGGCCGCGTGCGATCGACATTGCCGTTGGTGGCGTGGGACGCAATCATCTGCGTTGGCGCCTTGCCGGTGCGGAGCCACTGCTCCATGGTGCCGACGCGATCAAATGTATTCGGACCTTCGCCGCCGCGGCAGTGACCCATGCCGGGGACCATGAACAGCCGCATTGAATCGCTCACCTTCGCCTCGCCGCCCATCGTCTGCAGTACCTTGTTGTAATAGTTGACGGTGTTGCGCGGCGCGACGTTCGGGTCCGCCCAGCCGTGGAACAGCATCAGCTTGCCGCCGTGCGAGAAGAACGGCGAGAGGTCGGTTGCGACCGCGTCGATCTGCGCGGCGCCCATCCTGTCGGCCAGCACCATGTCGCTGTCGAAGTCCAGTGTCCGCCAGTCCCATTCCGGATTCTGGAACACAACGTAGCGGAATGTGCCGACCGCCGGCCCTTCGGGCTCCGGGCCTGCGGTCACGCGGAAGCCCATCTCGGAGCCGCGCTCCCAGCCGGGGAAAACCTGCTCACCGGTGCGCGGATTCCTGGCGCCGCCGTAGATGGTGTTGGCCATCGCGACCTGTGGCGCGTTGAGGCAGCTGCGGCCGTCGGCGCCCTTGCACAGCAGCGCCCTGGGACTCCAGTGACAGGCCACCGGATTCTCGATAAGCCCATCCTTGACGCCGTCCAGCGCATCACAGGCGCCGAGCACCGCCGCGTGGATCATCGCGTACTTCTCCGGCGGGATGTAGTTGGCCGGATCCTTGTGCGCGAAGATCGAGTTGTAGAGCGAACCCGCATGCAGGCGGGTCATCGGGTTCACTGGCGCGCCGACGATGGCGCCGTCGAAGTCCAGCGGGTACTTTTGCACGGCATTCATGCCCTGTCGGCCGCCGGTTGAGCAGCCGTTATAGATCGATGCTTTCATCGCACTGCCGTAGTACTTGCTGATCAGGTTCTTGCCGGTGACCGTGGTCTCGTGCAGCGCGCGGTAGCCGAAGTCGAGCATCTTCTCCGGATGCCCGTAGGCGAACGACGCACTGGGGCTGCCGTCGTTCACGTGACCCGTATCCGTGCTGGCGGTCGCATAGCCCGCGGCCAGCGCCTCCGCCATGTTCGGATAACTGAGGTTGCCCGCCCAGCCGCCGTTGCCGACGACCTGGAACATGCCGTTCCACCCCGAGACCGGCAGCCAGATCTCGCTGTGGATGTCGGACTCCGGGGTGGGCGTCAGTGTCACGGCCACCCTGCAGAACGCCGGCAGCGTGTTGAAGACTGTCGCCTGCTCGCGGTTGGGTCCGGGCCCAGCCGCAGGCGGAACGAACGCACCCGGCTGGATGGTCGTGGCGGCTGTCACCCTGGTCGCCGGCCAGTCGAGCCGGGTCAGCTCCTCGCAGGCCTTCGACTGCGCGAACGCGCGCGAAGTGGTCACCAGCAGCAGGAGACCGCAAAGCATGTGCTTGTTCATGATGTTTTCCGGCTCTCGTCGTGTATTTGCAGAGTTCTCAAACCAACTCGCGTATCCTGCTGGCTGTTGCACTATTCAGCATGTGCCAGCCCTCATCTGCATCATGACCAGGTCGGTATCGCCGAGAATGCCGCTGTTTCAGCGCACCGTGAACTGCCCCATCATACCGGCATCCTCGTGTTCGAGAATGTGGCAGTGGAACATGTAGGGGTAGTCCTCACTCGCTGCATGATCAAAGCGCATGACAAGCTCGACGAATCCTCGTTCACCCACCATCACCGTGTCTTTCCAGCCGCGCTCTGTTGCAGCGGGGGCGCTGCCATTGCGCGACAGTATCTGGAACGAAACGCCGTGGATATGAAACGGGTGCGACATTCGATCACCGGTCACACGCCACAACTCGATGTCGCCCAGCTTGCTGCTATGGTTGATCATGCTCATGTCCATTGAGTGGCCATTGATATTGAACCGGCTGCCCGCGTTTGCGTTGGCTCCTCCGTTTTGTCCGTTAACACCATTGGTGCCCCTGCGGCCATTGCCGCGATTGCCCATATCCAACCTGAAAGTCCGCGTCACCACGACTGCTTCGCGTGAATAGGCAGTAATGGTAGCCAACTTGGCGGGCAATTCTCCCTGCGCGGCCAGGCGTGGATCGGCCCGCAGTTCGAGCACTGATTTGCTGGTACGGGGCGACTGCTGCAAGAGGCGTTGATCGCCGGGATCCGTTGGCAAAAACTCCGCCATCAGCGTGACCCGACCGCCGCGTGACAGATCAACCATTATTTCGTTGCGCTCACCTGGACCCATGTTCAATTGGGTGATTGTGACTGGGGATTCGACAAAACCGCCATCAGTGGCGATGAGATGAAACGCTCTGCTGTCGCTAAGGGAAAAACGGTAAATGCGCGCATTGGAGGCATTCAGCAGGCGCAAGCGCACCCAGCCTTGGGGCACGTTCTGGTAGGCATCGATGGTGCCGTTGACGACCAGAGTGTCGCCCCGGAATCCATCCTCAACCTGCTGACGACCCACCGAGTAAGGACGCATTTGTCCAGCAACGAAGCTGCGGTCCTGCACAATCAGTGGAATATCGTTGATGCCATACCGCTTCGGCAGATTCAGAGTCAGTGAACGTTCATCCTCGATCAAATAGAAACCTGCAAGCCCGGCATAGACATGTTCGGCGGTCTTGCCCATCCAGTGCGGGTGATACCAACTGGTGCTCGCCCGCTGAGTGATATCCAGTCCGATGGTGCGGCTCTCTCCGGATCTGATTGTCTCTTGGGGCCCACCATCGACATTACCCGGCACGTGCAGACCGTGACCATGAATGGTTGTGGCCACGCCGATCTGGTTGTTGAAGCGGATGTCGACATGGCGGCCCCGGTAGAGCTTGATTGTCGGGCCGAGATAATCGCCATTGATACCAAGCGTGTCGCTTTTCACGCCAGGATAAAATTCATGCGCACCGCGCTTCAGGGTCAGCTCAACATGCGACTTGTCCTTGGTGTCGATCAACTCGGGAATGGTCAGACGAGTTGCACCAGCGCTGGCTGCGTGGCTGGCCAATGCCAGCAATGCGCTCACAAATAGGGAGGACACGACATTCATCATATTTCTCGTCTCATATAGTGCTACCGGACGGAACTTCGTGTCCAAGAACGCTGCAGCCTCAGTCGAGTCGAAGGCAGTGTCAATGCATGCAGCCGACAATGAGCCGCTGATTAACGAAGCCATCTCCCAGGGTCACGGGAAACAGCCTCGATTGTGGCAAAAGCAACAATCAGCATCGCAGCCACGGCCTGGAACATGAGATGTGCCTGGATGAAGTGGATCATATTCGGAGTCCTCTGTCAGAAGGGTGAGTTCATTACTTCTTGCCTACAGATGCAATATCACCCGCGATAGTGAATGCTTTGTGGCCGAATCAAGAAGGGATTGCGGAAGTTCTTAGCGACGTTCCGTCACGTTGTGACGTCTGACCGGGCGGCGGATCCCGACTCCAAAGCGTCCGGACTCAGCCAGGATCAGGGGTGATGTCGGTTGCCGGAAAGCGTGGACGGCTCAGCATTGCCCCCACTGCAAGAGGCGATCTGCCTGACCGCACCTGGCACCCTGGCTTCGCGGGCAATGAAATCAATCACTCTGACCGCACAATGGATAAGAAATGTCATTCTCGAAGCGATAGCCTCAACGCTCCGATGGCATTGGTGATCGGGGCTCAGGAAGCGCTTTTGTTTGGTCCAACGGCGAGCGCGCGATGCGCTGCAGGTCGCAAACCAGATACTGGTGAGCCAAATGAGGTTGTCGTTCCGCGCAATCTGTCCTTATTGAGAGTAATCGGTTTAAGACAGGGGGGTGAAGTGGGGGACAGCAGGCAGAAACTAAGTCCAGTGACAGTAACCTTGCACTGGATCATCAGCAGCGTCGTAATCGGCATGCTCGTGATCGGGTTTTACATGGCGGCCACCAGGACCCGCAGCCTGTGGGACGTGCATAAGTCGGTTGGCATTCTTATCTTTCTGGTCATCATGGTGCGCGTGTTGTGGCGCATCCGGATTGGCTGGCCGCAGGCGGTGGGGGTATATCAACCCTTCGAGAGGAATTTGGCGAGGTTCGTGCACTGGACCTTGATCGTCTGCAGCCTGTTGATGCCCATCAGTGGCATGGTGTCGTCAGTGGCTGGCGGCAACGATCTTTCTGTATTCGGACTTGAGCTCATTGCCGACAATCCCGATCCAGCCGGCAAGCTGCGTGTATTGCCGCATAGCAGCTTCGTGCACGACTTCGTGCAAAACATTCATGCCGTCGGCGGATGGGTGTTCGCGGTAGCGATCACACTGCACTTGGCTGGCGCGCTGAAACACCACTTCGTCGATCGTGACGGCACGCTTCGTAGGATGCTGGGCGCAACGGTGGATTGAGGTGTCTAGACAGAGGGATACACCGCGCCCACCTCGCCCACTGACGTCCGGGTACTAGTGACAACCCCAGTAAGTTCGAAGGTCAATGGGGGATATTTGCATTTCGGGCGTCTATACAGGGGAGCGCACTCAAGTGCGAAAGCGGATCGCGATGTTGAACTTCCGGGTTTCCGGGCCGCTTCTGGTGTGTATGGCGTTGACCGGCATTTGTGGGGCGGGATGGCTTGTATGGCAATGACGGTTGTCATTGACGAAACGCTCTGCATGAACAGTTTCGAGCCGGTGAGGCTTTCGTCGTTCTTCTGCGCGACACCGGGTTGTCCGGTTCTGTGCGGAGGGCATAGTGGTCATTAAGTAAAACAGGTGGACGGACGACAATATGAACGACAAGAAATCACGAGTTGGCTTGTTCAGCTGGCTCATTACGATAGTGACTGCGCATGTGGTTGCGCAGCCGGCTCTGGCTCAGACCGCTGCCGCGCCGGCGCGGGCAACTGCCGCCGAAGAATCCCTCGAGGAGGTAGTCGTCACCGGCTCCCGCGTCAGCAATGGCAATAGCGCCCCCACCCCGGTCACCGTGGTAAGCGCGGAGCAACTGCTGGCTGTGCAGCCGGGTACGATTTCCAGCGCGTTGACGAATCTGCCGGTATTTGCCAATTCCCAGACCCAGGCCAACGGCCCGGGCGGCGGCAACGGCACCGGGGCGAACGCGTCTGCTGGTGGCGTGAACATCCGCAATCTGAATCCGCTCCGTGTACTGGTGCTTTACGACGGGCATCGTGTCACTCCAGTCAGCAACAACGGCTTTACCAGCACCGACCTGATTCCGCAGATGCTGCTGTCGCGGGTTGATGTCGTCACCGGCGGTGCCTCGGCCGTCTATGGGTCCGACGCCGTCAGCGGCGTAGTCAACTTCATCACCGACAGGAATTTCACTGGGCTGAAGTTCAAGGCGCAGGGCGGTATCTCGCAAAACTATGACGACCAGATCGTCGATGTCGGCGTAGCCTTCGGCACCAGCTTGTTCGGCGGTCGCGGGCATTTTGAAGCGAGTCTGGAATATCTCGATGATGAGGGAATCTTCACCCAGCTGACGCGCCATTTTGGCAAGAAGGCCTATGCGCTCGAGCCCTCGGTTCCCGGTTCGACTGCCCCTGCAGGATCGGCAGCCAATCCATACAAGCTCTACACCGACGTCCGCCTTGCAAACGTCAGCTTTGGTGGTCGGATCAATAGCGGCCCCCTGCGAGGCCAGAACTTCACGACCAACGGTGTGCTCTCGCCGTTCGTGAACGGCGCACCGACGGGCAGCGCGAATTTCCAGATCGGCGGTGATGGAGCCTGGTGGAGAAACGTGTCGATGCAGTCAGCACTGCGAACCAAGCAGGCGTTCACGCGCTTCGATTTCGACATTACCGATAACGTCCATGGTTATGCCACGGCGACTGGCATACACAACAGAAACCAGTCAGTCAGGGACTTCACGGCGCTGTCGAATGTCACGTTGAGCAGTCGGAACGCCTTCCTGCCCGCGGCCATCCAGAGCCTGTTGCCCGCGACTGGTACGAATTCAACGTTCACCCTCAGCAAGCTCCCGGAACAGTTCGGAGACAACGAACTGGTGTTCCTGACAAAGCAATATTTCATGAGCACTGGCCTCGAGGGAAAGCTTGGCGACGGCTACACGTGGGAAACTTCCTATGCGCACAGCGAGAGCCGTCTGAATCAGCAGAACCACAACAACTACAACAACCAGAAGCTGTCTGCGGCACTCGATGCGGTGATCAACCCGGCCACGGGCCAGCCGGTCTGCTACTCGACGCTGAACAATCCGCTGGTTAACCCGGGGTGCGTACCCTTGAACCTGTTCGGCCCCACTTCGGAGTCGCCCGAGGCGATCCGCTACATCTTTGACTCGACTAATGCATGGACACGAACTTCTCTCGATGATCTCACGGCCTCTATCTCCGGTGCGCCGGTCAACAGCTGGGCGGGCCCGATCACCATGGCACTGTCGGCGGAAGCGCGTCGCCTGAAAATGCGCATACGCACCGATTCGGTTGCTGGCACCCCGGCCGACTGCACCCTGCTACGCTTCAACTGCAGTGCCGCGACGGCCACTCGTGCGGCTACGGCATTGCGCGCGATCACCACCGGACCCCGCTCCGAGGTTTCTCAAACCGTGAAGGAGCTGGCCTATGAGTTCGATATGCCACTTCTCAAGGACCAGCCGCTGGCCCAGTCGCTCAACCTCAACGGCGCGGTGCGCTTGACCGACTACAACACCAGCGGCAACGCAACTACCTGGAAGGCGGGACTGTCCTGGCGTCTGAATGACTCTCTGAAATTGCGGGCAGCCAGGTCGCGCGATATCCGGGCGCCGAACCTCAACGATCTGTTCGCTGCACCCTCGATCAGCACGTTCGTCCAGACCGATACCTTGACGGGTGCAACCCTGAACGGTGTGCCGAATCAACAGGGCGGCAATCCGGATCTCAAGCCGGAGGTGGGCAACACGCAGACCGGCGGCTTCATCTACGAGCCGCAGTGGCTGCCCGGCTTTAGCGTGTCCCTGGACGGCTATGACATCAAGATCAGCGATGCGATCTTCAACCTCCAGGGAACCGACCCGGCGGTTCAGCGGGCATGCACTGCCAGCGGCGGGACCTCGAACTATTGCTCGCTGTTGACACGTCCTTTCCCGGTGACGAACACCACGACCGCGAACAACATCACGGCATTCAGATCAGTTCCCATCAACATCGCCTCGCTTCATACCTATGGTGCCGACTTCGAACTCAATTACGCCACATCGCTGCTGGGTCGGCCATTCTCGGTGCGCGGGTTGATGACCTGGCAGCCGCATCTGAAGCTGGTGACGCCCGGGCTGGTTGACATTGACGTGGGCGGTGCGGCCTTCAGCAACCAGCAAGGCATCGGGGCGACGCCTGCTCTGCGCCTGACGACTTTCGCCAGCTATAGTCCCTTCAACAACTTTGTGACTTCGATGACAGTCCGGTGGCGTAGCAAGTTGAAATGGGATGCCGACCCCACGGTCGTCTATGTGGATCCGCGCGTTCCAACGTTCACGACCGTCGGGCTGAACCTGGCCTACACACTTGAACAGGGCAAGGCGAAGAGCGAGATCTATTTCAACGTCCAGAATCTGTTTAACGCGGAGCAGCCGCCGTTCGCCAACGGCAGCAACGGCATCCAGACACCCGGTACTCAGGGGGGGCGTGTAGCCATTGACTCGGCCATCGGCCGGTACTACACCCTCGGAGTGCGTATCGGACTTTGAGCCGAGAGCGGCACCACTGCGGGTCTGGTAGCGGACCTGATGGTATTGGTGCCTGTCGCCTCGCGCCGGCGGGGAACGCCCCGGCCGGCGCGAGGGCGTATTCTGG
>JANPGU010000156.1:0-1577 GCA_031424095.1 Gammaproteobacteria bacterium
GGCTCGCCGTTCAGGATGCGCTCGCGCACGATCTTGCTTTCGAGAGCGTGGATCTGGTTGGACAGCGCCTGCGCGGACCACTTCGGAGCCTCACCCACCAGCGGCACAGCAGCAGCCGCTGCGGCCTTGATCTCGTTGACCTTGGTGTAGCGCAGCTGCTTTTCGGTGATGCGATATGCTTCGGAGAGTTTGGCCTCGGCCTGGGCGGCGGCGAAGCTCACCAGTTCGGCGTCAACTTCCGCTGGCTTCCAGTCCCACTTCGGCTTGCCGGCTGCCTTGACCAGTTCGACGATGGCGTTGATGGCTACCTGCATCTGCTCGTGGCCAAACACCACAGCACCCAGCATCACTTCTTCAGACAGGCAGTCGGCTTCGGATTCCACCATCAGCACGGCGCCGGCGGTACCGGCCACCACCAGATCAAGACGCGAGCCCGTGGCTTCTTCCTTGGTCGGGTTCAGCAGATAGGCGCCATCCTTGTAGCCCACGCGCGCAGCAGCGATGGGACCGGCGAACGGCACGCCCGACAGCGCGAGCGCAGCCGAGGCACCCAGCAGCGCCGGAATATCGGCGGGGATATTCGGATCCAGGGAGACGACGGTCGGAACGACCTGCACTTCGTTGTAGAAGCCGTCCGGAAACAGCGGCCGGATCGGACGATCGATCAGTCGCGAGGTCAGTGTCTCGTTTTCGCTCGGGCGACCTTCGCGACGGAAGAAACCACCAGGGATGCGACCGGCGGCGTAGGTCTTCTCCTGGTAGTTGACCGTCAGCGGAAAGAAATCCTTGCCCGGCTGCGCCTGCTTGCGCGCGACTGCCGTGACCAGAACGACGGTGTCACCCATGGACACCAGGACCGAGCCGTCTGCCTGGCGCGCCAGCTCACCGGTTTCGATGGTGACTGTCTGCGAACCGAACAGGAAGGATTGTTTGGCAATGCTCACGATTGCTTGACCTCAAGGAGTGATGCGGTTTCCGTGGCGTATAAATCTTTGCCACAAACGAAACGGGCCGCGCAGTGTTGTGACGGCGCGGCCCGAAGGAGTCGACTCAGCGGCGCAGTCCCAGCCGCTCGACGACTTCCTGATATTTCTGGGGTTTGGTGGCCTTCAGGTAGTCCAGCAGCTTGCGACGCTGGTTGACCATCTTCACCAGTCCGCGACGCGAGGAATGATCGCTTTTGTGCGCAGCGAAGTGGCCACCGAGACCGGTGATGCGCTCAGACAGCAGTGCGATCTGGACTTCAGGAGAACCTGTGTCCGTCGGCGCGCGGCCAAACTGTGTGAGGATGCCGCTCTTTTTTTCAGTCGATAACGCCATTTTTGGGCCCTTTTGGAAAGCGCGGCATTCTAACCGCGGTACCCCGCCGTCTCAAGTCGGTTTCGCACCTAAATCGTTGAAAAGACGGACTGGCTTCAGAATCGACCCTGCGGCGCCGAAGTCTACGTTGCCGATTCCCGAAAACCGGCCGTCGGGCGCGTACACCCGCACCAGGGCGCTGGATTCCGAGCCCTCCACGCATCCCTTCGCGCAGGCCACAGCCTGCCCCAGGCGCAGCCGGCGCGACTGCTCGGCAT
>JANPGU010000157.1:0-3758 GCA_031424095.1 Gammaproteobacteria bacterium
CTTGGTGGAGACCTGGCCTCCCGTGACGTGATTGGCGCCACAGCCGCCGCTGGCGCGGGACTGCGCTCGCAGCACCAGGTGTCCGTTGCCGTCCAGATAGGCGTCGTCACCCATGAAGGTGCTCTTCACCACCCCACTGCACGAGTTGTCGTTGGTGGGGTTCAGCCACTTCGAGCCGTCAATCGTCGTGCCGTCGAACTCATCGCTCCACACCAGGGTCCAGCCGGTGCTCTCGGCGCTGATCGGGAGCGTCAAGTTCGAATAGACGCTGGTAGAGACCGCATCGGTAACGGCCACCGTGAAGCTGCCGGCCACCGCACTTGTCGGCGTACCCGAAATGACGCCAGTGGTCTGGTTCAGGCTGAGTCCGGCAGGCATTGCACCTGACGTCACCTGCCAGCGGTACGGCGTGGTGCCGCCGGTAGCCGTCAGTGTGGTGCTGTAGGCAGTATTGACCGTACCAGCGGGCAGCTGCGTGCCACTGCTGATTGCCAGGCTGGCCGTCGGAGGTGGTGGGCCGGATGCGCCAGTGACGTTCAGCTTGTGATTGGCATACGCGCTGGTCGAGGTTGCATCCGTCACCGCAACCGAGAAGCTTCCGGCCACTGCTGTCGTCGGAGTCCCTGAGACCAATCCCGTGGTCGTGTTCAGGGTCAGTCCCGCCGGCAGCGTGCCCGCGATCACGACCCAGCGATAGGGCTGGGTTCCGCCGGTGGCGGTCAGTGTCGTGCTGTAGTCCACACTGGTGGTCCCATTTGGCAGCTGGGTGCCGGTGCTGATGGAGAGGGGTCCCGATGAAGCTGCTGCGCCATTCACAGTAAGGCTGAAAGTGGCCGACGCGCTCTTCGACGCCGCATCCGTCACTGCAATGGTGAAACTGCCGGCCACTGCCGCAGTCGGCGTGCCCGAGATGACGCCACTGGTCAGGTTCAGGCTGAGGCCAGCAGGCAGCGAGCCCGCGGTGACCAGCCAGCGATAAGGCGTGGTGCCGCCTGTCGCCGCAAGTGTGGTGCTGTAACCCGTATTGACTGTACCAGCCGGCAGCTGCGCACCAGTGCTGATCGCGACGCTTGGTGACGGTGGTGGAGCAGAGGCGCCGGAGACTGTGAGCTTGAGATTCGCATACGCGCTGGTCGAAGCCGCATCAGTTACCGCAACCGCGAAGCTGGCGGCAACTGCCGTCATCGCTGTACCCGAGATGACGCCCGTGCTCTGATTCAAGCTCACTCCGGATGGCAGCGCCCCCCCGATCACAACCCAGCGATAAGGCTTGCTGCCGCCGTTGGCCACCAGCGTCGTGCTGTACGCCACACTGGTTGCAGCACTCGGAAGCTGCGTACCGGTGCTGATGGAAAGCGGGCCTGATGGCGCTGCAGAAGCAGCAGCTGCTGCAGTAACGGTAAGCCCGAAGTTGGCATAGCCGTTTGACGAAGCTGCATCCGTCACCGCAACTGAAAATGTGCCGGCCACCGCAGTAGTCGGCGTACCCGAGATAACCCCCGTGGTCTGACCCAGGCTTAGTCCTGCAGGCAACGAACCTGCGATCACGTACCACCGATAAGGAGCGGCACCGCCGCTCACACTCAAAGTCTGACTGTAGCCGCTGCCGACCACACCGTTGGCAAGCCGGGACGCCGTGGTGATGGATTGCGCGGCTGCGGTTTGCACTGCGGATCCCAGCACAGCGCCAAAGGCGACTACCAGAACCACGATCGCTCTTTGCCAACGATTCATCGTCATTTCACATTTCTCCAGATTTCGCACTATCCGCACGGCAAGGCCGGTCGGACATTTCAGTTGAGCTTTCTGTAGCGCGCGAGATACTCAAGCAGTACCTCATGACCCGGGAGATTGCGCCTACGCGAATTCCTCCAAAAAAGCCTTGCGCCACACATCTTCAGTTACTTCAGATTTGTCATTAACAACTGCGGGGGCCATCGCCGCAACGCGTCGGCCATGTACGACGTCAGGAAATGGATGACGTCTGTTGATGCAGACACATGCGCGCAGCGATTTCGGTGTCGAACCAAGAATATTTCCTAGGGAAACCCCTGGAACGTTCGATCACGCTTGAAGAATTCACGAACATTTAGTAAGGCGCTGCCTAAAGCGAGGTGGCGCACATTCGCGAGATGATGGGCGAGACGTTGCAGGTGACTCGCTTTGATATTTCCCGCAGGTCAGTGCAAGTCTTGCGTTTCGATACCCTGTAAGGCGGTTTTGGGGTGCCTGGACTGGGGCAAGCATCGAACCGGGTCCCAAAACTGTGAGCGCCTCGGCACCGGGAAGGCCCCCTGGCATGGGGTATGCTTGTCAGAATAGGGAAATTCTGGAGTAAGGCGTTGCCATGAAGGCTTTCGTGACCGGCGTAAATGGGTACATAGGCGCTGTGCTGGCCCCCTATCTGATGGCCCGCGGCATTTCGGTGGTCGGTCTCGACACCGGCTATTACCGGGACGGTTGGCTCTACAGCGACGACAGCGGCCTGGCCACCACGCCCCTGACCATCAACAAGGACCTGCGCCAGATAGATGAATCCGACCTCGCGGGCTGCGATGCCGTGGCACACCTGGCAGAGCTTTCCAACGATCCGCTGGGCCAGAACAATCCGCAGGTGACCCACGAGATCAACCACAAGGGCTCGGTGCGGCTGGCGGAGCTGGCACGGAAGGTCGGCATCCAGCGTTTCGTGTACACCTCGTCGTGCAGCGTCTACGGCGCTGGCAGTGGCGACTTCGTCGACGAGACTTCGCCCCCCAATCCCCAGACCGCCTATGCAGAATGCAAGGTCCTGGTCGAGCGTGATGTGGGCGCGATGGCCTCCGGCAACTTCTGTCCCGTATTCCTGCGTAATGCGACCGCCTACGGCCCGTCGCCACGAATGCGCTTCGATATCGTCATCAACGACCTGTCAGCGTTGGCCTGGACCACGAAGCGCATCGCCATGACCAGCGACGGCAGTCCCTGGCGCCCCGTCGTGCACATCGAAGACATCTGCGAGGCGATCTACCGGTCGCTGATCGCGCCTGCGGACGCGGTGCGAGGCAAGATCTTCAACGTGGGCCAGAATTCCGACAACTATCGGGTCCGTGAAATTGCCCAGATCGTTGCCGACGCATTCCCCGGCTGTACCGTGACCACCGGCCCTGCTTCGGTGGACAACCGCAGCTACCGCGTCAACTTTGATCGCATTCACAGCGAGCTGCCCGGGTTCACCTGCCGTTTCACCGCACGCGATGGCGCGCGACAGCTGCGCGAAGTTTTTGAACGCATCGGCATGACGCCCGAGACTTATCAGTTCCGTGCCTTCACCCGCTTGAAGCAGCTCAAGTATCTGGAGGCGACGCATCAGGTTGACGGGCAGTTCTACTGGTGGAATGCCGGCAAAGGAGTGGCGCAGTGAAGGTAGTCCTGTTCTGCGGCGGGCTCGGCACACGTCTGCGGGAGCACTCCGACACCGTGCCCAAGCCATTGGTCAACGTGGGTTACCAGCCGATCCTGTGGCACCTGATGCGCTACTACGCGCACTTCGGGCACCGCGAATTCATCCTGTGCCTGGGGTATCGCGGTGACCTGATCCGTGAGTATTTCCTGAATTACCGGGAAGAGCTGTCGGCCAATTTCACCCTGGATTGCAGCAATCGCGAAATCACGATTCACAACGCGGAGCGGACCGACTGGAAGATCACCTTTGTCGATTCAGGCCTGCACAGCAATATCGGCCAGCGCCTGCTGCGGGCACGTCCTTATCTGGGTGA
>JANPGU010000158.1:0-7804 GCA_031424095.1 Gammaproteobacteria bacterium
TTCGTGTTGGCAACTGGCAGGCCTGAGGCGCCCGAGTCGGCCGTGTCGAAAGAGCCCGTCGTTGCAGAAATCTCCGAAATCGTTGCCTTCAGATCCGAAGCCAGGTTCAGACCTTCCGTCACCTGGGCACGGATGGTGTAGTCCTGGTAGGCCGGGATTGCGATCGCGGCCAGAATGCCGATGATCGCCACAACGATCATCAATTCGATAAGGGTGAAACCCTTCTGTACGTTCTTCATCATTTGCGTTTCTCCTGAGAAACTTCCGTTGTTACTAGCGACTCGGCACTGTGCCGGTGAGTCGAATAGAGCAAGGCCTGTGCCAGCGCCACGCCTTGTACGTAAGTTAATGATCTTGAGGATATTTTCTGTGCACGAGTTCACTGTGTTTACCTAATACCGTTTCTGCTTGCCGACAGGTCGGGTCAGCAAGTGACGCGCTGGGTCAGCTTCTGACGCAGCGCGGCCGGTGGAAGGATCAAAGGGTGAAGTCCATGCTCATGAAACTGGCGGCGCGACCATTCGCGGCCGCAGAATTGTGATGTCTGCCCGAGCCGCATCTACAACGACTGGGAAAATGCAGACTGGAATCGCCAACGCGCACAGCTGCCCCTAAGAAGAAGATGCAATCACCAGCCCGCGAACCCAGCACCGCCATTGCACGACGGTGGGCATTGACCATCACCACGGAGCTGGGTCTGTTCCTGCTGTTTGTGGTCGCCTATTGCATGCCACTGATTCTGGACAAAGCCTCCAGTCTGGAGTTTGCGGATTCGCGCATCCGGCAATTGCTGGGCGACCTGCTGGCAACGGCTGCCGCGCGCGGCGAAATTGCCCGCAATCTCTGCGGGCACCTCGTGTTGCTGCTGGTCGCATTCGTGTTTCTTTCGGCACTTGCACGGCAACTGGCTGCCACCACAAGGATCTCCGCGTGGGCAATGCGGCTGCTGGTGCTGCTGGCTGGCTGGATTTTCATGATCGCCGGCAATGCGGCGGCATTCCCGACTTCCGACTATTCACTGCCGTTTTCCACACTTGCCCGCCCGGCATTGGCGTATGGACTGGGGGCATTGCTCTGCAGCGGGCTCCTGTATGTCCTGTATCGGATGGTCATCCGGCGCCGCTCGCTGGTCATTGTGATGGGGGTGGTCGGAGTCGGGCTGCTTGCGAGCGGCTTTGGCGCGTTCCCGACATTCCGCCCAGCTGCATCGCCACGCAAGAATGTGATTCTCGTGGGCGTGGATTCGATGTCGGCGGTGGCGTTCGGCAAGGTGGGTTCTTCGTTACCGAATCTGCGCCAGTTGCTGGATTCTGGTGTCTCGTACCGGCGTGCCTACACGCCGTTGGGGCGCACCTTTCCGGCCTGGGTGTCCATCCTCTCCGGCAAGTCGCCGCTGGAACATGGCGCCATCTTCAACCTGCGCAACATGGAGCATGTGGGCAAGCAGGGCCTGATCTCGGGCGAGCTGCAAGCGCGGGGCTATCACACCGTCTACGCCATTGACGAGCGTCGCTTCAACAATATCGACCGGGCCTTTGGTTTCGACCAGGTGGTGGGACCAAGCGCAGGCGCCCTGGATTTTCTAGTGCAGCGTCTCAATGACACGCCACTCAGCAACGTCCTGTTGCAAACCAGGTTCGGCAAGCTGCTGATGCCGTACTCATACCTGAACACGGCTTCGCAAAGCAATTACGACGCCACCGGATTTGTCGACGCAGTGCTGAACAAGACCGCCGACGCACGGCCACTGTTTCTTGCCGTGCACTTCGAGTCTGCCCACTTTCCGTTTACAACCCGGCATGCGGTGAAGGCATTCGCAAGCCCCAACAAGTTCTGGAACAAGCATGCGTCGGCGCTGACGGTCGTCGATCGTCAGGTGGGGCAATTGATGGCGGGCCTCGCGCGCCAGGGCTTTCTGGATGATGCGTTGGTGATCGTGCTGTCGGATCATGGCGAGGGCCTGGGTGAGGTGGAAGCAACCTTGAATCTGGATGGCGAGCCCACGCCGATCCAGGTCTACGGGCATGGCTCACATGTGCTGAGCGACCATGAAAACCACATTGTCCTCGGAGTGATCAACTACAAGGACGGACGTCCAGCCAGCCCATCCACCGATGCCCGGCAGGTTTCGCTGCTCGATCTGAAGCCGCTGATATCGCGCTACGTGACCACTGGCGATACGCCCATCGTGCCTGCAAACCCCTGCCTCTACGTCGAAACCGGACTGCGGCTTTCCCGTGCAGAAGATTACCGCTCCCTGAATGAGGCAGATGTTGCGGCAGAGTCGGCGGAATATTATGTAATTGACGCGACGGGCAGAATGCGCCTGCGTGAAGACAAATTACGGGAGCTGGCTGCCACGAAGGATGTGGGCGTCAGGTGCAGGGACCACATCACGTATCTATCGGTGCCGCGCAATCGCTACTACACGATTGCATTGGATGAAGCCGGCCGGCCTGCAGCAGAGTTGCCACTGAATGACAGCGACGTCCAGCAGATCGAGACCTATCGAGAAAGCATGCAGAAGGCGCTGCCGGTGGCCCTGAACACCCTGTAGTCGATTCGAAATCTGCTCCGGGCGCTATTCGATGCCCAGCTTCTTGATCCGGTAACGCAGCGCGCGGAACGTAACACCCAGCAGCTTCGCCGCCGCAGTCTTGTTGTAGCGCGTCTGCTCCAGCGCACCGACGATCGCTTCGCGTTCCAGGCCTTCCA
The DNA here is from genome assembly GCA_031424095.1 of Gammaproteobacteria bacterium. GTDB lineage: Bacteria > Pseudomonadota > Gammaproteobacteria > Steroidobacterales > Steroidobacteraceae > ZC4RG30. The sequence goes on from JANPGU010000158.1 coordinate 2,716, forward strand.
GGCGATCGCCCAGTGCCGCGCCCGCGGGCGGATCCGCGCGCCGCATGCCCTTGTCGCCGCTGCTGTGGGGCGCGTCGCTGGTCACGCTGTTGGCCGGGGGAATGTCCACCCGTCCCACCGTGCGCAACCGGATGTCCTCGGCCTGTATCCTGCCGTCTGCACACAGCGTCAGCGCCCGCTCGAGGATATTCTCCAGTTCGCGCACATTGCCGGGAAAGGCATAGCCGCCCAGTTTTTCCATGGCTCCCGCGGTGATCTCGATGCCCGCGCTGTCGGTACGCCGCGCCAGCTTGCGCAGGATCTCCTCGGCCAGTTCGGGAATGTCCTCGGCCCGCTCGCGCAGCGCGGGCACGCGCATCTCGATGACGTTGATGCGATAGAACAGATCCTCACGGAAGCTGCCCAGCGCGACCAGTTCTGCCAGGTTCTTGTGGGTGGCCGACAGCAACCGCACATCGACCTGCTGCTCCTCGTTCTCGCCGACTGGGCGCACGGATTTTTCCTGGATCACGCGCAGCAGCTTCACCTGCATGTGCAGCGGCAGATCGGCCACTTCGTCCAGAAACAGCGTGCCGCCGTCGGCGCTTTGCACCAGGCCCTTCTTGTCCGCGACGGCGCCGGTGAAGCTGCCGCGCTTGTGGCCAAAGAACTCGCTTTCCATGAGCTCGCCGGGGATGGCGCCGCAGTTCACGGCAATGAACGGTCCCTCGGCGCGCGGACCAGAGAGATGGATCAGCCGCGCCACCAGCTCCTTGCCGGTGCCGCTTTCTCCGGCCACATGCACCGGTGCCTGGCTGCGCGCCACGCGCGCAATCATTTCACGCAGCTGGCGCATCGGCGGTGAGTGACCCAGCAGGCGCGGTCCCTGGAAGGTGACGCCGCCGTCGCCGCGTTCACCGAGTTTCAGCGCACTGGTGATCAGGCGGCGCAGTGCAGCCAGATCCAGTGGTTTGGAGAGAAAGTCGAAGGCGCCAAGCTTCAGGGCGCGCACGGCCGTTTCGACATTGCCATGCGCGGTGATGACGGCACAGGGCAGGCCAGGGCAGCGCGCCTGCATCCATTCCAGCAGGTCGAGGCCGTTGCCATCCGGCAGACGCATGTCGCAAAGCACCAGCTCAAAGGGATCCGACAGCAACAGGCGCTGCGCATCACGCAGGGTCCCGGCCGCAGCCGACTGCAGCCCCATGCGGTTGAGCGTGAGGGCGACCAGCTCCACCAGATCAGGTTCATCGTCGACGATCAGTACGCGCGCGTCAGGCATCGTGACTTGATGTTAATTCATTCTTCCCAGCGACCGGGATCGGTAAACACCAGCCGGAAAATGCTGCCACCTTCGGCAGGGGATTCGTGCAGCAGTGTGGCGCCATTGGCCTGCGACAGTTCGCGCGCCAGGAACAGTCCCAGTCCGGTACCGCGCGGCGCCTTGGTGAAGAAGGGTTCGAATACGCGTTCCAGGTCCTCGGTGGCGATGCCCGGGCCCATGTCGGCCACCTCTACAAAGGGCCTGCCAGTACTTGCCAAGCGTCCGTAACGGATCAGTACTGGCGAATTCGCGACGCCTGGCTGCTGGCCATGGGTCAGCGCGTTCTGGCACAGGTTCCACATCACCTGGTGCAGCTGGGTGGGGTCGACGCTGACTTCGATGTCGCGGCCTTCCTCGGCGGACACGGCGATGCGCAGCTGCGCGGCGGTGACCTGCTGGGTCGCGCAGAATTCGGCCCAGAATTCGTTGATCCAGCTGGCCAGTTCGATGCGCTCGGGACGGCGCGTGCTGCGCCGTGACAGCTCCAGCACGTTTTCCACGATGCGGCTGACCCGTTCGGCGTTGTCGCGGATGATCTGCGTCAGCCGCCGGTCTTCCGGCGAAACGGCTTGCGACTCCGCCAGCAGCTGGCCGGCATGGCTCATGGCGCCAATCGGTGTGCGGATCTCGTGTGCGATGCTGGCCGACAGGCGGCCCAGTGCCGCCAGCTTCGATTGCTGCACCTTTTCGGCCAGCAGGCTGTTGTCTTCGAGGAAGATCAGCACCGGACCGGGGCGCACCGTACCCAGATTGGCAAAGTGCGGCTGGATCAGGCGCGCGCCATCCGCCGCGGGAAAACTGCCGACCTCCTGGCCGTCAGCGTGTCGCCGCCATTCCGCCAGCAGGAACAACAGGCGCGGCGAACATTCGCCGAGCAGTGCATCCGGCCAGGCGTTCGCATTGCCGAGGATGTTGGCGGCGGGCTCATTGATCAACCGGATCCGGTCGTCTTCATCCACCACCAGGATGCTCTCGCGCAGATGCTGCACGATGTACTGCGACAACTGCGCGAGGTTGGCGAGATCGAGCTCCTGCCGTCGCACCAGCGCCTCGCTGACCGACAGCCGGTTCGCCAGCGGGCGCACCAGCAGCGCCGCGAGGAACAGCACTGCGCCGAGAATTCCGGCACCGATATAGCCATCACGCAGATTGCCCGGCGCCAGGTTGCCCACCACCTGTTGCAGCAGCACGGCCACTGTCGCTGCAGCCGCCATGAAGAGTGCGTCCCGGTTGCTGGCCAGCAGCGCCATGGCGCCGACCGGCAGCAGCACCAGAATGCCGAGGCCACTGTCCACGCCGCCGCTGGCCCACAGGATCAATGCAATCGCGATCGAATCGACCAGCGCATGGGTCAGCGTCAGCAGGCGCAGGCCGGTGAACGGCAGCCGTCGCAGCGCGATCAGGCCGATACCGGCAAGGAAATACACGGCGCAGATCACGCCCAGCGGGCCCGGATGCTCGATACCGAGTATTTCCTGCACCGTGCTGAACTGGCTGGCGATGAACAGGCCGGCCGCGACCAGCAGCCGATACAGGTTCACCAGCCCGACGACACGCCAGGCGAGATCCGAGGGCGCAGTGTCGGCAGGACCAGGCCTGCCACTGGAGTAGAAACGCATCGCCGGGACTGTAGCACTGCCTTCGCATCCGGCAATTCGACTAGGCTTGCAACTGTGATGAACCACCGGATTCCAGCATGAAGGGACCGCTTGCGGGCATCAGGGTGCTCGAGCTGGCGCGGATTCTGGCCGGTCCCTGGGCGGGGCAGGTGCTGGCCGATCTGGGCGCCGACGTCATCAAGATCGAAAGCCCCGCCGGTGATGAAACCCGCCGCTGGGGTCCACCGTTCGTGGACTACGCCGATGGCGGCCGCGATGCGGCCTATTTCCACGCCTGCAATCGCGGCAAGCGCTCCATCGTGGCGGACTTCAGCACGGCCGCAGGGCAGCAGCGGGTGCGTGAACTGTGCAGCAATGCCGATGTCGTGATCGAAAACTTCCGTACCGGCGACCTTGTGCGCTACGGGCTGGATGCGGCCACGCTGCGCAGCCTGAATCCGCGCCTCGTCTGGTGCGCCATCACGGGTTTCGGCCAGGATGGTCCCTATGCGCAGCGGCCCGGCTATGATTTCGTGGTGCAGGCCATGGGCGGCATCATGGATCTGACCGGCGAGCCTGCAGGCTCGCCGCAGAAACCGGGCGTCGCGTACGCGGACCTGTTCACGGGTCTGTATGCCGTTGTCGCCATACAGGCAGCGCTTGCCGCACGCAGCAGCACAGGTGCTGGCACGTTCATCGACATGGCATTGCTCGATACACAGGTCGCAGTGCTCGCCAATCAGTCCATGAACTTCCTGGTTTCTGGTGTATCGCCGCAGCGCATGGGCAATGCCCATCCGAATCTCGTTCCCTACCAGGTATTCCGCGTGGCGGATGGCGAGCTGGTGATCGCCGTCGGCAGCGATCTGCAGTTCGCCAGGCTCACGGAGGTGCTCGGCATCGCCGCGCTGGCAGCCGATCCGCGCGCCCGCAGCAATGCCGAGCGCGTGGAAAATCGCCACTTCGTGATCGCGCAACTGCAGTCGCAATGCCTGCAATGGCAACGCAGCGCACTCACGGATGCATTGACGCAGGTCGGCGTGCCGGTTGGTCCCATCAACAGCGTCGCAGAAGTATTCTCCGATCCGCAGGTGGTGGCGCGCGGCATGGTGGCGCAGGCGCGGCAGCGTGACGGCACGCAGCTGCCTGTCGTGCGTCTGCCGGTACGCATGCCTGGATTGCCCGATCCCACGCAGCGCACCGCGCCACGACTGGGAGAACATGAACAGGAAAATTGGGCGCAATAGCCAACAGAATTTGTATTCCGTGCTGGCGGCAATGTGCGCAATACAGCAGAATGCGGCGCTCGATTCGCAAAGGGTCCGCGATGAATCTGCACGAATACCAGTCGAAGAAGATTTTTGCCGAATACGGCATTCCAGTGCCAACCGGCTTTGTTGCCAGCACGCCCGATGAGGCGGTCGCCATGGCGAAGAAGCTGGGCGGTCCGGTCTGGGTCGTGAAGGCGCAGGTGCATGCGGGCGGACGCGGCAAGGCCGGCGGCGTGAAGGTCACCCGTGATCTCGAGGCCGTCCGCGACGCGACGCAGAAGATGCTTGGCACGCGGCTCGCCACCAAGCAAACCGGCCCCGAAGGCCTGCCCGTCAACCAGGTCTACGTGGAAACCGGCTCGGAGATCGAGCGCGAGATCTACCTCAGCCTTACGCTCAATCGGGAGAAGAGCCGCATTGCCGTGGTCGCGTCGGCCGCCGGCGGCATGGATATCGAGGAAGTCGCCGAGAACGAGCCGGAGAAGATCCTCTCAGTCACCGTGCATCCTGCAGTGGGACTGGAGTCTTATCAGGCGCGTGAGCTTGGATTCGGCCTGGGCCTTACCCCCGCCCAGATCGGCGAGTTCACCTCGATCCTCAAGTCCCTCTACAAGCTCTACATCGATCAGGACGCGAGCCTGATCGAGGTCAATCCGCTCATCGTCACCAAAGCGGGCACGCTGCTGGCGCTGGATGCCAAGATCGGCATCGATCCCAATGCGGTGTTCCGTCATCCGGTGCTGGCCGCACTGCGCGATAAAACGCAGGAAGATCCCATCGAGGCGCGCGCCGCTGAGCTGGACATTGAGTACGTCTACCAGGGTGCGAGCGACAAGGCAGCGGTGTTGCAACTGCTGCTGGACCAGACTGGTTTGCAGGCCCAACAAGTGGCCTTCATTGGCGATGACCTGCCCGAT
>JANPGU010000159.1:0-5859 GCA_031424095.1 Gammaproteobacteria bacterium
CCTCGATTTCATGCTCGACGATCCGTCGCGCGGCGATGATCTTGCCCGCACCGCAACCACGCGGCAGATGGTGCAGCCGGGCTTCGGCGGCCATGACGAAGCACCCACGCAGCGTTTTGCCATCGATGGTCCGACGGTCGAACAGCCGGCACTGGACGATGCAAGCGGCGACACGCTCATCGGCAAGCTCGATGCGCAGGTCAGTTTCGGTGGTCCGGTCCAGACCGCGGAGCTCGCGATCGATGACCTGGGTCTCGACCTCGGCAAGTTCGACCAGACCGGCACCAATCTGCTGGATGATTCGCGCCTGGCGCGTGCGCTGGAAGCTTCCGACGCAGCCGATGCAGCCGATGACGCCGATGACGCCGATGAATCCGATGGCGCCGATGCACCCACGCTGGTGGCGGGCATGGACGAAACGTCGCGCCGCCTGATCGAAGAAGCAACCTACGGCAACCAGCCGACAGAACTGCTGCCGCTCACCGACCTCGATATCGATGGTGGCGCAACGGCGCGCGTTTCCGTGCTCGACCTGGAATTCGATGCCGATTCCAATGCGGAAACCGGCAAGCGCAATGCGCTGAGCGATGCGGAATTCAATCTCGATCTCGACGTCGGCGCACCGGATCAGCCAGTCGATGGCGAATACCAGCGCACGCAGCGTATTGATCCGGTGTCCTTGTCCGAGGCCGATCCCACCGAGCGGGATCTGGAGCCAGTCACGATGAGCGAAGTGGGCACCAAGCTCGATCTCGCGCGTGCCTACATGGACATGGGTGATCCGGACGGTGCCCGCAGCATCCTGCGGGAAGTGCTGCAGGAAGGTTCCACTGGCCAGCGTCAGGAAGCCCAGCGTCTGATCGACTCGATCCCCGGCTAAGCATGCCCCGAATTGCCGTCGGGCTCGAATACGACGGTAGCGGTTTTGCCGGTTGGCAGTCACAGGTGGACGCGCCTTCCGTGCAGCAATCCCTGCAGTCAGCGCTGTCCATGGTCTGCAATCACGCCGTCGACGTGGTCGGCGCCGGCCGCACCGACGCGGGCGTGCATGCGCGTGGCCAGGTGGCGCATTTCGAAACCGCTGCCAACCGCACTGAACGCGCGCTGGTGCTCGGCGCCAACACCCATCTGCCACCGGGCATAGCACTGCAATGGGCGCGATTCGTGCCCGATCATTTCCACGCCCGTTACTCGGCACGGGCGCGCAGCTACCGCTATTGCATCCTGAATCGCTCGGTGAGATCCGCACTGGCCTGCACGCGTTCTGCATTCGTATACCGGCCACTGCAGGTTGAGCCGATGATTGCCGCGGCCCGTTTCCTGATCGGACTGCATGACTTCAGCGCCTTTCGTGCCGCCGAATGCCAGGCGCGTTCGCCGGTGCGCGACCTGCAGAAGATCGAGCTTTCGCGCGCGGGCGATTTCATCGTGCTGGAAGTGACCGCCAATGCCTTCCTGCATCACATGGTGCGCAATATCGCCGGACTGCTGATCCATGTAGGGCAGGGCGAAGCGCCACCGGAACTGGCCGCCGAGGTGTTGGCGGGCCGCAACCGTCGTCTCGCGCCCGCCACAGCACCGGCTGCCGGGCTGTACCTGTGGCGGGTGCACTATCCGCCGGTGTTCGGACTGCCGGACGATTCCGATATCATGCGTTCCCCGGCAGGTTGTCCGGCGGACCTGATGGGGTAAGCATGTCCTGGTTTGAAAAGATTGTTCCCTCGCGCATCAAGACCGAAAAGCGCGTGCGCTCGGTACCCGAAGGTCTGTGGATCAAGTGTCCTGCCTGCGATGCGGTGCTCTATCGCGCCGAACTCGAGCGCAACCTGCACGTCTGCCCCAAGTGCAGCCACCACATGCGCATGCATGCGCGCGAGCGACTGCAGCGTTTTCTCGACCCGGGCACCGGCGAGGAGATCGGCGCCAATGTGATGCCGGAAGATCCGCTGCGTTTCAAGGACAGCAAGCGCTACAAGGACCGTCTCACCGCCGCGCAGAAGAGCACTGGCGAAAAGGATGCGCTGATTGCGCTGGCCGGCCGTCTGCATGGCCTGCCACTGGTGGCCTGTGCGTTTGAATTCGGTTTCCTGGGCGGTTCGATGGGTTCGGTCGTGGGCGAGCGTTTTCATCGCGCGGTCAACCGCGCCATTGCCGAGCGCGCGCCCCTGGTGTGTTTTTCCGCCACCGGCGGTGCGCGCATGCAGGAAGCGCTGCTGTCGCTGATGCAGATGGCCAAGACCAGTGCGGCGCTGGCGCGGCTGGCACAGGCGAAGCTGCCGTATGTTTCAGTGCTGACCGATCCCACCACTGGCGGCGTGTCGGCAAGTCTTGCCATGCTGGGCGACATCAACATCGGCGAGCCGCGGGCGCTGATCGGATTTGCCGGCCCGCGCGTGATCGCACAGACAGTGCGTGAAACCCTGCCAGAAGGCTTTCAGCGCAGTGAGTTCCTGCTCGAAAAGGGCGCGCTCGACATGATCATGGACCGGCGTGACCAACGCGACCATATTGCGCGCCTGGTGCGCATGTTCATGAACCAGCCGACCTTGGTCGTCGATCCCGCCGAAGCCTGAAGTCGTGGCGCAGGAGGTCAGCAGGCTGGATGCGTGGCTGCGCATTCAGGAAACCGTCCACGGGCAGGGCATCGACCTGGGCCTGCAGCGGGTGCGCTCAGTGGCGGAGCGCATGCAACTGCTGCCGCTGGCTGCGCGCAGCATCATCGTGGCAGGCACCAACGGCAAGGGTTCAACGGTGGCCTGTCTTGAGGGGATCCTGCGCGCGCTGGGACATCGGGTAGGTGCATTCACCTCACCGCATCTGTTGCGCTACAACGAACGGATCCGGGTGGATGGGGCGGAGGCGGACGATGCCGAGCTGATCGCCGCCTTTGAGGCCATCGATGCCGTCCGCGGCGACATCACCCTGACATTCTTCGAATACAACGCGCTGGCGGCACTGCATGTGTTGCGGGCCCGCGATGTCGAATTTGCCGTGCTGGAAGTGGGCCTGGGCGGCCGGCTGGATGCGGTGAATATCGTTGCAGCGGAAGCGGGCATCGTCTGCTCCATTGGCCTTGATCATGCCGACTGGCTGGGCACTGATATCGAACAGATCGGGCGCGAGAAGGCCGGTGTGTTCCGTGCCGGCGCCATTGCAGTCATCGCCGATCCTGCAATGACGCCGTCGGTCGAAGCCGAAGCCCTGCGCATCGGCGCGAAGCCACTGGTCGCCGGTCGGGACTACACATGGTCTGCGGCGCAGGCCGGAGGCTGGACCTTCAGCAGCGCCGCGCTCGATTTGCAGGATCTTTCTTTGCCGGCACTGCCCGGCCGGATGCAGCTCGCCAACGCGTCCGCGGCGATCGCGGCGCTGGCCGCCATGCAGGTGCTACAGGCAGGTGATGCGCCCGCGGTAAGCCGCGCACTGCAGGGCCTGAGCCTGGCCGGACGCTTTCAGATCATCCCGGGCCCTGTCGAGTGGATACTGGATGTGGCCCACAACGAGCCCGCGGCACAGGTGCTGGCCCGGAACCTGCGCGACCGGCCCTGTGCCGGCAAGACATTGTGTGTGGCGGCCGTGCTGGGTGACAAGGATGTGGCGGCGGTGGCAGGCGCGTTGCGTGACGTCGTGGATGCGTGGATTCTCTGCGGGATCGACGCGCCGCGGGGCCTGCCTGCGGCGGCACTTGCGGCTCGCTCGCCGGTGTTCGCACACGCCGCGCTGGCGGTTGATGTTGCCGCAGGCATGCGGCAGGCGGCAGCGGGTGCGGAACGCGGCGATCGCATCGTCGTCTGCGGTTCTTTTCTCACTGTTGCGCCGGCCATGCAGCTGCTCGGGCTGCACTGATCGTTGCGTCTATACTTGCCGCGTGGAAGGTCCCGTCAAAGAGCGCTTGACTGGTGCGCTGATTCTCGTCGCGGCGCTGATCATCGTCGTGCCCGAGATGTTGTCCGGTCCCGATGCGAAGCCGGCCAGGGATGCGGCCGCACAAGCGCAGGCGGCGGATGCCGGACCGCCGCTGCGTACCTACAGTCTGGTGCTCGACTCTGCTGCGGATACGAAGCCCGCCGAACAGGCCACACTCACGCCACAGTCGCCGGCTGCAGTCGAGCAGCCGGTCGCTGCAGCCGAGTCTGAGACGCAGACAGCACCGGCCAGCGAATCTGCACCGGTGGCTGTGGCCGAAGTGCCAAATCCGGCCTCACAACAGCGCTCACCGCTGCAACCGCAACCTCAACCGCAGGTGGCAGCGACGCCCGCGGCTGGCAGATGGTGGACGCAGCTCGGCAGCTTTTCATCCCGTGACAACGCACAGAAGCTCGGACAGCAGCTGCGTGCTGCCGGCTTCAACGTGGATGTTTCGAAAGTCCGTGCCGGTGGCAAGGAACTGTTTCGCGTTCGCGCAGGCCCGGTGGCCGATCGCACCGAGGCCGCAGCGCTGCAGGGCCGCCTGGCGGCAGCGGGTCATAAGTCCACACTGGTTGCGCCTTAGCCGCTAAATCAGCGCTGACACGTGTAGAATTGACGTCTTGCCACCGACTGTCCGGTGGCGTCGTCAGCGCGGAGCGCGTTCTCCACCAGATGGTCACGCTCGACTATATCGTCCTCGGCATAGTGCTGATTTCCGCCGTCGCCGGTCTGGTGCGGGGATTCCTGCGCGAGGTCTGCGCGCTGGTCACCTGGATCCTGGCTTTCTGGCTGGCCTGGAAACTCGGTCCGATGATCGAACCCTGGCTCGGCGGCACGCTGCGCAAAGCACCCTACGGACTCTGGGCCGGCCGCGGCATAGTCTTCATCGCAGTACTCATCATTGGTGCCGTCATCGGCGCCGCCATCAATTATTTCGTGCGCCTGTCGATGTTCAGCGGCCTGGACCGGCTGCTGGGCTTCGTACTCGGACTGTTCCGCGGCGTAGTGGCAGTGGGCGTGGCCATCGTGCTGGCGCAGGCCGTGCACCTGGATGGCGAATCATGGTGGAAAAAATCCAAACTGATCCCACATATGGAATCCGTAGCCGATCTTCTCCGGGCGCTTGCCGGTGATCGCATCCCCCCAAGCGCCGGCAGAGACGGCTGATTTTTCGGAGGCAACATGTGCGGCATTGCAGGCATCGTCGGGCGTAGTCCGGTCAACCAGCAGCTCTATGACGCACTGACGGTGCTGCAGCATCGCGGTCAGGATGCAGCAGGAATCATGACCGCCGACGGCGGCGAGCTGTTCGTCAGCAAGGGCCGGGGTCTGGTCCGCGACGTGTTCAGCCAGGACGACATGGATTCCCTGCGCGGCAACATCGGCATCGCTCATGTGCGCTATCCCACTGCCGGTGGCGACAGCGCCTCGGAAGTCCAGCCGTTTTACGTCAACGCGCCCTATGGCATCTGCCTGGGGCACAACGGCAACCTCACCAACGCGGCCGAGCTCACCGCCGTGCTGATGCGCGAGGATCGCCGCCACCTGAACACGCGTTCCGATTCCGAAGTGCTGCTGAACGTGTTTGCTTCCGAGCTGCAGCGGGTGGGCACGCCGCGCGTCACGCCGGGCGACATCTTCGCCGCCGTGAACGCGGTGTACCGGCGCTGCCGCGGTGCCTATGCGGTGGTCGCGATGATCATCGGCCACGGCATCCTGGGCGTGCGCGACCCGCACGGCATCCGGCCGCTGGTGATCGGCCAGCGCCGCAGCGCCCGCGGCATGGAATACATGCTGGCGTCGGAAAGCGTGGCGCTGACGATGCTGTCGTTCGAAGTGGTGCGCGATGTGGCGCCGGGCGAAGCGGTGTTCATCGACGAACTGGGCCGCATGCATACCAACCAGTGCGTGCCGACTATCCGTCACACGCCCTGCATTTTCGAGTACGTG
>JANPGU010000160.1:0-2687 GCA_031424095.1 Gammaproteobacteria bacterium
TCGGCCGCATCGAGACCCACCGCAACGCCCTTCAGTTCATTGCTGACATGTCCCACGGCCTTCAGCACGCCCTTGCCAAGGAAGCGCTGCTTGTCGCCGTCGCGCAGTTCCACCGCTTCGCGCGTGCCGGTGGAGGCGCCCGATGGCACCGCCGCGCGCCCCATTACACCGGAATCGAGGAATACCTCCGCTTCGACGGTGGGATTGCCACGGGAATCGATTACTTCGCGACCGACAACGTCAACGATACGGCTCATGATTCATCTTCCTCATACGGTTCTGATTTCACAATCGCATCCAGCTGCTGCAGTGTAGCCAGCAGGGACTCCATCCGGTCGAGCGGCCAGGCATTCGGGCCGTCCGAAAGTGCGGTGGCGGGCGTCGGGTGCGTTTCCAGGAATACCCCGGCAACACCTGCGCCAACCGCCGCGCGCGCCAACACGGGCACGAATTCGCGCTGCCCGCCCGACGACTGACCCTGCGCGCCGGGCAGCTGCACGGAATGGGTGGCATCGAAGATCACCGGACAGCCAGTGCGGCGCAGCACCGGCAGCGACCGCATGTCAGCCACCAGATTGTTGTACCCGAAACTGAAACCTCGTTCGCACACCATGATGTTGTCGTTGCCAACAGCGCGGGCCTTGGCAACCACATTGCCCATTTCCCAGGGCGACAGGAACTGGCCCTTCTTGATGTTCACCGGCTTGCCGGCACGGGCCACGTTCTGGATGTAATTGGTCTGCCGGCATAGGAAGGCCGGCGTCTGCAGCACATCGACCACGGCTGCGACCTCGGCGATCGGCGTGTCTTCGTGCACGTCAGTGAGCACGGGCACGGAAAACTTGCGACGCACCCCCTCGAGGATGGCCAGGCCCTTTTCCAGGCCGGGCCCGCGAAAGCTGCCGGCCGCGGAACGATTCGCCTTGTCGAAAGACGCCTTGAACACAAACGGCATGCCCAGGCGCCGCGTCAATTCCTGCAGATAGCCTGCGACATGTTCAACCAGCGTCTGGCTTTCGATGACACAGGGGCCTGCAATCAGCAGCAGCGGGTCGGTGTTGCCGACCACGGTTCCTGCCAGGTTCACAGGCTGGCAACCGCCGGCAGGTGCGCCGCGCGCGCATTGCGCGCCGCCTTGATGAAACCGGTGAACAGCGGATGCCCGTCGCGCGGATTGGAGGTGAACTCCGGATGGAACTGGGTCGCCACGAACCAGGGATGCTCGGGCAGCTCGATGATCTCCACCAGTCCGTCACGCGAGAAGCCGGAAAACTTCAGGCCCGCCTTGCGGTATTGCTCGAGGTAGTTGTTGTTGAACTCGTAGCGATGCCGATGGCGCTCGCGGATGAGGTCGGCGCCATACAGCTGCCGCGCCACGGTGCCTTCGCCAAGCTCCACTTCCTGTGCGCCCAGCCGCATCGTGCCGCCGAGCACGGAACCTTCCTTGCGTTGCTGCGCACCCAGCGCCTGATCCTGCCACTCGGTGATCATGGCGATGATCGGATGCGCGGTGCTGCGGTCGAACTCGGTGCTGTGCGCGCCGGCGAGCCCCAGCACATTGCGACCGAACTCGATCACCGCAACCTGCATGCCAAGGCAGATGCCCAGGTACGGAACCTTTTTCTCGCGGGCGAAGCACACGGCCTGGATCTTGCCCTCGATGCCGCGCTCGCCGAAACCGCCGGGAACCAGCACGGCATCCATGCCTTCCAGGCAATCTGTGCCGCGCAGTTCGATGTCGGTCGATTCGATGAAATGCACATTGACGCGGGTGCGCGACTTGATGCCCGCATGCGTCAGGGACTCGTTCAGCGAGATATAGGAATCGCGCATCTGCACGTACTTGCCCACCATCGCGATGTCGACCACCGCATCAGGGTGCGCCTTGGCCTGCACCACCTGCTGCCACGCGGTGAGATCGGCCGGCGGCACGTTCAGCCCGAGGCGTTTGACCACGATCTCGTCCAGCCCCTGCTCGTGCAGCAGCATCGGGATCTTGTAGATGTCGTCGGCGTCGATCGCGCTGAACACGGCGCGCTCTTCCACGTTGGTGAACAGCGCGATCTTGCGGCGCTGTTCGTCGGGAATGGTGTCCTTGCAGCGGCACAGCAGGATGTCGGGCTGGATGCCGATGCCGCGCAGTTCCTTCACGGAATGCTGCGTGGGCTTGGTCTTGATCTCATTGCCGCTGACGATCGGCACCAGCGTGAGGTGCATGTAGATGCAGCTGTCGCGCCCGAGTTCCACGCCCATCTGGCGGATGGCCTCGAGGAACGGCAGCGACTCGATGTCACCAACAGTGCCGCCGATCTCCACCATGCAGACATCGGCATCGCCGGCGCCGAGCTTGATGCTGCGCTTGATCTCGTCGGTGATGTGCGGAATCACCTGCACGGTGGCGCCGAGGTAATCGCCGCGGCGCTCGCGCGCGATCACGCGCTCGTAGATGCGGCCGGTGGTGAAATTGCTGTGGCGACCCGTGGTCGTGCGCACGAAGCGCTCGTAGTGGCCAAGGTCAAGGTCGGACTCGGTCCCGTCGTTGGTGACATAAACCTCACCATGCTGGAACGGACTCATGGTGCCCGGATCCACATTGATGTACGGATCGAGCTTGACCATGGAGATCTTGAGGCCGCGTGCTTCGAGAATCGCACCCAGCGAAGCCGCTGCGATGCCCTTTCCCAAAG
>JANPGU010000161.1:0-16688 GCA_031424095.1 Gammaproteobacteria bacterium
CCACCTCCAGCGACCTCTCCCGCTGTGCCTGAACCCACTGCTTCCGCCGCGGACACTGCGGCCACAGATGCTGCTGCGGTCGCTGCCCGGGAAGCGGAAGTCGCGCAGCGCGAGGCGGACATTGCAGCGCGTGAAGCTGCACTGGCGGCCGCATCTGCCAAGCCGGCGACCAAGCCCGTTAACAAGCCGGTGGTAGTCAACCGCCCGCCCGCGAGCAGCCGCCCAGCCACCAGTCCGACACCGACTGTCGTTGCACCTGCGCCAGTGCGGATCCTGACTGTACCGACGGGCACGCAGCTCTCGCTGTCGCTGGCAACGCCACTGTCGAGCAAGACCGCCAAGGTGGGTGACGCCGTCAAGGCGCGCATCACTTCGGATGTGCTGGTGGATAACAGGGTCGCGATTGCGGCGGGAACGACGGTCAGCGGGCAGGTCACTGACGTGATTTCCGGCAGCAACAAGATCGGCGGCATCCCGACGCTCGGTCTGCGCTTCGAAACTCTGGAATTGCCGGGCGGTGATCTGCCGATCGACGGCGTGATCTCGCAGAAGGGCAAGAGCGATACCGGACGCGACACGGCGAAGATCGTCGGCGGCGCTGCCGCCGGCGCGATTCTCGGTCACCAGGTGAAGGGTGGCGACAAGGGCAAGGTCATCGGCGGTCTGCTGGGCGGCGCCATCGGTGCCGTGGCGGCGCAGAAGACCGGCACGGAAGTGCAGCTGCCAGAAGGCACCGCACTCAGCATCGCGCTGGCCGCGCCAGTGGATGTCAGGAAGCCGTAGCGCCGCGCTGACGTATCAGGGTCTGCACCAGCTCGAGCGCGCTATGCGTGGCTGGTGCAAGATCCGCGTCGGATTCAGATAGTGGGGTGACACGTTCACCCCAGCGCACCAGATGCGCGCACCAGGTAAGTCCGGCACCGAATGCAGGTAACAGCAGCAACGCCCCAGGCTTGATGCGTCCCTCTTCCAGCGCCTCTACCAGTGCCACCGGCACGGTCGCAGCAGACATGTTGCCGTAGCGGTGTACATTCGCGAAGACGCGATCCATCGGCAGCTCCAGTCGCCTGGCCACTGCTTCGATGATGCGCAGGTTTGCCTGATGGGGCACGACCAGAGCGATCCGGTCTTTCGCCACGCCCTGTGCCAGCAGCAGATCGGCCGAGGCCTGTGCCATGCTCGTGACTGCGCGCCTGAAGATCTCCTGGCCCTCGAAGACCCAGTGGGTGACGCCGTAGCGGCGCTGGAAATCCGCGTAGCGGCTGCCCATGCCCTGGATCATCAGCGCATCGCGCCCCCCTACATCGCAGCCGAGCTTCTCGCCCAGCAGCCCCTCTTCGCGATCGCAGGCTTCCAGCACCAGCGCCGCGCAGCCATCGCCGAACAGCACGGCGACATTGCGATTGCTCCAGTCCATGAAGCGGCTGATGACCTCACCGCCCACCACCAGCGCGTTGCGCACCACGCCAGTCCGGATCAGTGCGTTGGCTGTGCTCCAGGCGTACAGGAAGCTCGTGCAGGCAGTGTTCACATCCATTGACGCAGCGCGCGTTGCGCCCAGTTGCTGCTGCAGACCCGAAGCCTGGTTGGGCGCCTGGTCGTCGAAGCTGGTGGTGCCAAAGACGATCAGTTCAAGCGCAGCCGGATCCATATTAGCGGCGGCCAGCGCGCGGCGCGCGGCCACGGCAGCCAGTTCAGTCAGCCCCACATGCGAAATTCGCCGCTCCAGTATTCCGGTGCGCGTAGTGATCCATTCGTCGCTGGTCTCCAGAAAGGTCGCGAGATCCGCGTTCCTGAGTATCGCCGGTGGCAGGCATTTGCCCCAGCCGGTCACCGCTGCATGCTTCATGGTTGCTGCGCACCCTGCCGATAGTCATCGCAAAATACACCAGATTGCCCAACCCGACGAAAACAGCGGCGCCAGATCTGCGCAGCGTCAATACGCAGTTCGAATTCCTGCCACGCCAGTCTGTCGTCGCCGGAAAAGGGAAGCGCGTCGCGCCCGGCGGATAAGCCGCTGCGTATGATGTCGGAACCCACGCAGCAGCCAGACCAACGAGACATGCTGAAGAAGATTTCCGTCGCCCAGGTTCGCCATGGCATGTACATCCATTCCATGGAGGGCTCATGGCTCAGTCACTCCCTGTGGAAGACCCACTTCCTGATCACCAATGAAGCCGCTGCGCAGAAATTGCGCGATTCCGGCGCGGCCGAAGTGTGGATCGACATCTCGCAAGGTGTGGACGTCGCGGGCGAGAAGACCATGCGCATCAAGCTGCCCATCCTGCCCCAGGAAGCCAGGCCAGTGATGCAGGCAACCTCGATGGCCGATGAGTTGCGCAGCGCCCAGGATATCCGCACTCGCGCCAAGGCGATGGTGTCGTCAATGTTCCAGGAAGTGCGGCTCGGCAACTCCTTCGATCCCGAAATCTGCGCGCCGCTGGTGTCCGACGTGGTCGATTCCGTGCATCGGAACAGCGATGCACTGGTCAGCCTGTCGCGCCTGAAACTGGCGGACGAATACACCTATCTGCATTCGCTGACGGTCTGCGCCCTGATGGTTTCGCTGGGCAAGCAGCTTGGCTTCGATCACGCCGAATGCCACGAGGCTGGCATGGCCGGCCTGATGCACGACCTGGGCAAGGCGGCCATGCCGATGGAAATCATCAACAAGCCCGGCAAGCTCACCGACGCGGAGTTCGAGATCATCCGCGGCCACCCGCAGCGCGGTTATGAAACGCTGCTCGGCGCCGGCGTAACCAACGAGGCCGTGCTGGAAGTCTGTCGCTGCCACCACGAGCGCATGGATGGCGCCGGTTATCCGGGCAAGCTGCCCGCCAGCAGGCTGTCGCTGCTGGTGCGGATGAGTGCGATCTGCGATGTATACGATGCAGTCACTTCGAACCGGCCGTACAAGTCCGGCTGGGACCCTGCCGAATCGATTGCCCAGATGGCTTCGTGGAAGGGGCATTTCGATGAAGAGATCCTGCGGGTCTTCATCAAGAGTCTCGGCATTTATCCCACCGGATCGCTGGTGCGGCTGCAATCGGGCCGCCTTGCCGTGGTCATCGCGCAGAATCCCGAAAAGCTGACAGCGCCGACGGTAAAGGTTTTCTTCTCCACCAATTCCGCCACGCAGCTGAAACGCGAAATCCTTGATCTGCACTCTCCTTCCTGCAGCGACCGGATCACCGGACGCGAACCCCCGGAGAAGTGGCCATTCGGCAGTCTTGAGAATCTCTGGCTGCGAGACCAGGCCTGAAGAATCCACGCATATGAATGCCGCCAATGAGCAGGACGACCAGCACCGCCTCGACAAGTGGCTGTGGCATGCGCGTTTCTTCAAGACACGCTCCCTCGCCGCCCTCGCCATTGGCGGCGGCAAGGTGAAGGTGGCCGGAGAGCGCGTGAAGCCCGCACATCGGGTGCGGATTGGTGAACGACTCAGCGTCAGCAGCGGCGAACAACTGATCGAAATCCACGTGCTAAAGCTGCCCGTGCGGCGCGGGCCGGCGCCGGAAGCAAAGACCTGCTATGTCGAAACCGCGGCGAGCATTGAGCATTCGACCCGCATGCGCGAGCAGCAACGCCTCGCATCCATGACCCGCCCGCGGCCGGACAGCCGCCCCGACAAGCGTGAACGCCGCCAGCTCGACAGGCTGCGCCGCCAGCAGGGGTGAGCGCGCACTCCAGAACGGCACTGTCAACCGGCCAATCACTGCCGCGTTGTATCCCCTGCATGCGATAGCACATCTGGAACAGATCATGGCTACCCGACCCGCGACAAGAATATGCACCGCCGTCTGCGGCCTCCTGGTCGGCCTTGGCATGGCCGCTGGCGCAGGGCCACTGCGCGACCGCCTGCGCGAACGACTGGCCGCGCGCATCGAGCAGAAGATGGGCCCGGCGGGACCGGCGATACCGCTCGCGGCCGGCGCAACCATTTCGGGCCCGGGACACTATGAAATCCACCTGCAACACGATGGCCGGGAACGCATGGCACTGGTGCACGTGCCGCAAAGCTACGCCGCTGCCGCGGCGGCGCCGCTGGTCATGGCGCTGCATGGGGGAGGCGGCGGCATGACGTATCAGGCCAACGACCAGAACTACGGCCTCATCACCAAATCCGAGCAGGCCGGCTTCATCGCCGTCTTCCCGAACGGCATAAGCAGCGTCAGATCCGGGATGCTCGCGACCTGGAACGCGGGCAATTGCTGCGCGAAGGCGCGTGACGAGAACGTGGATGACGTCGGGTTCCTGCGCAAGCTGGTGGATGACGTCAGTCGTCGCGTCAGCATTGACCGACGACGGGTTTATGCCATCGGCATGTCGAACGGCGCGATGATGGCCTATCGCCTGGCCTGCGAAGCACCGGATGTGTTCATGGGCATCATGGCCGTTGCAGGCACCGACAACACGCGGCACTGCGAACCAGGACTGCGCGTTCCCGTGCTGCATGTGCACGCGCGCAATGACGATCGCGTGTTGTTTGCGGGCGGTGCCGGCAAAGCATTCCGGCGCGAGGCCATGGTCACCGATTTCGTATCCGTGCCTGCTTCCGTTGCCAAGTGGGTGAAGCTCAACAACGCGAATCCCGTTCCGCGGCGCGTGCTCACCGTTGCCGGCGCAGATTGCGATCTGTACGACGCCGGCGTGGGCGGCGCGCCGGTGCAGCTCTGCCTTACAGACACGGGGAAACACAGCTGGCCCGGCAGCCAGAAGAATCGCGGCACCGAACCGCCATCGCCGGCCCTCAGCGCCAACGATTTGATGTGGGAGTTTTTCAGCCGCCACTAGCGCAGGCCCTGCTCTTGACACGAACATATCTTCGTGAAGCGCTTGTCTCACCACGATACTTCAATGTCTGGAGCTGATCATGCCGCCAAGTCGCGAAGAGATGGATGATAATCTGGACGAGCATTTCGGTTTCGAATGCCGCGACGACGAATCGCTGTTCGCGGACCTTTCCGACAGCCAGGTGCAGAGGATCCGGCGCCATCCAGCGCGAGAATGCCTGGGTGGATCTGGCCGCCATCCTGCAGCAACTGCCGCACGCCGCTGATCGAAGTCGCACTCGAACCGCACCGGCAGGAGTTCAGACCCGCCGCGCTGAAGAATCTGAAGCAGGCCCTGGCACTCGTGATCGGTACTGAGGCGATGATCGTCTTCCAGGACGTGTTGCAGATCGACGACCCGCAGTCGCGCAAAGTCAAGCGCTGGGCCATTCGTGCCCTGATCGAGGCGGCGCGCAAGGATTGCTAGAATTGCGCGCATCCGGGCGCATGTCTGTGCGGTAACCATCATCCCGGACCGGCGACTGGCACTCGTTTTGCGCCGCAACTTGGTGCACCATGGCAGCCAGTGCCTGGACCTGCCGGGCCCATCAAAAGGGATATCTAAATGACACCATCAAAATGGCGCGCCGCGTCCGTTGCCGTACTGACTGTTGCGATCGCCAATATGGGAATGATCAGCGCAGCGCAGGCAGGCATTGTCGCCACCAGCGCCATCGTGCGCACCGACCGGGACGCTGACCTGACTTCAATCCGCAGCCACCTTGAGCGTGCCGACGTGCGCGCCCAGATGGAGAAGCTCGGAGTTGACGCCACAGTTGTGGACAGCCGGGTCGCGGCACTCAGCGACAGCGAACTGCACAACATGGCGACGCAGATGCAGAATGCACCCGCGGGCGGCGACGGCCTGCTGGCCGTCATCGGCATCGTGTTCGTGATACTGCTGATCCTGGAACTGACCGGCGTTATCAACGTCTTCAATCGCGTGCACGCCGCAAGGTGATCCCGCTGCGACAGGCGGCCAGCGCAATGCTGGTCGCCTGCGTACTGCTGCTGGGTGGCTGCGCTGCGCGTGGGCCGCTGATCCTGTCTCCAGCAAGGCTCGTCGAGCTCGACGACACGCCCTTCTTCCCGCAGACCGCACATCAATGCGGACCTGCAGCGCTGGCCACCGTGCTTGGCGCATCGCAGATCAATGTGACACCCGCTCAGCTCGAGCCGCAGGTCTACCTGCCGGGACGGCGCGGCAGTCTGCAGGTGGAAATGCAGGCCGCACCACGCCGGTACGGACGCCTGAGCTATCGCCTCCAGCCTGAGCTTGCCGCGATCCTGGCGGAGCTGGACGCAGGCCGCCCGGTGCTCGTGCTGCACAATTACGGGCTGCCCATCTGGCCGCGCTGGCACTACGCGGTGGTGGTGGGCTACGACGGCAACCATGACCGGATGCTGCTGCGTTCCGGCAAGACCCGGCGGCAATCGCTGTCTGCGGCGAACTTCATGCGCGCCTGGGACAATGGTGGCCGCTGGGGGCTGGTGCTGCTGCGCGCAGGCGAGCTGCCAGCGGTGCCCGACAAGCAGCGGTATCTGGAGGCCGCCGCCGCCTTTGAGCGCGTCGCCGCGCCCCTGGATGCATGGGCGGCGTTTGACGCGGCAGTAAAGAGCTGGCCCGAAGAGCCGGTGGCGCTGGTGGGCCGCGGAACGGCAAGCTATGCCAGCTCGAATCTGCAGCAGGCAGCCAGTGACTATCGCGCGGCACTGAATATCGATCCCGCCCAGACTGGAGCGCGGAACAATCTCGCAATGACCCTGCTCGAAAGCGGCTGTCCGCAGGCCGCCGGAAGGGAAATCCAGAAAATCGACCTCACCGGCCTGGCCGCAGTCATGGCCGAGGCAGTGAGCGATACGCGCAAACAGATCGACGCGCAGAGCTCGGCGCCCGAGCAGGCAGGCTGCACCGCACAATAGGATCTGTTGTCCAGGCGAACCATTGGTTGTCATGCCATGGCCGACGCCTTAGATTCGCAGCCGTGTTCGCCACTTCGAGAGAAGTATGAACCCGATGCGCCGCGGGAACCCTGATGCCAGCTCCATGCTGGGTCGCATGATGGAATGCTCGGAGCTGCGCATCTCCGAAGTAGCCAGGCACGGGCAGGGATTTGCGCAGCAGATCGCGCGCCGGGTGCTCGAGTCTGCGCACATGTTCGCGCAATGGGAGAACTCCCACAGCCAGGTGATGCGCCCGGTCGCCGCGGCACAGCGCGCTTCAGAGCAGATGTTCACACTCAAGCGGGTGGCGCTGGCAATGATCCATCGCAAGGCGCCGTTCGAATTTCTTCGCGACCGTCACGTTTGCGGCGGTGCCCGTCATCGCTATTTCGACGTGCTCTATGGCCCGCATGATTTCGCCCGCGCAATGGTACGGGAGCATCAGAATTATCTCGTGGCGGGCTGCAGCTACCTGTGCCTGGATACCCTTTGTGCAGCGTCGACAGTCGAGTTGATTGCCGAGTACGAAAAGGCATACACCAGTTACTGGCAGGCACAAACGGCGACGCTGCTCGATCCACAGTCCGTTGCAGGCGGGCGCAATGCCGCGCTGTTGCAATGCCTGGATGAGAATCTGCGACGGGTCCGCGGCCGACTGCTCGGCGCTGCGCCAAGCAAGGCGGATCAGATGACGCTTGCGGAACTGCGCCAGCCGACGGGAGACACCGTGAGGATTGGCGTGCCTGCCGGCTTTTCATCCAGGGCGGGCTTCAGGCCGCGAATTCCCGGATCGGATTGCGGCCGTCCCAATCCACCGTCGCCTTCCAGTAGCGCGTGAACATCTCATCCATCCCGGTTGTGGCCGGAATCAGTTCGACGAAGCCCGGTGCATTGGGCCCGTCGCCCATGTAGTAGACATTGCCGCCGCTGGGCACCGGCGTGGAAAACGCCACGTGGTAACCACGCTTGGCATAGGCGGCCCGCTCTGCCTCCACATCTTCCACGGCAATCCCGACATGGTGGAAGCCGTAGCCGCGCTGCCGGATCGTCTCCTGGTAAACGGAGGGTTCCGCGTCCTTGGGCTGGATGAGTTCGATCATCATGTGACCGGCAAACGACATGGCAATGGCAACATCGGCTTTTGTCGGTTCGCCACGGTAGCGCTGTTCAGGGCCGGTGAAGCTGTCGAGCAGGAACCATGGGCCCACCCTGCCGTCATGGATCCACCAGTCGATGCTGGCGCGGATGTCTTGTACCACGTAGGCGGTCTGCACGATCTGGCCAGACCGCTGGCCAAAGCCGAATGTCTTCATGTTTGTCCCCCTGCTTCCGGCAGGCTACTGCAGACTCCACGCTACTGCCATAGTTGCGTGGCACCGGCCGGGAGAGCGAATTGATCAGCCTGAGAGTGACGCACAGCACTACCTATCACTATCGCGAACCAGTGAGCCTGCATCCGCATCGCCTGATGCTGCGACCGCGGGAAAGCCGCGATCTGCGCCTGCTGAGTCTTGAAGTGACCGTGGAACCAAAGGCCGTGGTCACCTGGGCACAGGACGTGGCGGGCAATATGGTAGCCACCGCGGTATTTCCAGGCACCACGGACAGCCTGATCATTCACAGTGTTGCCGAGCTGGAGCTGGATGCAGCGTCGTGGCCGGTTTTCGACGTGGCGGCCTCCGCCGTCAATTTCCCGTTCCAGTACACCGCAGATGAATTCATCGATCTGGGCGCACTGACTGTTCCGCAGTATCCGGATGCGGCCGGCCGGTTGAGGGAATGGGTGCAGAAGTTCATTCACGCCGTTCCGACCGATACCCTGTCACTGCTCAAGGACATCAACGCCAGCATTCCGGCCTGGGTGTTCTATCAGAGCCGCGACGTGGAAGGCACGCAGCCACCACTTGACACGCTGGATCGCGGCTGGGGCTCCTGTCGTGACATGGCCCTGCTGTTCATCGAGGCTGTGCGCACGCTGGGTTTTGGCGCAAGGGTCGTATCCGGATACCTGCACAATCCAGTACAGCTGCAGGTCGGGTCGGTCGGCACTGGATCCACCCATGCCTGGGCAGAAGTTTATGTGTCAGGCGCCGGCTGGATCACATTTGATCCCACCAATCGAAGCGTGGGAGGTGTGAACCTGATTCCGGTGGCCGTCGGCCGCAATATCGAGCAGGTCAGCCCGGTCACAGGCAGCTTTGGCGGCCAGAACAATGTCTTCGACGCCATGTGGGTGAAGGTCGAAGTCAGCGAGTTACCGCGGGCGCAATCCGTTCAGGCCTGAGACTCGAATTCCTCTTTGCGCTCCTTGTCCGCCAGCCACTTCTCTTTGGCATTGGCCGGGACTGCGTCAGGAATGCTGGGGGCGGAAGCCTGCCGCGCAAGCAACTGTCGCTCCGCCTCGAGC
This sequence comes from Gammaproteobacteria bacterium, assembly GCA_031424095.1. Classification (GTDB taxonomy): domain Bacteria; phylum Pseudomonadota; class Gammaproteobacteria; order Steroidobacterales; family Steroidobacteraceae; genus ZC4RG30. The sequence continues at coordinate 9,187 of JANPGU010000161.1, forward strand.
CAATCCGCATGCGCTGGACCCGGCGGACTACCGCGTTGCTCCCACACCTGGCGGGCCAACGCTTCGACCTCAGTGGTTTCCAGCGCGCTCATCGTGTTGTCAGTCGTACAGCGCGGTGCCGGGCTGTGCCCCCGAGCGGCGATAGCTCGAGAATATGTATTGCAGCTGCTTCTTGCGCACGAGCATCTGGTCACCCAGGCGTTCCAGATCCATCTCTGAATTCCGCGCCCTGGCCAGCATTCCACCAGGACTTTCCTGCTCTTCGACATGTCGCCTGATCAATGCGGCCAGCACACTGATCTTGGCATCGAAATAGTCTTCCGGATCCGACCCTTCGATGGCTTCGATCAGGTCTGCTGCAACCATGTCGTCTACGCCCGCTTCGCGGTACATGACCGAATTGCCGGTGGCATCGAGAAAGGCTGGATAAAAGATGTCTTCCTTGATTGCCATGTGTACCGTCAGCGCGCGGCATATTTTCCGCACCAGCTCCTGCTTGCGGGTGCGCGAACGCGCCCTGACATACTGTTCGAACCAGCCGGCAACCTGCCGATGATCGGCAATCAGCAAAGATACGGCGTCTTGCGAAACTGCTGGAACGGAGAGATCCAGCCCCGGCTCGAGTCCAGCTTCTCCCAGCGACATGGATCTGGCCACTTCACTCTCCTTTGAGAGCTTTCAACAGATAGGTAACAGCCTTCCATTGAATAGTGGGCCTTGACCTGGAGGCCTTATGTAAGCCTTTGCCAATGGCTGTTGTAGGAGAATTTGTAGGACTGACAGGGCTTCAGCATTCGATCACATTGACGGCCAGACCACCGCGCGCGGTCTCCTTGTAATTGGTCTTCATGTCGGCGCCGGTCTTGCGCATCGTCTTGATGACCTTGTCCAGAGAAACGTAATGCGTGCCATCGCCGCGCAGCGCCATGCGCGCGGCATTGATGACTTTAACCGATGCAATGGCATTGCGCTCGATGCAAGGAATCTGCACCAGGCCCCCCACCGGATCGCAGGTCAGCCCGAGATGATGCTCCATGCCGATTTCTGCAGCGTTCTCGGCGTGGGCCGGTGATCCGCCCAGCACCGCGCACAGTGCGCCAGCCGCCATGGAACAAGCCACCCCCACCTCGCCCTGGCAGCCCACCTCGGCGCCGGACAGTGAAGCATTCTCCTTGTAGAGGATTCCGATTGCCGCGGCAGTGAGCAGGAAATCACCAATGCCCTGGGTGCTCGCGCCGGGTATGAAACGTGCGTAGTAGTGCATCACTGCCGGCACGATGCCGGCCGCGCCATTGGTTGGCGCAGTCACCACTCGACCGCCTGCGGCATTTTCCTCATTGACGGCCAGCGCAAAGAGATTGACCCAGTCCAGAACGATCAGCGGATCGCGCATCGCGGCTTCGGGGTTCTGCGTCAGCTGTGCAAACAGCGACGGCGCACGACGCTTGACCTTGTAGCCACCAGGCAGCACACCCGGCGTGGCGCAGCCACGCTTCACACAGGCCTGCATGGCGTCCCAGATGCGCGCAAGCCCTGCGTCGATCTCCGTATCACTGCGCCAGCTGCGCTCATTGCGCCGCATGATTTCGGCGATCGTGGCGCGTTCCCGCTTGCAGATGGCCAGCAGCTCATCGCCACTGCTGAAAGGATGGGCCAGCCGCGTCGCATCCGGGACGATGCGCTTGTCGCCGGCAGCATCGCCAGTGACCACGAAGCCGCCGCCTACTGAGTAGTACAGGTGCTGCGCCAGCAGCGCAGCATCGGCATCGAAGGCCTCGAACTTCATGCCATTGGAGTGCAGGGGCAGCGATTCGCGGCGATTGAACAGCAGATCCCGTTTCTCGTCGTAATCAATCTCGTGCACCCCCAGCAGCTTCAGGCGCAGTGCGCTGCGAATGCCTGCGAGAATCTCCGCCACAGCCTCCACATTAACGGTGTCCGGCGTATGGCCTTCGAGGCCCAGCAATACGGCCTTGTCGCTGCCGTGCCCGTTGCCGGTGGCGCCCAGTGAACCGTAAAGCTCCGCGCGTATGCGTCTGCAGCGCGGTAACTGCCCCTCTGCCTGCAGGCGCTGTGCAAACAGTCGCGCTGCCCGCATGGGCCCCACGGTGTGCGAACTGGAGGGTCCGATGCCGATCTTGAACAGGTCGAAGACACTGACGGCCATGAACCGAAGGTAGCAGGAAAAATAACCGCAGCGGCCGCCAGTGAGAATATTTTCCAAACAGCGGCCTGCACACGGCAATATCCGGCTCGCCTGCCGCAACCCCATACTGGAGATCACTCTTGGCGCTTGGCGCGACCATCTACTCCTTCGAGATCGCGCTCAGCGATGTCGATCGGGACGTCTACGAGGTCCTGAATCTGCGCGTTGCACAACACCCGAGCGAAACGTCCGAATTCCTGCTGACCCGTGTGCTTGCCTACTGCCTGGAATATGCTGAAGGCATCGAATTCTCCAAGGGCCTTTCAGACCCCAGCGAGCCAGCCGTGCTGGTTCGCGACCTTACCGGCGTACTGCTGGCGTGGATCGACGTCGGACTGCCCGAACCGGAGCGGCTGCATCGCGCCAGCAAGGCAGCGCCACGGGTTGCGGTTTACACACACAAGGATCCCGCCACCTGGCTGCTGCGCCTGGGCGAAGCCAGGATCCACCGAGCTGCAGAGCTGCAGGTGTTCGCGTTGGATCGCGACTGGATGGCCCAGCTGGTGGCGAAGCTGGAGCGCAGGGTGAAGTGGTCGCTAGCAAGGTCGGAGTCGGAAATCTACCTGACCTGGGGCAACGACACATTGCACATGGTGCTGCAGCGTCTGCCCGGCCTGGGATAACCTCAAGTGCTCAGGAAGCTTTTCCGGGCATCAGACCGCGGTAGTTCTCGAACATCGCGGCACTCTGGCGCAGCTCGGCTGGCTTGCTGCGCTCGGACTTCGCCATGATAGACCCAACCAGCCGCTCCGCAGCCACCGGCTTGCTGAACAGGAAGCCCTGTCCAAAGCGACAGCCGATCGACAACAACACTGACACCTGGGCTTCCTGTTCGATGCCTTCCACCAGACTCGCCATGCCGAGGTGTTCGACCAGATTGATGGTGGCGTGAATCACCGCCAGCACGTCCGCGCTGCCCACCAGGCCCTGCACGAAAGAGCGGTCGATCTTGATCGTTTCGATTGGATAGGTGCGCACGTCACCGCCGAAGCGGCTGACAACGTCAGAGGCCGGATCACTGTGGTCAGGCGAGGTCCGCAGTTCGTGCGTCAGGCGGCCTGCGATCCGTCGCACCAGTTCGTCGCCTGCGGCATGACCAAGTGAATCATTCACGAACTTGAAGCGATCGAGATGCGCTTCAATTCTCGCGGCGGACCGTAAGTATCTTTACGGGGCTCGCGAGCATCTGGCCCTTCATCGAACCATCGCCCATCGCGTCGGAGCGCGGCATGCCCAGGATGTTGCGGACGATATCCATGCCTCCGGAAACGCGGCCAAACACCGCGTAGCCCGGATCCGCGGCGGTTCCATTGCCGTCCAGCGACACCAGATCCCCCACTACGATGAAGAAATCCCCGCGGGCGGTTCCCGGACCAAGACTGGCCATCGAGATGGCGCCATCGAGGTGACTCAACCCGGTGACAGCATGCGGTTCATGCGCGATGCCACTGAACACCAGCTTCGGATTGCTGCGCACGCCTCCCTGCACCATTCCGTATTTGCCTGCATCGTCGAGTTTCACGGCGCGGTAAAAATTTATCCCATCGAAGCGCTTGAGGTCGACATAGCGCAGGAAGTTCTTCGCTGTGACAGGAGCGCGCTCTATTTCGATCTCGAGGTGGATGTCACCCAGCATGGTGTGCATCAGGACCTTCGCCATCGCCGGTGCCAGTGCTGGTGCAGTTGCCGTAACCGGTGGGGCAGCAACAGGCGCCGCGGGTTCCTGCGCCAGCACGGCTCCCGCAAACAGACCGCAAACCAGCAGAATTGGTTTCAGGGCATCAATGTAGCGGGGCATGCGGGTTCCTCTAGTTGCGCCTGCTTGTCAGGCGTCTTTGAGCGCCTGCGTCAGCACCTGAACGGTAGCGCTGGTGTGCTCTTTTGCCAACTCCCCTACCAGCTTATCCTGCAGCATCTTGCCATAGCGCTGCCGCAATTCCCCGAGCGCACGCGGTGGGGCAACGATGAACAACTTGTGGATCCTGCCGGTCGTGATCTCGTGGTTCAACCATTTGGCAACGGCCGCTTCGAAGCTGGCTTCCTCATGGTCTTTCTTGTCGTCGCCGGAATGGTTATGCCGAGCGGCTCCTTCCACCTCTCCGTGCACATCGGGTTGCGGCAGCTCGGAGAGCGCCATCTGGAATTCCGTTCCCGTATTTCGAAACAGGCGCAGTTTCTGCCCATCGGTTAGAACAACGGTCGTGTCGTGTGGAAGCAGCATGTCATGCCCCTGTTATGGATAAAGAACCATAGTAGGCGCATTGAACGACGCTGCTGGCGATTCTGCTCAGCGCCGCGGTGGCGGCGCCACGAACACGGGCTGCCAGTCTTCCTGATCGCGCGAGATCATGTAGGAATGCACTGACTCGACCTGCTCCTGCGGCGATACACCGGGTGAGTAGCGCGACACGCTGCCGTAAGGCAGCGCGGTACGCCGAACCCGTGCAACGCTTCTAGACTGCAGAGATTTGATGGCGCTCGATGAAGTTGCGGGCATTCTGCAGGCGCTGGTCGTACTGGCTTTCGAAGCTGGCTCGTTCTTCTGGCGGCAACAGGTCCGGGCATTGCACACCCCGCACGCGGCGGGAATAGTACTCCGCCAGTCCACGGGCCAACCGGTCGGTCACTACACAGTTACGGATGATATGGTCGTTCATCGCCGCGCCTCCCACGAGCTTCACTGAACGACAGTGTTCCCTGACGCCAGATTCACCAACAGCAGCGTCGCTCGCAAGAGACAGTCGGCCTCGTCCTACACGATCAGAATCGGAAGCGCAGACCCGCCGTGAAGGTCCGCCCGATGGCGTCGTACAGGGTGTAGTTGGTGGGAACCACACCGATCCCGAACAATGCTCCCAGTCGCTCCGGTGGCTGCTTGTCGAACAGGTTGTTCACCGTCAGGAAGGCCTGCAGCGTGTGACCGCCACCCTGACTGAACGTGTAGTTGCCCGTCAGATCGGTATAAAAGAACGGTGCCACAGTGTTGGGCACCAGGCCGTTGCCATTGGTGTTGGCATTTACCGTCGCATTTGCCGGATACGGATTGCCTTCAGCATCGACGTTCGCCTGGATGCGCCCGCCATTTATGAAGCGCTCCTGCACATTCACCATCACCGGACCGTTGCGGTAGGTCATGTTCAGGGTCGCGGTCCAGTCATTGGCGCCGCCGGTGCCCTGGATGATGCCGCCGCCGTTGATGCCCACCTGTTCGGTAATGAAGGCGGCACCTACCACGTACGAACTGTTCTTCAGCAACCGGTTGCCGAGCAGCCGGAAAGTCACGCTGTCGCTGCGACCATCGAAGAGCCGGTCCAGCGGCAGGTTGTAGCCCAGCTCGAAGTCGATACCCGCATTTTTCGTGGTGCCAATGTTCAGAACGGGATTCAGCAGCGCGGTGATCGGCCCGACACTGTTGCCGGCGCCAAAGCTGGTCGGATCGGTATTGCGCGAAATCAGGCTGCAGAACGGCGTGTTGCCCTGGAAGCACTGGTTGACGATCACCTGGCCACCTGCCTGCGCGATCGCATCGGTGATCTTGATGTGATAGTAGTCCAGCGACAGCGTCAGTCCTGCGACGAAGGAAGGCGAATACACCGCCCCGACGGTGAAGGTGTCACCCTTCTCCGGTTTCAGGGTCGCATTGCCCTGCGAGATGGTGTTGCCGAAATTGGCCTGCTCTGGCTGCCCTGTGGTACCGGTGCGGAACGGATCGGACACACCGGGCAGGGTGGTCGACCGGCCAGCAAACAGGTCCGCCAGATTCGGCGCGCGAATGTCCCGCGACAGTGTGCCGCGCAGCTTCAGGTCCTCGATGGGTCGATACACCAGGCCGACCTTCCAGTTGGTCTGGCCAGCGCCGTACTGGTAGTCGGCATAACGGATCGCGGCGTTCAGATCGAGCTGCTTTGTGAATGCAAGGTCCTTGGCCAGCGGCAACAGCGTTTCGGCAAACACCTCCCGCACATACAACTGCCCCTGCGAGCCGATATTGTTGCCCGTATACCAGGCACCCTGAGTTGCCACCTTGGTAGCGGGGAAACCGTTGATGATCAGCGGCGGTGTCAGTCCGGGCCGAAAGCCCACGGTGCCCGGCGTCGCAGGGTTGAAGGTCGTCGCCAGCGGATCAGCCGCACCGTTCAGCGACTCGCTGCGATAGGCCACGCCGCCGCCGAATGCCACCGGCCCGGCCCAGGTGGCGAACGGCTCGCCGCGAAAGGTGAATTCGTAAGCATCCTGTTTCAGGTGCTGCACCAACGTTCCCTTGCCAGGGCCGGTGATGTAGGCAATGGCATCCGGCGCAGCGACGTTCTGACCAACGATGTTCAGCGGTACGCAAGGATCGTTCGAATTGGCAAGACGCACACGGCAGATTGGCGTGCCGACAACGGGCAGACTACCCGTCCCTGGACTGCGTACCACATCCAGTGCGGTGAACAGATTGGTCAGGACAGCCAGGTTGTCGGTGATGTTGGTATTCGTGGACGCGCCGTGCGTGTAATACGCGCTGACTGACCAGTCACCGATCTTACCGTCGATACCCGTCTCGAGACGCGTCGTGGAGGTCGATGAAAAACTATCCTGCACCGGCCAGTCCAGGTTGATGCGCCCGACGGTGATGGTGTTGACACTGGCGCCGTTGAAGAGGCCGGTTGCCGGGTTGTACAGCCGTGCGCTGGTCGCGCCTGGGCCGCTCATCTGTGACACCACCGATGTCGGCAGGTAGGGATTGTCGGCAAACAGCGTGTAGGCGCCCGTGAGCCCGGTGTAGGAAGGCAAGCCGTGGAATCGGTTCTCGGAATGGCCATACAGCACGTCGCCGTGCAGGGTCCAGTCAGGGAGCAACTCGTACTCGGCACGCGCGTAGCCGGATTTGCGCGTACTGGCTGGCACGAAATTGTAGTACTGGCCGAGTTCGTCATCGATGCCGCCACCGACCATGCTGCTAGTGTTGCGCAGCGTGCCGAACGGAAAAGGCTTCACCAGTCCGTTGTCGTAAAAAGTCTGGCCGCGCAGCGCCGTAGCGCCGCCGGTGATGAGGCCGCCGGAGGACATCGTCGAAGGTTTGACCGGTCCCGCGATGACGCGAGTAGGACAGGCGATAGAGGTCTGCGGCACTGCGCAGTTGGCGATCGTCGCCATGCCGTTGGCGAACGGACGCTCGTGGTAATCGTAGATGCCATCGGTGTGGTAATACTCGACCGAGGCGATGATATGGCCGCGATCTGCGGCAAAGCCATGGCCGAAGGCCAGCGAACCGTCGTAGTTCTGGTTGTCGCCGTACCGGGTGGTGCCAGCG
>JANPGU010000162.1:0-3082 GCA_031424095.1 Gammaproteobacteria bacterium
GAACCAGACCTGTCTCGCGAAGACTCAGAAGCTGACAGCCGAACGTGATGCTCTGGATCAGCAGGTTGCCGCACTTCGGGAGCAGATCGTGCCGCTTGAGCACAAGGCCATGGACGTGGCCTTCCAGCTCTCTGGCGAGCACGGGTCATGGACGGTTCAGCGGAACGCAATCTGGCGGAAGCTCAAGGTCAATCCCTGCCCGTTGCTCGTGGCGTTCAAGGAAGAAGTCGCGCAACGGCTCGCCATTTCGGGAACCCTTCTCCAGTTCTGGCCGAATGGGAAGAGCGAAGGCGGAATACAGATGAGTGATTCAAATCTGGCGGATGTCGACAAGTACGACCAATCGTTGATTCTTACCCGCGATCTCATCGACAACGCCATTTGCAGCGGTGTAGCTGGCAAGGCGGCCGAGAAGGAGATCAAGCGACTACGGGCGATGTGGCCGGCAATTCGCGTCAGTGCGTCGAAGTCAGAAGTACCAGGGGTTTAATCATGGCCGCCTGCAGGCCGACATGGGCAAGGAGCGATAGGAAATGAGCATACCCAAAGCCAAGTCGCGCACCGGCACAAACATGAAGCGCCTTCTGATCGGGTTGGCGCTGCTGGCGGCCCCCATTCAACAGGCCAGCGCAGACCCGGTCACCGCCTCGATTGCCGCCTCACTTGTGGCCGCAGGCGCATCGGCTGCCACCGCAGCAGCGATAGCTTCTGTCGTCGTCACGGTTCTGACAAACGTTGCGCTGGGCGCGGTCAGTTTCACGGACTCCAGCGGTGACGAATGGGTGGCCGATGGCACGCCTTGAGATCGTCAACACCGATTTGATGGATTTACCGTCGCAGGTGAAGTCCAGAACGTGGTGGCCACGGCTACGTTTCAGCCGCAGGATATTCGGGCACCGCCATGCGGTCACTTCTGCCGACATGGAGATCGCAAGCGTTGCGGGCACCTGCCTTGCCCCGTTTTTGACTGACGGGGATATCGCGATATTCAGCCGTGTCCTTGAACCCAGGGACCGGGACGTGGTGCTGGTATCCATGAAGTACAAGCGATACACCGCGACCATCGGGCTACCGCCGCAGATCATGGTCCGGCGGTCGGTGAAGCAATTCCGACTCGTGGACGGCAAAGCATGGCTTTGCAGTGCCGAGGGATCAGTCGATGCGTCCTATCACGAGATCACAGGCGTGGCTTTCGCATGGTGCCGAGTTGGTATGGGTCGATTCACCTGGAGAAAGCCGATGCGCAAGATGGACTTTGTGCCCGCTGAAACTATCGAGAGGGTCATTCCATGACATGGTTTACACAGACCGCCAATGCCGATGAAGCGGTGAAAGAACACGTCCACATGTTCCTCGCGGTTGCCATCGACCTACCCTCTGGCATTCAGCGCTTGTGGTCTGGGTATGGCGATCTCTCTTTCGGTGGATTCACCTACACGGGCATAGGAACGTTCGGTCAGGTAGCCGTGGGCGCGGAACATACCCGCCTGTTGGCAGAGAAGAAGTCCTTTCGCTTGTCGGGGGTTGATCCGTCACTGATGCCTGAAGCTGATATCGATGGCAGTTTCGGTCGGTCCATTACCGAGTATTTTGGATTTCTGGACACCAACGCCGGGGTGTTGATCGCTATGCCAGAAATCAACTGGGAAGGCCGCATAGATTCGATCATTCGCTGCGACGGACCAGAACCGTTCCTGGAGATCACCGCCGAGAACCGCATGGTGTATTTGGATTTGCCCAACGGCTGGCGCTACACCCACGAACACCAGCAGCAGTTCTTCCCTGGTGATGACGGACTGAAGCTAGTGCCGACCACTGAGACCACCACCGTTCACTGGGGCGGTTCGCTAGTGAAGGCCGGAATACCGGGCGCGCGTGCCGGAGTTGCTGACCGCGCAAGGGCGATAAAGGCCGGCAAGTGATGACGCTTGCGATCAGTGCGGCGATCCCGCAGTCGAAGGGGCGATAAAATGAATGTGCGTGTACATGGATCTGCAACCGTTCGTCTTCCGCGACAAACGGCATATCTTCGGTGGACTAGCGAAGGGGTGCTGCTATTGAGCGCTTCAGGGGCTACGCTCGGAAGTCTTTCGCGCGTTGAAGTATTCGATCCGCGTCCGGCAGACCAGTCAGCAAGGAAAGTAGATACTGCGCGTTCGGCAAGGTCATCGAAATTGAATGCCAAGCGTCTGCAGCGCTCCGGTATTGGATGCTGACGATTTGCCCCTCAATGGTCAGCGCTTCGATGGAGTCTATGTCCGGCAGCTGGTTCACTGGCTTGTTCATTTCGGCCCTTCTGGTGGTGGTTCTGGCGTCCTAAGCAAGCGCAAGACTACCGCCAGAAGGCGTCGAAACTATAGGGATAAGGCCGCCCCCGAGACTGAGGGCGGCCAGTCTGATCAGTCGCTGCCTTCCGCCTGATCGATCGCTTCCGCTGCTAGGGTGGCGATGGTGTAAGAAGCCATCGTTACCGTGTCCTCATGAAGCTGACCCTTCGGCGCGCTCTCCAGCAGATCGGCAATGGCGCGCACCTGCTTTATCGTCATTGCGATATCGAAGATTGCGCTGCGCATGACCTGCAGCTCGCTGGCAGGTGCCGGAACAGCGCTCAGCGTTGGGCGGCGAGTGCTCATGGCTTCACCGCCACAAGGTGGTCACGCGTCAACCATGCCACGGTGTTCCCGTGCTTGTCGGTCTCGACGTGAAGCCGGTACTGGTCAGCGTCCGGGCGCTTGGCGTACTCGGCACAGATGGCGTTGATGTTGTGGCGTTCCAGCGGGATGCGCTGGGGAGGGTTTTGATTGGGCATTTCGGTCTCCTGGTTTGTTTACTTCCGGAGCCTTCGTTAGCCAAGAGGGGTAACTGTTGGGGTAAGTGAAGTCTTACCACTCTCAGTTTTGGCGTATTTTTCGGCGATTGTTGGACTACTGCGGGTCCGAGTGGGGCAAGGCGTCAGCCGGCAATCATCCCTGGCTGTCGAACTCCCCCGATGCGACCTGTGATTCCGCCCTGCTGCGGGCCGCCTGCTGAATCGACTCGTCCAACTCGTCATCCAGGTGGTCACTGCACACCGTGCGCAGGT
>JANPGU010000163.1:0-32633 GCA_031424095.1 Gammaproteobacteria bacterium
GGTCGCAGCAGGCGCAGCAGATTCTGCTTGCTGTACAGAATGATGGGCGGCGCCAGCAGGCAGGCTCCGAGTGCATCAGACGCCCACCAGTTCTGGACGGTGGTCCACCAAGGCACGTCGCGCGTCGCATGCAACAGGGTGCCGCCCAGCACTGCGGTCGCGCCGGGAATCAGGATGCCCATGATCCACGTCATGCCGGCGGCCTGAAGGATAGTCAGCCTGGGGTAGGGCAGTACGATGGCGAAGCGGAAGACGTATACCATGGCGGCAACTTCGACCATGTTCACGGCAGTCAGGCCGATGGCCACCTGCCAGGCATCGTGGCCGACCAGACGGTTGGCGACGACCCCGGCAATGAATACGGCCAGCGTTGCGCCCGGCCAGTTGACGCGACGCATGCGAATCAGCAGTGCGGCGACGATGGCATTTCCAGGCCACAGCAACGCGATGCCGGAATTGGCCCTGGTCCCGACAATGGCGAACAAGGCGCACACCAGGAAAATGGCGCCAAGACAAATAGAGGGGAACAACGGCCGGAGGATCGCCATCACGCGGTGGCGGCCTGGTCGCACACCGGGCCCGGATGGGCGTTGATTCCGCAAACTGGTCATGAATATGACCGTAACGGCATGGGCTCCCCAAGGGAGTCGATTGCGTCCCAATAATCAATTCATCGCGTACAGTAACCGGCAGTGAGACCTTCCCGACATCGCCGGCCACGCCGGCGCCTGCTGTGTCTGGCGGTGCTGCCCTGGCTTATGGCATCGCTGGTGTTGTCTGCCGCAGCCCCCGAGCCTGCATTCACTGCGGCGTCCGAGTTCCACTTTGCGCGGGTGTTCTATCGCGATCGCGCCGGCGGCCGCAATTTCGGGCGGGGCTGGTGGCAACAGGACTGGCCGGAGGCCGAGCAGCATTTCTCGCACAATCTGCAGCGCCTGACCCGCATTGCCACTGGTGAGCCCGTGGTGGTGCAGCTCACGGACGACAGGCTGTTCGAGTACCCCTGGCTCTATGCCACGCAGACCGGCTACTGGGATCTGGACGACGAAGAGGTGGCGCACCTGCGGGAATATCTGCTGCGTGGCGGATTCCTGATGGCTGACGACTTCTGGGGTGCAGACGAGCTGCAGGTATTCACTGCCACCATGGCCAGGGTGTTCCCGGAGCGACAGATCGTGGCCCTGCATGGCGACGATGCGGTGTTGCATGTGGTGTTCAGCATCGACGAGTCGGTGCAGATTCCGGGCCTGCGACATCTGCGCGGCTTCGGTCAGGTGGCCAATCTGCCACCGCCGGAGTGGCTCGGCATCTACGACGACGCCGGTCGCCTGATGGTCGGTATCAATTACAACCAGGACGTGGGCGATTCATGGGAAGAGGCGGATACGCCGGACTACCCGGAGCCGATGACAGCGCAAGGCTATCGATTCGGCATCAACTACATCACCTATGCGATGACGCACTGAAAGCGGCACGCGGACGGGGCGGGGTATCGGTGCCCCGTCCGCATGCCTGAACCGCGTTAGCGGTTCGACGCAAACGTGTACGTGAAGCCCACCGAGATGAGATCGAGATCGCCGATCACGTCCGTGTTGAACTTTTCGTACTCGGCCCGCAGCGCGAAGTTGCTCAGCCGAAGCTGTACACCGGCGCCATAGGCAAACTGGGTGGCCTTGTCCTCGTAGAACACCGCGCCGACGTTGCCCTTGGAATCGATGCGGGACGCACCGGCCTTGGCGAACAACTCGACTGGACCGACGGGCAGCAGGCCAACGCCGTACAGCGCAAAACCATCGGCGTCCGCGACATACGGACCGCCAGCACTCACCGACGGCGCAGTGGACTTGCCGAAGTTGATGTAGTTGGCTTCGAAAGCCAGGTGCGGGGAGGCACGCATGCCCACGATGGCCTTCCAGCTGTTGTCTTCGTCGTCGATATCGCCGGTGCTGAAGTTGTCCGCGTCAAAACGCGACTGCGTCAGCGCGCCGCCGACATAGAAGCCCAGGCCGGGCGATGCGTCCTGCGCGAGCACGCCGGTGCTTGCCATGGCTGCCAGCATTGCTGCAGACAGGGTGGTCAAACGTGTTCGTGAAATCATTTCTCTGCTCCGTAATTGCCCGGTATCGGGTAGGTAGAGAGCATGGCGATTCACTCCCTGCATGCTCATAGGTGAAGCCCTGCGCTTGCGGTAGGAGGTGCCCTACTGCGGTGCACAGGGCCTGCATCGCCCTAGAGCAGAGTTGCCTCCAGCGTGATTTCCGGCACGCTGGCCAGCGCTTTGGAAAGCGGACAATCGCGCTTCACCTTTTGGGAAATGGACTGGAACTGGCCGGGATCCAGCCCCGGCACCTTCGCTTTCAAGGTCAGGGCCAGACGGTCTATCAGAAAGCCCCCCTCGACCTTCGCAAGGCGCGCGCGGCACTGTGTGTCCACGGCAGCTGGAGTGAAGCCGGCCTTCTCGCAGGCAAAGGCAAATGCCATTGTCAGGCAGGCCGCGTGTGCAGCCGCGAGCAACTCCTCTGGATTGGTGCCATCCGTTCGCCCCTCGAAGCGGCTCGCAAAACCATATGGATACTGATCGAGCGCGCTGGTTTCGGTGCTGATGGCGCCGCGACCCTGGCTGCCATTGCCTTCCCAGTGAACGGTGCCTGTCTTTTCCATGCTGATCTCCGGCGCATTGCGGGTGACTGACTTGTTTGCGCGAGTAGTATCGACGCCTATTGCCCGCCGCCGCGCAGGTGAAGACGTGTATGAGTAATAGGTGTCCTCCTACAGATGTCAATCGCGCGCGGCTTGACCTGGCGCTTTGACCGGCAACGCAAACTGCATGCGGGCGCCGGCATCTGGCGCTCCCTGTGCCCAAACCCGCCCCTGCTGGCGGGTGATGATGCGATGGACGATTGCCAGGCCCACACCCGTGCCGGCGTAGTCGTCTGCACTGTGGAGGCGTTTGAATACACCGAACAGCTTGTCTGCGCATGTCATGTCGAAGCCGACGCCATTGTCCTGCACTGCATAGATGGTCTCATTGCCTTCGATGCGGCCGCTGATGACGATATGCGGTGTGCTGCGCCTGGCGCTGTACTTCAGTGCGTTGCCAATCAGGTTCGACCACACATGCCGGATGACGGTGGAATCGCCGTCCGCCGGTGGCAGGTCCTCGATATCGATACGTGCCGGCGGGCCCTCGTAGACCGCGAGCGCTTCGGCAGTGGCTGCGCGCGCCAGTGCGTTCATGTCCAGGTGCGAGAGCTGCAGTGGCTGTCTGGTGGCGCGCGAAAATGCCAGCAGTCCCACGATCATCTGATCCATGTTGTGGCTGCCGTCGCGGATGACACGCACTAAATGCGTGCCTTCCTCACCCAGCACCGGTCCGAAACGCTCTTCCAGCATGTCGGCGAAGCCCTTGACGAACAGCAGTGGCGCCCGAAGATCGTGCGAAATCGAATAGGAGAAGGACTCGAGGTCGCGATACGCCGCAGCAAGCTCCAGGGCGCCGACCTGCAGCGCCTGCACCGCCGTATCGATCGTGCCATGGCCAGTCATGACAATGGCACCCAGGTGCTTGTCGATATTCGGCGCCGCGCTGATCAATTCGATGCCATCCATGTCCGGCATCGTCAGGTCTGTGAGCAGCAGATCGAACTGACCTGGTCGCAGTTCCGAAAGGGCTTCGCGTGGCGAACTGAAACCCTGTGTGGTGTACCCCTACAGCCGCAGCCTGTCGCAGCGCGCGCAGGTTGGCCGTCTCGTCATCGACGATCAGCAATCGCGCCGTACCAAGCTGCCTGACACTCATTCGGAAGCTTCCACAGTGAAGTTTGCAGGGCAGCCCGCTCACAACCAGCATCGCCCGCGCGGCATCGCAACACTAGCATGTCCTGCACGCCGGGCATTTCAGTCCAGCACGTATCCAGAAGGCGCGTGGTGTCGGGTTTGTGAATGCGGGTTCAGGGCCGCTAGCGACACTTGTCGCGACTGTGTCACAGTCGCAGCGTCCGTATAAGAAAGGGGGCGCGCATGAAAATCGTCGGTCGCGATCTGCTGGCTGGGCTTGCATGGCTGCTCTTCCTGCCCCTTCCTGCAGATGCTGCGCAGCCCGCGCGCAGCTTCAAGGATGTGGTCTATGCGCGTGTCGTTGGCAAGCCGATCGCGCTCGATCTGTATCTGCCAGCCAATGTCAGCCGGCCGCCGCTGGTGGTCTATCTGCACGGTGGCGCCTGGATGGACGGCGACCGTTCGCAGTACCCCGCCTTCCTGGTCGAGCGTGGCTACGCTGTTGCGAGTCTCGATTTTCGATCCACCAATGACGCGCCGTTTCCGGCCAATGTGCAGGACATCAAGGCTGGCATTCGCTTCCTGCGCGCAAAAGCCGCGCAGTTTGGCTATCGCGCGGACCGGATCGCGATCGCGGGTGCCTCATCCGGTGGTCATCTTGCGGCACTGGTGGGACTCACCAGCGGCGTCAGCGAACTGGAAGGCAGCGAAGGCGACTATCCGCGGGAGTCGTCGGCAGTGCAGGCCATCGTCAGTTACTTCGGGGCGTCCAATCTGGCAACCATCCTGGCGCAGTCGACCTCGGCTGGCGCGAAGATGCGCGCTCCTGCACTGGTGAAGCTGCTGGGCGCGTTGCCCGAAAAGGTGCCGGCACTGACGAAACTGGCGAGTCCCGTCGCGCAGGTGGACCGCGCGGATCCGCCCGCACTGCTGCTGCATGGCGATCAGGATCTGCAGATGCCGGTGAACCAGTTGCTGGAACTGCAGGCGGCTTACCGCAATGCTGGTCTTGCGGCCGAGACCTACATCCTGGATGGCGTGGGCCACGCAGGTCCGCCGTTCTTCACGGGTGAACCAGTCGAAGTGGTGGTGGGATTCCTGCAGCGCACGCTCGGACGCTGAAGACTCCATCACAGAACCCTGCGCGAACGGTCTATTAGACTGCAACTGCATTGTGATGGAGCACGCGACCGGTGCGGTGCTCGCCCACCCCATTTAGCGGGTCTGCCAGTTTTAACGGCAGGTAAGCGGTTTCCGGTCAATGAAAGCCCCACACATTTGTTGTGGGGCTTTCGCTTTTTGGACCCCGGACGGGTACGCTTTCCATCATGTCCGAACCCCGCATTCAGGCTGTACCCCGCGCTGCCGAGCCGCCCCTGGGCGACCTCGCACTGGTCGCCGTGGACCGTGGCTTAAGTGAGCTGCGCCGCGGTCGCGCCATCGTGTTGCGCGATGCGCTCGGCCGCTCCTGGCGGCTGGTGGTGCCGCTGGAAACTGCGGAATCGGCGCTGGTTGCGCATGCGCTCAGGCTTGCTGGCGCCGCGCTGGTGGTAACCGGTGCGCGCGCTGCCGCGTTGCGCGTGCCGTGTGAATCCGATGAAGTGCTGCTGCTTTCCCTGCCTGCAGGACTCGATGCGCAACAGGTGCATGAGCTGGGCGCGCACTGGGAAGCCGATGGCTGGCGCGAGGCATTGGGTGGTCTGGTGCCACAGGCTGCCTGTGCGGACGCCCTGTGCATTGCCGCCGTGCAGCTGGCCAAGAGTGCGCAACTGCTGCCAGCCCTGCTGGTTTCAGGCCTGCAGACCGGCGCGGCGCCGGCCTCCGCGCAGTCCGTGCGCATCGACGAAATTGCGCGCTACACCCAGCCCACCGGGCTTGACCTCATGCGTGTCAGCGAAGCGCGCGTGCCGTTGCGCGCTGAGGAATCCAGTCGCCTGGTGTTGTTCCGTGACCGGCGCGATGCCTCGGAGCATGTGGCGGTGATCGTCGGCAATCCGGACCCGCACGGCGTGGTGCCGGTCCGCGCACATTCCTCCTGCTTTACCGGAGATCTGCTCGGCAGCCTGCGCTGCGACTGCGGCGAACAGCTGCAGACGGCGGTGAAACGCCTGCACGATGAGGGCGGCGGGGTGCTGCTGTATCTGGCGCAGGAAGGGCGCGGCATCGGACTCGCCAACAAGCTGCGCGCCTATCGACTGCAGGATGATGGCCTGGATACGGTCGATGCGGACCGGCATCTGGGATTCAGTGCCGATGAGCGCAGCTACGCGATTGCAGCGGCGATGCTGCAGCAGCTCGGTTTCAACCGCATCAAGCTGCTGACGAACAGTCCGCACAAGGTGCGCGAGCTGCGCGCGCGCGGCATCGACGTGCAGGAAATCGAATCGCTGCTGGCGCCGCCGAACGTGCACAACGAACGCTACATCCGCACCAAGCGTGATCGGGTTGGGCACTTGATTCCCGATACTGCACGGCTGACGGACGGCATTCCCGAAGTCGACTGACTAGCCCGCCGCCTGCGCGCGCTCCAGTTCTTCGCTCACTTCCAGCCACTCCAATTCGACCCCTTCTGTTTCCTGTGCGATGCGGGCGCGCTGCGCGGTGAGCTCAAGCTGCCGCTTGCGTTCACTCACGGCATAAAGACCGGGATCGGCCAGCAGCACGTCCAGTTGCTGTGCCTGTGTGGCCAGGTCCTGCATGCGCTTCTCGCAACGGGTGAGTCGTGAGCGCAGCGGCGCCAGTGCCTTGCGTGCTTCGGCGTTGTCGCGGCGACGCTGCTGGGGCGGTGCCTTCGGTGCAGCTTCCGCCACGGCTGCAGGCGCAGTGGCGCCGCTCCTCGACAGCCAGCGCGCATAGTCATCCAGATCGCCATCGAAATCCTGCACGCTGCCGGCATCCACCAGCAGGAAGCGGTCGGTCACGCTGGCGAGCAGGTGCCGGTCATGCGAGACCATGATCACGGCACCGGCATATTCCTGCAGCGCCATGGCCAGCGCCTGGCGCATTTCCAGATCCAGGTGGTTGGTGGGCTCGTCGAGCAGCAGCAGGTTGGGCTTGCTGTATGCCACCAGAGCCAGCGCCAGTCTGGCTTTTTCGCCGCCGGAAAATGGTGCGACGGGTTCGAAGACGCGATCGCCGCGAAAACCGAAACTGGCGAGGAAATCGCGCTGTTCCTGATCCGAAGGCCGTTGCCCCAGCGTCTGTGCCAGGCGCTGCACATGCAGGCAGGGCGAAGCGGCAGGGTCGAGCTGCTCCAGTTGATGCTGCGCGAAATATCCCAGGTTCAGGTCGCGCGCGTCATCGCGTGTGCCACCGCGGCCCGGCAGCTCGCGCGCGAGCAGCTTGATCAGCGTGGACTTGCCCGCACCATTGCGGCCCAGCAGCGAGATGCGGTCGCCGGGATAGACAGTAAGACTGACCTTGTGCAGCAGCATGCGCTCGCCATAGCCCGCGGATTGCTCCTCGATGGCCAGCAGCGGTCGCGGCAGCTTGAGCGGCTGCGCGAAGCTGAATTCGAATGGTGAATCCACATGCGCGGGCGCTATTCGCTGCATGCGCTCCAGTGCCTTGATGCGGCTCTGTGCCTGCCTTGCCTTGGTGGCGCTGGCGCGGAAGCGCGCCACGAACGATTCCATGTGAGCGATCTCGCGCTGCTGGCGCGCGTGCATGGTGGCCTGCTGCGCCAGCTGTGCAGTGCGCGCGTTCTCGAAGTCTGAATAATTGCCGGCGTATGTCGTGGCCTTCTGCTGCTCGATGTTCACGATGCGATCAATCACGCGGTCGAGGAACTCGCGGTCATGGGCGATCAGCAACAGCGTGCCGGTGTAGGCCCTGAGCCAGTCTTCCAGCCAGACGATGGCGTCGAGGTCGAGATGGTTGGTGGGCTCGTCGAGCAGCAGCAGGTCGGAGCGGCACATCAGTGCACGCGCCACGTTCAGGCGCACGCGCCAGCCGCCGGAAAAATCGCGCACTGCGCGGGTCTCGTCGGTGGTGCTGAATCCCAGACCATGCATCAGCTGCGCGGCGCGGGCGCGCGCATCGTAGCCGCCAATGCTGGCGTACTGCGTATACAGGTTCGCGAGCTTCGTGCCGTGGTCGGCGTTTTCGGCTTCCGCAATGCGCGTTTCCAGCTGCCGCAGCTCGGTGTCGCCATCGAGCACAAACTCGATGGCGTGCCGGTCACTGGCTTCCAGTTCCTGCGAGACATGAGCGACGGACAGGTTCGAGGGCCTCTCGAAATGGCCGGCATCGGGGGCGAGATCGCCGCGCACCAGGGCCATCAGGCTCGACTTGCCGCTGCCGTTCTCGCCGGTTATGCCTACTTTTTCTCCACGGAACAGGCTGAAGTCGGCGTCTGCGAACAGCACGCGTGGACCTCGGCGCAGGGTGACGGAGTCGAACTTGAGCATGGGGGCGCGAAGCGTAGGCAAGCCGTGCGTGCGCTGCAAGTCGGGACTAGAATCGCCGCATGAAAAGGACAAGTGCGCGAATCGGTGCGGCCCTGGTGGCCGCGGGTCTGGGGATGTTGCTGGCGGTTCCCGCCATGGCGGATGTCGTGGCCAGCGAGGCCTGGTCGCGCGCCACGGTTCCTGGCGCAACCACCGGTGCCGGCTATCTGGTGCTCACCAACACGGGCGACAAGCCGCGCAAGCTGCTGCGAATAACCTCACCGGCCTGCGACACGGTCACGCTGCACCTGAGCAGCATCGATTCGCAGGGCGTGGCGCATATGTGGCCGGTGGCGAAACTCGAACTCGCACCTGGCGAAGTGGTGCGCTTCGTTCCCAATGGGCTGCACGTGATGTTCAATGAACTGACGGGCCCGTTCGTGGCGGGCAAGTCCGTACCGCTGTCACTGCGTTTCGAGGACGATGACCGGGACATGGTCGTGCAGCTGGAAGTGCGCCCGCTCACCGCGGCAGCGCCGATGACGCACAGTCCACACAGGCATTGATTCCAGGGCGGCGCTGGCAGTCCCGGCGCGGTCTGTGCCTTATTGGAAGGACGGATCCAGCTTGCGCAGGGCGGCGGCCAAGTCGATCTCCCCGGTCTCCTGCAGCCTTTCCGCTGAATAGCTGCGGAACGGCCCTTTCGCCTGCTTCTCGCAACTGGTGCCGGCGCGGGGCTTGATGCGGCTGCCGGTAACCTGCTCGCACACCGCAGCCGGCTTTTCGACCTTTGCCCCGTCTTTGGCTTTGGTGTCTGCCGACATGGCGGCCAGCGGCGCCAGCATTGCAGTGGCAGCAACGGCCAGAATGTTCGTCCGGAATTTCATGGTGGTTTCCTGCGTCAGGATGCGTGCATAGCGTACGCGCCTGAACCTGAACACGGCATTAATGCCTGCCGCAGCAGCTGATCGCGTCAGCCCCCGGAGCGCTTGGCGTCATAGCCGAGCTTGACCAGTTCGGCCACCAGGCGATCCCGATGCTCTCCCTGAACCTCGATCTTGTCGCCGCGCACCGCGCCGCCCGCGCCGCAGCTGCGTTTCAGCCGGGTAGCCAGTTCTTCCAGCGCCTCGCCCCGCAGGGGCAGGCCAGTGATGACGGTGACGCCCTTGCCGCCGCGTCCGGAAACCTCGCGGCCAACCCGGATCTTCGGCGGACCGGCGGCGGCAGCCGGCCTTTGCACCGGCTGCACGGGTCGTGACATGACCACGCCGCGATAGCTGTAATCCAGCTTTTTCTTCACTAGATCAGTTTCTGGATGCGCTTCCTGCTCCAGAACAGCCGGTAATAGATGGTCTGCAGGATGAGCATGGTCATGAAGGTGATCGGGTAGGCCATCCAGATGCCGTCGATGCCGTAGTGCTTGCTCAGGAACCAGGCGGCCGGCACTTCAACCAGCAGGATGGCGCTGATCGACAGCAGTGTCGGAATCATCACCGTGCCGCTTGCGCGCATGACGCCGGAGGTTACCGCCGCGCAGCCGAATACCAGCGTGCTCCACAGGACGATGTACAGCAGGTTAAGCGCGATGTGCGCCGCGTCCGGACTCTCCGTGAACACGGCAATCAGCGGTCGTGCAAACAGATAGCACAGCAGCAGCAGTGAGCCCGTGATTGCGAAGTTGATGAGGATGCCGGCGCGCGCAATCGAGCCAAGTTTTTCCGGATGTCCGGCGCCGATGGCCTGCGCGCCCAGCACCGACGCGGCGATGGCGATCGACATTGCCGGGAACTGCACGTAGCCCAGCACCTGGTTGCCGATGCCATAGGCCGCCAGGGCATCCGAGCCAAAGCCGTTGACCATCGACAACAGCACCACCTCGGCCAGCGACATGATGACCATCTGCATCGCCGTCGGGATGCCGATGCGCAGCACCGAGCGCAGGATGGCGCCATCGATGCGCATGTGCTTCATCAGTTCGGCGTTTGGCGCCAGCGCATGGCCCTTGAAGCGCAGGTAGAACACCAACCACACCAGCGTCACCGAAAACGAGGTGACGAAGCCCACTGCGGCACTCGTGACGCCCAGGTGCGGCAGTCCCATCCAGCCATTGATCAATGCCGGCGTGACGAGCAGGCCGACAATGGTTGATACGATCAACGCCAGCAGCGGAGTGACCGTGTCGCCCACGCCGCGCATGATCGCGGTGATCAGCAGGAAGGCGAAGAAGCCGGGCATGGCATAGAGGCAGACGCGCGCGTAGTGCGTGGCCTCGGCCATGATGTCAGGTGGCGTGGCCAGCTTTTCCAGCAGCAGATGCGCGAAGGTGCCGCCGAACAAGGCGACCACCAGGCCCCCCAAAAGGCCCACCGTCAACGTTGTGCCGGCTACCGCACGGACGCGCTCCGGCTGCTTCGCACCCCAGGCCTGGCCGATCAGCACCGAAGCGCCCGAACCCAGGCCCATGACGAAGGAGATCAGGAACAGCAGGATCGGGAAGAACGACGAGGCGGCGGCCAGCGCCTTGACCCCGATCATGTGGCCCAGATAGATGTTGTTGAGGGTGCCGGACAGCGACTGCAGGATGTTCGCCAGCATCATTGGCACCAGGAACATCATGAAGATCTTCCAGGTCGGCTGCTGAGGATTGAATGCTGGACGCATGCGCTTTCGGCTCCTTGGGCGCGGTATGATGCCAGTTCGCTCCGCCACCGGTAGTCCCGAATTGGGACCCAGAACTACAAGATGCACGAAGCCGCGGTCATCCTCGGCCTGATCGTACTTAACGCGTTGTTTGCTTCAGCTGAACTGGCGCTGGTTTCGGCCCGTCGGCAGCGTCTGAAGGCCTTGGCTGAGGTCGGTCATCGCGGCGCCAGGGCCGCCCTTGCGTTACTGGACGACCCGACCCGGCTGCTCTCATCGGTGCAGGTGGGCATCACACTGGTGGGGATCCTCACGGGTGTATACAGCGGCGCGGCGTATTCCGAAGCGCTCTCTGCTTGGGTCACCAGCATGTATGCGCCGGCGGAACCCTATGCGCGACAGATCGCCTACGGCTTCATCGTCGTGGTGATGACTTATTTTTCGCTGGTGATCGGCGAGCTGGTGCCCAAGCGCATGGCCATGGCGCATGCAGATCGCTGGGCGACGCTGGTCGCGATTCCGATGCAGTTCGTGGCCCGCTTCGGCGCGCCGATCGTCTGGCTGCTGCAACGCTCGACTGATGCGCTGCTGCGGTTGCTGCCCACCGGTGGTGGCCTGCAGACCGAAGTCACCGATGACGACGTGCGCGCGCTGGCCACCGAAGGCATGCAGACTGGCGCCCTGCATCGCCACGAAGCGGAGATGATCGACTCCGTGCTGCGACTGGCTGATCGCAGCATCGAAGCGATCATGGTGCCGCGTGGTGACATCCTCTGGCTCGATATCAACGAACCGGTGGCCACGCTGTGGGATGAAGCACGCCGCAGTGGACATGCCCGCTTCCTGCTGTGCCGCGGTGAACTCGAACAGCTCATCGGCGTGATTTCGCTGGCCAATCTCGGCGAGGCGCTGCGGCGTGGCAGCATCGATGCCGATGTGGATGTGCAGGCGCCGCTGCATGTGCCGGAGAGCATCTCGATCTTCAAGCTGCTGGAGACCTTCCGTCGCTCCAGTGTGCATCTGGGCGTGGTCACCAATGAATACGGTGGCATCGAAGGGCTGGTGACGCCGGCCGACATCCTCAAGGCGATCGCCGGCGATCTGCCGGAAATGGGCAGCCGCGACGCCGCGGGAGTCGTGCAGCGTGACGACGGCAGCTGGCTGATCGATGGCCACCTGCCCATTCACGAAGCCGAACGGGTGCTCAAGCGCAAGGATCTCGGGCGCGGCGACAACTACAACACCATGGCGGGTTTCGTCCTGTGGCATCTGGGCCGCATGCCGGTGGCGGGCGAAAAGCTGGCCTGGCGCGACCTCAGCATCGAAGTGGTCGACATGGATGGGCTGGTGATCGACAAGCTGCTGGTGCAGCGGCGCACCGACCAGGGGCTGCGTGCTGGAGAAGTGAAGTGAGGGCGAGTCGCGCTAGCGGTTGCCAAGCGGCAGCGCGCTGAACGACACCGCTTTCACCAGCGCCCACACGGCGGCGCCGGGCGCCAGCTTCAATTCGCGCGTGGCGGATGCACTGATGCGCGCCAGCAGGGTCGCGCCGCCCACATCCACCGCGACCAGGTCTGCGCCATTGTCGCTGGTGATCGATACCACCTTGCCGGGCAGTTGATTGCGCACCGACAGGCCGCGGGGCGCTTCGATGGCAAGGATCAGGTCGCGTGCCAGCAGCTGCAACCGCACACGCTGGCCCGGTATCAGTGCACTGTTGGTGACGCGCAGCAGGCTCTGCGGACCGATCTGCACGGTGGCCAGGCCTTGCGTTGCATCGCTGCCGGTTACGCGTCCTTCCACCACAGCACCCACAGCATCGACGCCGACGATTGCGCGCAGCGCCGGTGCAAGACTCACTGCTCCGACGTTGCCAGCGGCAACCACGCGTCCCTGGTCCAGCACCACCAGATGCGTGGCCAGCCGCAGCACTTCATCGAACTGGTGGCTCACATACACCATGGGAATCGCATAGTGGTCGCGCAGCTTTTCCAGGTATGGCAGAACCTCCTCGCGTCGCGACACATCCAGTGAGGCAAGCGGTTCGTCCAGCAGCAGCAGCCGCGGCTGCGCCAGCAGGGCGCGGCCGAGCGCCACGCGCTGGCGCTCGCCGCCGGAAAGCACCCCGGGGCGGCGTGTCAGCAGGGAAGTCAGCCCCAGCAGTTGCACCACATCATCGAAGGCACTGCTGGTCCCAGTAGTGTCGCGAGGCGCGCCATACAGCAGATTGCCGCGCACGGTGTAATGGGGAAACAAACGCGCATCCTGGAATACATAGCCGATGCGCCGGCGCTCGGCGGCGACGTTCACGCCCTGCGTGGAATCCAGCCACACGGCTTCGTCGAGTGCGATTCGTCCCCGGCCATTCGGGATCAATCCGGCCAGTGCATTGACCATTGTGCTTTTGCCACAGCCTGACCGACCAAACAGGGCCGTGATGCCAGGCGTGGGAGCCTGGAATTGCGCGTTGAGCGTAAAGCTGCCCCGCGCCAGCTGGATATCGATATCCAGCACTACTTGTTTCCCAGCCAGCGGCGCAGGGAACGCGCCAGCAATTCGGATGCCAGCAGGCCGCACAGGCCGAGCGCAAATGAGAGTGTCGCCAGTCGCGCGGCGACGGCATTGCCATCCGGAGACTGCAGCGCCGTGTACAGCGCCAGTGGCAGCGTGCGGGTTTCGCCGGGGATATTGGAGACGAACGTGATCACGGCGCCGAACTCGCCCAGCCCCGCCGCGAAGGCGGTGACCGCACCGGCCAGCACGCCGGGCAGCATCAGCGGCAATGTGATGGTGCCGAAGCGCCGCCACGGGCCGGCACCCAGCGTGCGCGCCGCCTCTTCAAGGCCGCGGTCCACGTTTTCCAGCGCAATGCGCATGGCGCGCACCATCAGCGGAAACGACATCACCGCGGTGGCCACCGCGGCGCCAAGCGTGGAGAAGACCAGCTGCACATCGAACTGCCGGTCCAGCCAGCCGCCGATGGGGCCACGGGTACCCAGCAACAGCAGCAGCACATAGCCCACCACCACCGGCGGCAGCACCAGCGGCAGATGCACCACGGCATCCAGCAGCGTGCGGCCGGGGAAGCGACGTCGCGTCAGCAGCCAGGCCATGATCACTGCCGGCAGCAGGTTTATGGCCACGCTGCGCAGGGCGACCGCCAGGCTCAATTGCAGTGCCGAAAGCTCGGTTTCCCCCAGGTGCCACATGCCAGCAAGGATAAACTTTGCGTCGCGTCATTGCTGCGCACACATGCGCGTCGCGATAATCGGCAAATGAACGATATTGCAGCTCCGGCCGGCGCCACCGGCAAACGCCCCCTCGTCTCCATCCAGTCGCACATCCTGCAGCAGCAGGCACAGCATCCGGACGCCACGGGTGCGTTGTCCTGGTTGCTGTCGTCGATCTCGATGTCAGCGAAGATGATCGCTGCGCAGGTGCGCCGCGCGCGCCTCGAAGATGTGCTCGGCAGTGCCGGCGCCGAAAACGTGCAGGGCGAGACGCAGCAGAAGCTGGACGTCATCGCCAACGACATCCTGATGCGCAATCTGGGCGGCCGCGAAGGCGTGGCGGTGGTGGCGTCGGAAGAAAACGAGCAGCCGGTGATCCTGCGCGACAAGAACGATGGCGAGACCCGCTACTGCGTGATGTTCGATCCGCTGGATGGCTCGTCGAACCTCGATATCGCCGGCGGCGTCGGCACGATATTCAGCATCCTGCGCCGGGAACGGCGTTCACCGCGGATCGAGGATTCCCTGCTGCAGCCGGGCACGCGGCAGATCGCCGCAGGCTATGTGCTCTATGGTTCATCCACTGTGATGGTGCTGACGGTGGGCAATGGTGTCGACATGTTCGTGCTCGATCCGTCCATCGGCTCGTTCATCCGCGTGGCCGAGAAGTTGCAGATTCCGCCGCGCAACAAGGTCTATTCACTGAACGAGGGCAATCGCCTGTCGCTGCCCGATGGCTACCAGCGCTACCTGAACTGGGCGCAGGAGCAGGGCTATTCCAGTCGCTACATCGGCGCGATGGTGGCGGACGTTCACCGCATCATGATCCAGGGTGGCGTGTTCATGTATCCGCCGACCAGGAAGGCGCCGCAGGGCAAGCTGCGGTTGATGTATGAGGCCAATCCCATGGCCATGCTGGTGGAGCAGGCCGGCGGCAAGGCGCTGGCGGCGCCCGGCGAGCGCATCATGGATGTAGTGCCCCGGGAGATTCACCAGCGCACCTGCGTGGTGATTGGCAGCAGTGAAGAAGTGGATCTGGTCACCGCGCAGCTTTGACCTCGCCACAACATGTCTTTTAAAATCAACAAGTTGGCATTGTTACATCGCTAGCAGATCAGCCGGCGTTCGGGTATCATTAGTGAGATTCATTCTCATTTAAGAGCTGCGCCGTGTCTGATAGCTCCGCAACCAAGCCGAATCCCGCGATCGTCTCGCTGGCCAGCCTGCATGTTGGCGCCAGCGGCGTGGTGGCGGGCGTGCTCGACGACAACGCCGCGCTTGGCGAGGAAACCGGCGCCACCATCGTGATGCGCCTGATCGAAATCGGCTTCGTGGCCGGTGAGCGCTTCGAGATCATCGCGGAGTCACGACCCGGTGGTGATCCGATGGCCGTGCGCATTGGCGGCAGCTGCTTTGCGCTGCGCCGGCTTGAGGCGGCGGCAATCATGGTTGATGCGGCGCCATGAACGCCGCAGCTGCCACCGTTACGGCGCCGCTGCGCATTGCGCTGGTGGGCGTGCCGAACTGCGGCAAGACCGCGCTCTTCAATCGGCTGACGGGCAGTCGGCAGCATGTGGCGAACTACGCCGGCGTCACGGTGGAAAGAAAGGAAGGTTACTGCACGGAAGCGGTCACCGGCCGCAGCTATCGCGTGCTCGATCTCCCCGGCACCTACAGTCTGGCGGCGGCTACGCTGGATGAAGCCATCACACGGGATGTGGTGCTCGGCCGGTTCCAGCACGAAGATCCACCCGATGTCATCGTCAATGTGGTCGATGCCACCAACCTGCGGCTGGGCCTGCGCCTGTCGCTGGAGCTGAAGCGGCTCGGTCGCCCGATGATCGTCGCGCTGAACCTCAGCGATATCGCGCGCCAGCGTGGCATGAATGTCGATCCGGTGAAGCTCGGCGCATTGCTGGGCTGTCCGGTGGTGGAAACCGTCGCGGTGCAGTCCGGTGGCGAGCGGCAGCTGCTCGCGGCCATGGCAGCCAGTTCGCGCAGCAATGGCGCGCCGGTGGTGAGCTGGAGCCCGCTGCGACGCGAGGAGACTGAAGCCACGCAGCTGGAAGTGCGGCGCATCCTCAAGGACATCGGTTATTCCGAGCCGCTGCGCGCCCGCGCGCTGTCGCGCATTGATGCCATCGTCATGCATCCGGTAGCGGGGCCGGTGCTGCTGGCGGTGGTGCTGTTCCTGATTTTCCAGGCCGTGTTCAGCTGGGCGGCGTTACCCATGGATCTGATCTCCGCCGGCATCGGTGCCGTCGGGGAATGGCTGCAGAGCGCGATGTCCGATGGCCCACTGCGCAGTCTGCTGGTCGACGGTGTAATTGCCGGCATCGGCAGCGTGCTTGTTTTCCTGCCGCAGATCCTGATCCTGTTCTTCTTCATCCTGCTGCTGGAAGACAGCGGCTATCTGCCGCGCGCGGCTTTTCTTCTCGACCGCCTGATGGGTCGCGTCGGACTTTCCGGGCGCGCCTTCATACCGTTGCTGTCGTCCTTTGCCTGCGCCATTCCCGGCATCATGGCGGCGCGCACCATTCCGAATCTGCGTGACCGGCTGGCCACGATCCTGCTGGCGCCGCTGATGACCTGCTCGGCGCGCCTGCCGGTATACGCACTGGTGATCGGCGCCTTCATTCCGGCGCGCAGGATCGGCTGGTTCAACCTGCAGGGTCTGGTGCTGTTCGCCCTGTATGCCGTGGGCGTGATCAGTGCGCTGCTGGTGGCGTTCATCATGAAACGCTTCACGATGAAGTCGGCCTATCACCCGCTGCTGATGGAATTGCCCGAATATCGCTGGCCGAACCTGCGCAATATCGTCATCGGCCTGTGGGAACGTGCACGAATCTTCCTTTCGCGTGTAGGCACGATCATTTTGTCCCTGATGATCGTGTTGTGGTTCCTCAGCACCTACCCCGCACCGCCGGCAGGCTTCACCGGCGCGCCGATCGAATACAGCTTTGCCGGCATGCTGGGCCGCGCGCTGCAGGTGGTGTTCGCGCCCATCGGCTTCAACTGGCAGATATCCATCGCGCTGGTGCCCGGTCTTGCCGCGCGTGAAGTGGCCGTGGGTGCGCTGGGCACCGTGTATGCGCTGTCTGCCAGTGCCGACAATATCGATGCCACGTTGACTCCGCTCATCGCTGCCAGCTGGAGCCTGCCAACAGCACTGTCGTTGCTGGCGTGGTTCGTGTTCGCGCCGCAATGCTTGTCGACCCTTGCGACAGTCAAGCGCGAAACCAATTCCTGGCGTTATCCTCTGATCATGGCGGGCTATCTGTTTGCGATGGCCTATGTAGCGTCGTTCCTGACCTTCCGGATCGCCGGAGCATTGCTGTCATGACATTGCTAGCACAACAGGTGCTCGTGCTCGCGCTTTGCGCGGCGGCCGCATTTTTCGCGACCTGGCGTCTGCTCTCGCCGCGACTGCGTCTGTCGCTGCTCGAAACCGTGGTCCCGCACTTCTCTGCCGGCAGTCGCATCGGGCACTGGCTGGCAATTCGCGTGAACCGTCAGCGCGCCGCTGCGCAAAGCTCGGGCTGTTCGGCTTGCGGGAAGAAGAGCCCGGGCGCGTAGCCATGCTTGATATCGAAGGGCAGCCCCTGCTCGACAAACAGCGCTTGATCGGCGGTTGCCTGCGCTTGCCGCTGCGAGTCGACGCGCAGCGCCTCGCTGCCGAAGTGGGTGCGCTTGGTGAGGAAGTGTGGGGAACTACCGGTGGTCGGGTGGGCGTGCACTCAGCTGCGGAATCGCTGTTTTTGCGTGGCCATGCGCCCGCCCAGGGTGACTTGCCTATCGTCGATCGGCCGGTGCTGGATCAAATGCCGTATGCACGTGCGATCATGGCCATGCTGCAGGCGCCGCCGCTGCGCTGTCTGCTGGCGCGCCTGCCTGCTGGCCGCAGCATTGCTGCGCATGTTGATCGCGCTCCGTATTTTTCCAAGTCAGTGCGAATCCATGTCCCAGTCACCACGCACGAGCGTGCCGTCATGTTCTGCGCTGGCCTTAGCTACCTGATGCGTGCCGGCGAAGTCTGGGCGCTAAACAACAGCACCCACCACGGTGTCTGGAATGCCGACCCACTGCAATCGCGCACCCACATGATCTGCGATTTCACGCTGACTCCTGCACTGGCTGCAATGCTGGCCGCGGGCGAGCGGTCGCTTGGTGCGAGCGATCCTGAGGTGCAGGGCCATCTGGCTTACCGTCCAGCATGATCGTTGCTGACCGCTTCGTTCTTCTGCATCTGCACAAATCCGGTGGCAGTTTCGCCAACGAACTCATTCTGCGCCATGTTCCGGGTGCGTATCAGGTCGGTTACCACTTGCCGTACCGCCTGGTTCCCGCTGCGGCTGCGCGGCTTCCTGTACTGGGTTTCGTGCGCAACCCCTGGAGCTATTACGTTTCCTGGTTCAGCTTTCAACAACAGCGCCGTCAGCCAAATCTGCTGTTTCGCGTCTTGAGCGATGACGGCAGGCTCGGTTTTGCTGCCACCATTGAAAATATGCTGGAACTTGGTGAGCGCGAGGAAATGCTGGAGACGCTGATTGCCGGATTGCCGCAGCAATACAGCAATCAGGGTCTGAATCTGCCCGGTCCAGTGCTGGGGAAAATTCGTGACAGCGGACTCGGGTTCTACAGTTTCTTATATCGATACATGTATGGCGGTGCGTCCGGCCCGCTGCATATCGGTCGGATGGAGATTCTGCGCGACGATCTCATCGGGATGCTCGAAATGGCCGGCCAGCAACCGACGCCGCAGCTTCGCAGGGACCTGCTGAACGCGCCGTTGCGCAATGCGTCGCAACACGGAGCTGTCGTTGAATACTACGACCAGCAATTGCGCGATCGGGTGGCACGCCGCGATGGTGCACTGATTGAGCAGTTCGACTACCGCCTCGAGCGCTGATCAGCGCAGCTTGCGCAGATGCTGCCAGCAGCTGTCGAGCGTTGGCAGAACGCGTTCAATCGCTGCCGCGTTGTTGCGCCATTTTTCAGATGCGGGAGCCGTCTGCGTATAGCGCGACAGCGGCAGCGGGCCGGCGGTGCGCGTCTGCAAGGCTTCATCAAACGGCAGATCGAGAAAGTCGCAGATACGCTGTATCGTCGCAGCGGGGTCAGCAAGGAAGTCGTGAAACGCAACAGACGTCCAGCGATCGGCCTGCAGCTGCTGCAGGTCCTGCAGTGCGATTTCATTCGCCTGCAGCCACTGCTGTGCGGCAATCGCTTCGAGCGGTGCGCCGCGCAAGTTTTTCCATGCAGGCGGCAACAGCAGTGACCAGGGCCCATCCCAGTCCGGCAGTTGCGGATAGGTGACCCAGTTTCCCGAACGCCAGGCTTCCATGATGCTGCTCACGTTCTCGCGGGGATCGCGCCAAAGGAAAATGAACTGTGCATCCGGAAATGCGCGAAGCAGAAATGGAATGCGCAGTGAATTCTTCGGAGTCTTTTCCAGCAATCGTGCATCCAGACCTGCTGCGCTGCCGCCGGGGCCTTGCAGTCGCGCGACGGCTGCCTGCCGTATGGCAGCGATGACTTCCGCCGTGGCATGGGCGGCCGCAAGGCGATTGGACTCCACCCCGGCCGCGCCGGGTCGCAGCGATTCCTGCCCCTCGATCAGCCAGTGCGCTTCACCGCCGAGCGTGTTCAGTGTTGGCGTGCAGGCCAGGGTTTCGAACAGCAGCGTGCTGCCGGAGCGTGGCGCTGCCACGATGAACACCGGGCGCTGCAGGCCCCGTTCCGGCGCGCCAAACGTCGGTGGTATTAGTTCCGGAGCGACCAGGTGCTGCAGTACACGCGCCTCCAGCACACGTACTGCGCTGACACCGTTGGTGCGCATGACAAGTCCAGTGCCGAGCTGACGGGCTGCGTCGCGGACCGCGGTGCCAAGTTCGCTGAATACATGGCGATTCCGGCCCGCCGTACCATGCAGGACACACAATTGCCGCCAGTCGCAGACAAATCCCTCCAGCAGACCGCTGAACTGCGCTGCCCGTTCACGGGCAGCGGCGGTGTCCGCCGCCAAGGCGAGTTCGGCGCGAAGATCGTTCACAAGCAATTGCACTTCTGCGGCGGGCATCACCGGCGCGCGCTGGTTTGCTTCGGTCATCGGCTCGATGCTCACATCAGGCCGGTACGGCAGGGTGCGCAACTGCTGCGTTGGTTGCGGGCCGCAGGCAAACTGCCAGAACGCCCCGGTGCCGGTGGTGTCCGCCACCAGATGTATGCGCTCTTCAGCGGTGGGATTCAGAACCCGGTGGAGTCGCCAGTTGTCGAAGATCCACGCCTGGCCTGCGGCCATATGCACCACTGCATCGCCGCAATGGAAGCGTACTTCCGGCAACGTGATCACCGGAATATGCAATCGTACGCGGGTGTGCCAATGGTAGTTGATGTCGGCGTGTTCCGGAACTTCGGCGCCAGGCGCCAGGCGCATCAGGCGTGAGCGGCTCCAGACGACGCCGAAGCTGCCCAGAATCTGGCGGATGTATGGCGCCGAATGCAGCCACGGTGTCGGCAGCATCTGGCCATGTACGTCATCGGATTCCGCACCATCGGCGCTTATCAGGCGCACGGCACTGTTGCCCGCGATGCTGTTGGGATGCGCAAACCATGCATGCGGTGGGAGTGCCGCAACTTCCGCACGCAGCCGCCCCGCGTCGAACTGCACCGGCAACTGGAAGAAGGGACGTGGCAATCGCATCGGTGTCAGGCCTGTGCGAGGGTTTCGCGGAATTCGCCAATGGTCTCCACGAGGCGGGCGGTGGCCAGTCGTTCGACAGGAGTCAGATACGGATTCCACAGATCGAAGATCAGGACCACGCGCGTGCGCTCACTGTGATTCCAGGCTTCGTGTTCGTAGGTGTCGTCGAATATCACGACCTTGCCTTCCTCCCAGACATGATCCTCGCCACCAACCCGCAGCGCGCATCCGGGCGGCACGATCAGTGGCAGATGTGCCACAACGCGCGTGTTGGTGACGCCTCGGTGTGCCAGAAGCTCGGTGCCAGGCGTGAACACGGAGAACAGTACCTCAGGCCCGTGTCCTGCAACGCGCGACAGGGGCAGCTTGTCCAGCGCGCTGCTGGTAAGCGGGCAGGCCGCGCAGTTGTCGTTGCGTCGTTCGCCGCTGCGGTAAAAGTAGTGACCAGTCCAGCTGGGCGGGCCGCGCGTGCCGCGCAGATTCTCGCCTTCCAGTGCATTGCTGCTGAACACCCGCTCGCTGCCGGTCCCCTGTGGCAGCAGGCTCATCAATTCACCCAGAATCGCCGGTGTCCGCGCCTCGAACTGCGGCAACCACTCAAACAGGCCGGGGTCGAAATACGGTGCCGTCGGCAGTCCCGGGAAATAGAGAAAGCCCGGCCGTTGCCGCGCATCGGGATACTGGGCAGCTTCTTCTCCCAGGTAGATGCGCAGCATCCACTGCACCCGCTGCAGGTCATCAACGCCGAACTCCGCGGCGATGGGTGCCAGCAGACGTTCGAGCATTTCCCGACGGCCGCTGCGCACTTTCTGCACGGCATGTTCGACCAGCGTCACCAATGCCGGTGGCGTGGATGCACGGTCCACCCACTTTCCCTGTGCCTGCACATCGGCCAGTACACGGCAATACTGCGCCAGCGCGCCGGACTCATCGCCCAGTGTCTCCAGCGCCACGGCCAGATGGAGACGCGCGGCGGGCATGGCAGCGTCGAGTTTCGTGGCACGGGCATAGTGTTCTACCGCGCCATGCAGGTCGCCAAGCAGTTCCAGCGCTCGTCCGAGATGATGATGACTCGCCGCGTGCTCGGGTTTGACTGCGACAGCGCGCTGCAGCAGTTCCCGCGCACGGTGGAACTGGCCCATCCGGATGGAGGCCAGCCCGACAATGTTCAGCGCCTGCAGATCCAGAGGGTTGTGGTCCAGCACGCTCAGAAAGGCCTGCTCGGCCTCTTCCACGCGGCCCGCACGCAACAGCAGCTGTGCGTCGCGCACAAGGCCTTCAGCAGGGGGATTCTGGTTCGTCATGCCTGCGGCATTGTCGCACAGGCGTGCAGTGCCGCTGCGCGGTCAAGGTCAGCGGTCATATCCCCACCTGCTGATATATGGCTGCAGCTCGGCACGCGCGGCTTCCAGCTCGACACGATAGGGCTGCCATTTTCCTATGGCCCGTGTATTCACCGGCTCGATAACCTGTGAATAGCTGGGCGTGCTGATATAGCCTTTGGCGCGAGCCCGATCGCCCGGCTTCAGCATGGCGTCGTCCCATGGCAGTTGCAGGAAAGCGGCAATCCGCCGCATCTGCATATCGAAATCCGAAACCAGGTCCTCGTAGCGCGACTCCAGTATCGCTGGCTGCAGCCCTTCGGCCTGCGTGTACCAGAAATCGAAGCAGCGTCGAAAGCCCCGTGCCAGTGTTGCCGGGTTCCTGCATAACAATGCAAATTCCGGCGCGCGGAAATGCTGCGTGTAGCAGCTCAGCACCACATCGAGCGGATGCCGGATCGCCACAATGATGCGGGATCGCGGAAACAGCCGCTGGATGGCCGGCAGGCGCAACAGGTTGAGCGGATTCTTGTCTACCAGGCGTTGTCCGGCGGCGAGCTCAACCTTGCCGCGCACCAGCGCAAGGTATTCGTTGCGCAGTTCCTGCAGCTGGTGTTCTTCCAGCTTTCCAAGATCGAATGGATAGTCGCAACCCAGATCTTCCATGCGGTCGATGATCTGCTGCAGGAAGGGCTGCTCGTCCATCGACACCAGTAGTGGATGGGCGTCCAGAGCCTGTTCGAGCAGCGTGGTACCGGAACGCGGGAACGCGACGATGAAGACCGGGCTCTCGTGCAGTGGCGGCGCGCCGCGGTGCTGCCATCGAGCCACGTCGGCGGCAACGCAGCCGCGCTGGGCAATGAGCAGTGGTGGCTCGCTGCAGGCTGCCATTTCCGGATGCGTGCGCTGCAGATGCAGCATCTGCGCCGCATGAGCGTGGACCAACGTAGTCCACGCCAGGGTGTGCTGATTCATCGCCTGCTGTGACTTGGCCAGTGGAAACAACGCGATGTGCTGCCGGTGCGGCTCCTCCTGGGCTGCGAGCGAGGCAAACAGGTCGGCGCCCCGCGCGTGCCGCTTCTGCCGCTGGGCTATCTGTGCCTCGAGCAGGGTCAGTTCATGTCCGAGCGCTGCGGCATCCGGATTGGCCAGCAACCGGGCCAGCCAGGCAACAGCGTCGTCGAGACGATTGCTGCGCTCCATGACCTGCGCCAACCGCAGCATCGCCGCCGGCCGCATCGCAGCCGGCGCCTGCAGCAGTCGCTGCACGGCCGTCTCGGACTTACGCTGTTCGCCCAGATTCAGCAGCAGCAGTGCCAGCTGGGCAAGCTGCTCCGCCGTCGTCATTTCGAACTGCTCCCAGCCTTCTATGGCCTGCAGGGCATCGTCGATCCGCAACAGTTCGTAGCAGCACTGGGCGTATTGCAGCGCGATCTGTGCATCGCGCGGGGCAGCCTCCTTCGCCTCGGCGAGCAGCCGCAATGCATTGTCGTAGTCGCCGCGCTCCTGATGGAGCAGGCCAACGTTGAACTGGAAGTCCGCGCCATGGGCGCCACGCGCTGCAGCCGTTGCGTAGGCATGGAGTGCGCGCGGCAGCTCGCGTGCCTGCCGCAGTGCAGTGCCCAGGTTCATCCAGTGCGAGGACTCCAGCGGACTGATCCGCGTCAGAGTCTCGAATGCCTGCACCGCCTCGGCATATTCCTGCTGCGCCTGCAGCGCCAGCCCCAGCAGTGTCCAGGCATCCGGATTGCCAGGCTCTGCCTGCAGTACCTGTCGCGCCGCAAGCAGCGTGGTCGCCAGATCGCCAGCCTGCAGCGCCGCAAAGGCCTGCTGCAGCGCGCCCGCGGTTGTCATGTGCATGCCATCACGTACCCACCAAAGAAAAGGCCGCGCGGTGCGAACCGCGCGGCCTTCAAGCTTACCGCAAGACCTTGAGCTAGAACTTCTGTGTGAGGCTCAGGAAGTAATAGCGCCCGATGGTGTCATAGGTCGACACGTCGGTGTTCGCGTTGGTCACATTGTTCTGGTACAGGATCGGTGGCTGTTTGTCGGTGAGGTTATTGACACCGAGCTGCACCTTGGTACCGATGCGCGGCACCGTATACCCAAAGGTCATGTCAACATAGGTTGCAGCCTTGATGTTCAGGTCCGGCTGCACGCCCGGCGCACCATCGGGATCCGACAGCTTGATCTTGTCGATATAGCGCGCTACCGCCAGAACAGTGAAGTCCTGATACGCCCAGCCGATCTGACCCGTCGCGCGGAACTTGGCAATGTTGCCGTACTGCCGGTCGTAATAGCCTGCGACCTTGGTGACGGGAATGCCAGGGAAAGTCGCGCTGTCATACTTGTCCGTGATCGTCGCGTCCAGACCGAACCGCCACTTGCCCAACGTATCGGTGTTGACGCGGTACGCGGTGCTCACGTCGAAACCACTGGTCTTCAGTGTGCCGAGGTTGATTCGGGGCTCCTTGAACACCTGCGTCGTGCCATCGGCAAACCGGGTGTGGAGGCCGCAGTACGTCGGATCACCCGACAGCACGCAGATCTGTGCGCTCGTGTTCACATCAGCAAGCTGGATCTGGTTGTTGATCTTGTAGCGCCAGTAATCGACGCTGATCGTCGATCCTTCCAGCCAGGACGGGTCGTACACCATGCCAACAGTCAGGGCTGTGCCGTCTTCCGCTTTCAGGTTGGCATTGCCGCTGCGCAGTCCGGTGATCTGCGCATTGGGCTGGTCGAAAGTGCCATTACGCGGCACATTCACGCACGCCAACGCGAGATTTGCGTTGGCATTGACCATCGCCTGCGTCAGGCCGGTGCAGGGATCGGTGAAGGTAGGCGCATCAGCCGCCGGTGCCTGGTACAGATCCAGCAGCGTGGGAGCGCGGAACACGTCCGCAAATGAGGCGCGCACCAGCACGTCGCCGACCGGGCGCCATTCCAGCTTGTAGGTGCCGTTGGTGCTCGAACCGTAGGTGGAGTAATCCGAGTACCGGCCACCCAGGATCAGGTTCAGCGACTTTGCGAAGGGTGCGTCCTTGAGGATCGGCAGGAACAGCTCGGCGTAGAGTTCCTTCACGTTGTAGCCACCGGCTCGGTCGCCGCTGCAAGCTTCCTGCTGCAACAGGCAATTCAGGAATAGCGGCGGTTCGGCCTGGGTGATGAAGTCCGTGTCAAACGAGCTGCGCTGGTCGCGGATCTCGATGCCGGTCGCCAGCTTCGCTTCGCCGGCAGGCAGCGCAAACAGGTCACCGGAAAGTGCCAACGATGCGGAGCGCATGGCAAAGTTGTAGGACTCGCCGTAGCCGGCCTTGATTTGGTTCAACGCCGTGACCTGCGACGGATCGGTCAGATTGAAGATGTTGACGGGTATGCAGCTGGCGATGGGTGCCGCCGGCGTGCCGCAGGTCGGCGTGCCGCCTGCGCCGCGGAAAGAGGGACCCACCGCATTCTTCAGGCGGCTCGTGAACAGGTAGCCATCGGTTTTGGTGCGCTGGTCGAGCCGGCCATATCCCAGGGTAAGGTCATAGTCCCAGCTGGATTCCATGATGTCGCCACGTACGCCCGTGCTGATCTGACCCTGATAGCTGCTGATTTCATTGCGGCGATTGCCGATGGCGATCAATCGGAAGGTCGCATTGGGGTTGACGCCGGACGCACCACCCAGGGCGTAACCGAACGGGTTGTAGATACTATTGGCCGCAATCGTAATATCGTCGTTGCGCGTGTCCAGCGGCAGCGAAGCGGCTTTGTAGCCTGACGTCGTGTAGTTGTAGAGAAACTCGGTATACAGCTCGATGTTGTCGTTGATATCGACGTCACCGATCGCAAACACCGTGCCGCGTTCCTGCGGAGTCAGGATCAGGTTTTCCGGCTGGTAGTTGTACGAGTCGGCGTTCTGGCCGTTGCTGATGTAGCAACGGAAGTCATTGATGCTTGTGCCTGCAGCGCCTTCCTTGCGGGTGACGCTGGCGCAGCCGAAGGTTGCCGCCTGGGCTGTGTTCAGGAACACGCGGCCATTGGGAACGCGACTCGAACCGCCTTCGAATACCGAGCCATAAAAATAGATGGCATTGCGCGAGAACGCGCGGTTACCAGCCGAAATTGCATCCTGCTGGTTGTAGTTCATGCCGAGGATCAGGTTACCTCTGTCGGTGGAGTGCCCGTAGGAGAGCGAAATGCCCCGGCGCTTGCCGTCCTTGCGGTCCGACTGGCCGTAATCCACGGTGACTTCCGCGCCGTCCATGTTCTTCTTGGTGATGAAGTTCACGACGCCGCCGATGGCGTCAGAGCCATAAATGGCTCCAGCGCCTTCCTTCAGCACTTCGACGCGCTCGATCATGTTGATCGGCAGCGAATTGATGTCGATCGCGCTGGTCTCGTCGCCGATGGCGCCGTAACGCCTGCCATTCACCAGCACCAGTGTGCGTTCGACGCCGAGGCCGCGCAGTTCAATGTTGCTGGCACCGTCACCACCGCCGTTGTTGAGCGACGGATTCGTTGCGGCACCGGCAATGGACGGCAACTTCTGGATCAACTCACCGATGGTGGAGACGCCCGATTCGCGGATGGATTCGGCAGTTACGATCTGCACCGGGCTGGCGGTCGCGGCATCAACGCGGCGAATGCGCGAGCCAGTGACCACCACTTCGTCAAGACTGTCGGCGCCTTCCTGCGCGATCGCAGTGGTTGGACTCGTGGCAGCAGCCACGGCGCCAGTAAGCATCGCAAAACGCACCGCGTTCTGAACGAAGTCTTGCTGATCGATCTTGTTGATTCGCATTTTTCTCAGTGCTCCCAAGCTTTGAAATTGATATGAACCCATAGCGGGCCGTTATCTTCAGTTGTGACAGCCAGCACAGTTCGTGCGGATGTCTATGCCGCGATCATATACACAGCGACACGTGGCAGATAGCAATTGTTGGAGTAATACAACGATCTGCAAGCCGCGCCGGATGCGGAAAATCCGGGGTTTATGCGCCATATATGCATGTATTTCCACGCGGCGGCGAATAACCCGCCGCCATAAGCTGCGTTTGTTGCAGCGTAACAACGCCAATAAAAAGGCCCGGCTGTTGCCAGCCGGGCCTTTGCGAGCTACGCAACCCTGGTCAGCCCAGGGCTATTACTCGACTTACGGCGTATCAGTACGCTGGAAGACCACGCGGCGGTTTGCCGAACGACCATCCACGGTCCGGTTGTCGCCGTCAGGCTGGGTTTCGCCATAGCCCTTCGTATCAAGGCGGTTCGCCGCCACACCCTTGCTGATGAGGTACTTGCGTACCGAATCGGCGCGACGCTGTGACAGCGCCAGGTTGTACGCATCGGCACCGACGTTGTCGGTGTGGCCTTCGACCACGCCGCGTGCGTTCGGCACATCCGTCAGGAACTTGGCCATCGCGTCCAGTTCCGCATATGACTCAGGCTTGAGATCCGACTTGTTGGTGTCGAAGAACACCTTCAGGTTGGCGCGCACGCTGCAGCCATTGGCGTCAACGCGATCACCCGCAGGGGTATTCGGGCAGCGATCCGAAATGTTCAACACACCGTCGTTGTCATCATCAGCCGGAGGCGGCGGAGCAGGTGGCGGCGGAGGTGGCGGAGGAGGAGGTGGCGGCGGCGGCGGGGGCGGCGGCGGGAGCGCAGCAACTACTGGAGCAGGCGCCGGTGCCGGTGCACCGAAGGCGAGCTGCAGGCCGAGACCCAGCACGACGTCCACGATGCCGCGACCGACCGAGCCGCGCGCAGCCGCATCAGCCTTCACCTGCAGCTTGTTGCCGCCGCTGAATTGCACCAGATCGCCAAGCAGGCCAAAGCCCACCTTCGCGACCACTTCCTTGTCAGCGGCCGACGGGCGGAACTGGTCAACGACGCCGAAGCCCAGTGTATAGAAGGGGCTGATGCGCGAGTCGCGGTCGAACACGCGACTGAAGTCGGCAGTGAGGCCCTTCAGTTCATGATCGTACGAAGTGCCTGGCACATCGTGGTTCGACGAGAAGCCGTTCAGGCTGAAGTCCCACTTCTCGCTGATGGCCTTGCCGATCGAGTAGTTGAGACCATACGCGTCGTCGAGATTGCGATCACTGTCGGTTCCGGTCCAGATGGCGCCGGCACCCAAAGTCCATTGGCCTACATCGGTGCCCGCGTGGGCAGCAGCAGCTGTACCCAGCAGCGCAGCCGATACGGCAAGCGTCAGCAAAGATTTCTTCATCATGTTTCTTCCTCAAAATCCCTTTAAAGCAGGGGATGGCGAGGATGCTACTGGTTCGCAGTGGCGAAAACCAACAAATATGAGGATTTGTTGCAATCGCGCAACGCCGATCGCCTGTCAGTTATTTCCTACAAAAACCGAGTGTATGAGTCGATCGCCCACGGCAATTCCGCGTCGTTGCACCTCACCGCCGGCGATCTCCAGCACGCCGGCGACTGCTCCACCGGACGAGATGATGTCTTCAGAAAGTGGTTTGGCACGCTCCACGACATGCGTGATCCGCCCACGCGCATCCACGAACAGCATGTCGAGTGACACGTAGGTGTTCTTCATCCACATGCTCATCGGTCGTGGCGCACCCAGCACGAACAGCATTCCATGGTCATTGGGCAACTGCTGGATGAACATCAATCCCTGCTGCTGTTCTTCGGAAGTCTCCGCCAGCCATATCTGCAGCGTATCGCGGCCGCCGCGTCGCTCGATGGCCAGCTGGCTGCGCGTGAAATTGCGCAGTTGCGCAGGCTGGAACGACGCGGCCGTGGCCGCGACTGCAGCGCCAGGTCCAGGCTGCGCTGCACAGGCTGGTATTGCGCCAATGCCCAGCACCAGGCAAAGAAGGAATTGCTTCATGGTCCGTCTCCGTTGTGCATAACCGCCGTGAACGCAAAGGTAGGAACGAGCACGCGTGCCTGGCCATCGAGAGCGGCAGCCGGTCCGGTGCAGTAGCCGCGCACCCGCACGCGGTCCAGTTTGCCGTTGCTGGTGGTGATGGGCGTGCGCTGCATGGTCTCCACCGCGCATTTGTCATCACCGCGTGTTGCGTACAGTTGCTGTCCGCCCTCGACGATAACCGTAAGGTTGGTGGGCAGCGCCTGCGCGGCGCCGCTCGCCACATCCTGCAGGTCTATACCGAAGATGAACCGCAACAGCGCGGGCGCATCCGCGCCGGACGTCATCGCCACGTCGGCAGGCATCGGTCCGGCGATGGTCACGCGCAGTCCCTGGCCATCCGGTCGCATGCCGCCTTCACACTGCATCTGTGCATTGTGCCAGTTGAGGTCAGCTACCAATGCGCCACGGAGCCGGGCCTGAAGATTACCGTCGCCGGCAGCAAGGCAACCAGACGCCGTTGCGGATTGCGTCGCAGTGGCGGCCGTATCGGGCGGGCTCTGCGCGCAGGCACCGGTAGCCAGAGCGAGGACCAGGGCAGCCAGCAGGCGGGTGCCGGGTTGATGCAGCAGGGGCATGGCGGTGGAGTTTATGGGCAAGCTGCTCAAAGTGCGCGGCGATTCGCAAGGCATGGCCTCCACTCGGGCTAAACTAACTGCATGCAAACAGTTGAAATTTCGCCCGTAATCCCGGCAGCGCTGAGCCGTCTGCCGGAACTCGCCAACAATCTTTCCTACAGCTGGGACCGACCGACCCGCGCGCTGTTCGAGGATCTCGACCAGAACCTGTGGCGCGAAACACATTCGAACCCGCGCCTGCTGCTGCGTTGTGTCAGCCAGGCGGCGCTCGATGCCGCAGCCAGCGACCCGGAATTCCTGCGGCGTTATCACGAAGCGCTGGCCAACTACGACCGCTACCAGTTGCAGGACACTTCGCGCAACGGCAAGCCACTGGTGGCGTACTTCTGCGCCGAGTACGGTTTTCACGAAAGCTTTCCGATCTACTCCGGCGGCCTCGGCATCCTGGCCGGTGATCATTGCAAGGCAGCCAGCGACGAGCAGCTGAACTTTGTCGCCGTGGGCTTGATGTATCGCCAGGGCTATTTCTCGCAGTCAGTGGATAGCGATGGCACGCAGCATGCGGGCTACCGCGATGCGGACCCGCGCGACCTGCCGGTCGAGCCGGTGCGCGATGCAGCGGGCAACTGGGTGGTGGTGCAGGTGCCTATTGCGCAGCGGCAGGTCAGCGCGCGGCTGTGGCTGGCAGAGGTCGGTCATGTCAGCGTCTATCTGCTCGACACCAATGTCGAAGGCAATTCAGACGCCGATCGCGACATCACATTCCGCCTCTACGGGGGTGACGAGTCGCATCGCATCCGTCAGGAGATGGTGCTGGGCATCGGCGGCGTGCGCGTGCTGCGCCTGCTGGGACTGGCGCCTGATGTCTGGCACATGAACGAGGGGCATGCCGCGTTTCTGGCCATCGAACTGCTGCGTGAGCAGCTGGCGCTGGGGCGCAGCTTCGAAGCCGGGCTCGAACTGGTGGCCGCGCAATGCGTATTCACCACACACACGCCGGTGGCCGCCGGCCACGATGCCTTCCCCGATCATCTGTTCGTCGAGCATTTTTCAGGCATGGCTGCGAGCATGGCGCTGGGCATCGACCGCCTGCTGGCACTGGGCCGTGCCCCTGGCATCGACGGACGTTTCAACATGACGCGCCTCGCGCTCAATGGCACGCGTCGCGTGAATGGTGTGAGCCGCATCCATGGCGCGGTTTCCTCGCAATTGTGTGCGGATCACTGGCCGGAGATTCCGGCGCAGGAAAATCCCGTCGGCTACGTCACCAACGGTATTCACGTCCCTACCTTCCTTTCCTCGGTGTGGGCGAACTTCCTGGACGCGCGCCTGCCGCAGTGGCGCGATCGCCTTTGCGATGCGGACTACTGGCAGGCCATCGACCAGATGCCCGACGCGCCCTTCTGGACCACCGCGCAGGATGTGAAATCGCGCATGCTGGCCGGCGTGCGGGCGCGGCTGGAACAGGAGTACCGCCGCAAGGGACTGGGCTCCGCGCAGCTGCGGCACATCACGCGCCTGCTGGATCCCGCCAATCCGAATGTGCTGACCATCGGCTTTGCACGGCGCTTTGCCACCTACAAGCGCGCGGCGCTGATCCTGCGCGACCGGGAACGCCTGCTGCGCATCGTGTCGAATGAAGACCGTCCGGTGCTGTTCCTGTTTGCCGGCAAGGCGCATCCTGCCGATCTGCCGGGCCAGCAGGTGCTGCGCGAGATCAAGCAGACCATGCTGCAGCCGGAGTTCGCCGGGCGCGTCGTGTTCCTCGAGGACTACGACATCCAGCTGGCACGCTGGCTGGTTACCGGTGTCGACGTCTGGCTGAACAATCCGATCGCGCCGCTGGAAGCCAGTGGTACCTCCGGCATCAAGGCCGCGGTCAACGGCCGGCTCAACCTTTCCATCCTCGACGGCTGGTGGGCGGAAGCCTATGACGGCCACAATGGCTGGGGCATTCCCGGCGCCGACGCGCTGGACGAAGGCCGGCGCGACCATCTCGATGGCGCAGCAGTTCTGGATGCCATCGAAGAAGAGGCGGTGCCGCTGTACTACGGCCGCAATGCCAGTGGCCTGTCGCCGGAATGGGTGCGGCGGTGCCGCCATGCGATGGCGTCGAACGTGCCGCGCTTCAACATGCGTCGCCAGGTGCGCGACTACACCAATGGCATGTACATGCCAGCGGCCGCACATGGTGCCAGGCTGCGCGACAACGCCGGCGCCCCGGCGGAACAGCTGGCAGCATGGAAGCGTCGCGTGCGCGAGCGCTGGAATGGTGTACGGATTCTGGAAGTGAAAGATGCACCGCGCAGCGCGGACCCCGCATCGCCGCTGCGCATGCAGGCGCGCGTGCAGCTCTCTGGTCTGACTCCGGACGACCTGCGCGTGGAGTTCAAGGCGCGCCGGCTGTTGCCGGATGCCCGCTTCGAACCCGCGCCATTGTGCTCATTCGGACACGCGCAGCCCAATGGTCAGTGGCGTGCGGAGTTCACAGCTGCAGGGCCGGTGGGTGTCGAAGGCGCCGTCACTTATGACGTCGCCGCGGTGCCGCCCGGCACTGGCCAGTATCAGCTGGAAGTGCGCATCTATCCGTGGCACCCGCTGCTGTCGCATCCGCTGGAAATGGGGCTCATGAAGAGTCTTTGACCAGCACCAGCCCGGCCAGGGGCGGCAGGTCCAGCGTCAGCGAAAACGGCAGGTCATGGCAGGGCATCGCGCCGGCGACGCTGATCGCGTGACCAAGATTGGCGCCGCCGTAGTGGCTGGAATCCGAATTCAGCAGCACGCGATAGCGGCCCGCTTCGGGCACGCCGATGCGGTAGCCGATGCGTGGCTCCGGCGTGAAGTTGAGCACCACCACCAGCCGCTGGTCGTGGCCCAGACGCAGGAAGGCGAGCACAGACTGCTCGCGATCGCTGCAGTCGATCCAGTGAAAACCCTGCGGCTCGAAGTCATGCCGGTGCATGGCCGGTTCATTCACATACAGCCGGTTGAGGTCGCCCACCAGCTGCTGCACGCCCCGGTGTTCCGCATGCTCGAGCAGATACCAGGGCAGCGCTACATGGAAATCCCATTCCCACGGGTGTCCGAACTCGCCACCCATGAACAGCAGCTT
>JANPGU010000164.1:0-2447 GCA_031424095.1 Gammaproteobacteria bacterium
AGGGCAATAGCTGTCGCAAGCGCAAACGCGCGGAGCTGGCTCATGGATTCTCCTCCCCGGGGTCAGATCAGGGTCTGGGCCCTGTTGATCGCCAACGTATCGATGCGGCCTGCGCTGGCAAGGCGCGGTTTCTCAAAGTGAAGTGAGATGGGCGAGGCGTGAAAGGAGGCGGCTTATTCCGCGGCGACGGGCATCGCCTGAGCGCGGGAGGCGGCGCGGCTGGCGAGGGCCCAGGTAACGAGGCGGTCGAGGCCGGTGTGGAAGCCTTGCGGCTGCCAGCGGAGATCGCGCTCGGCTTCGTATGTGTCGAGCATCGGGCTGAGCGTGGCGAGCGTGGCGTCGCCATCGCATGTGACGCTATCCATCCACGGTCCGCTGGCGCGCGGTGCGCGTTCGTCGAGCAAGGCGCAGACGGATTCAGCGACGTCGATATCGCGGCGCTCGGCGCCGACGGAGAGATCGACACGGGTCAGGGGCTCGGCGGATAAAGCGGCGAGCAGCAGGCCCTCCGCGAGATCGCGGATCGGCAGCCAGTCGCGCACGTCTTCGCCACCATTGGGAATGACGACCGGCTGGTCATGCAGCAGGCCGGAGAGAAGTCGGGCGAGGAAGGATGATGATGATTGCCACGGGCCGAACGCTTCGCCGGCGACGCACGTGACGAGCGGAATACCGCTGGCGTGCGCCCAGCGCTCCATGAGGTTGGAGGCAACCGCGCGTGCGGCCTGAAGCTGGGTGGGCACGGCGAGCGAGTCGCCTTCGCCATGTTCGAGATGGACGAGGCGGAAGCGCTCGCGGCGCTCGCCGGATAGCGTGCCGGCATAGTGGCGGCTGGCTTCGAGAACGGAAATGGCAAGGCCGGTTTCGCTTTCGAGCAGCGAGTCGGGTTGCGAGTCCGCGCCGGCGGCGAGGTGGATGACGGCGTCGGGTGCGAAGTCGCGCAGGATGGCGCGGATCATCGGCTGATCGGCAGCGTTGGCTTCGAGCCGGGCGTAGCCCTCGCGTGCGGTGATGGGGGAAAGGGCGGGGACGGGATTGGACCGGCGACGGCGATCGAGGTTCAGCACCTGGTCGCCGCGCTCGACAGCGAGACGCACGACGGCGGAACCGACGAAACCACAACCACCTGTGACGAGGACGCGCATAATGCCCCGAGCCTCCAACCGTTAACGGTTTGAGGCTGGTATGGTTAGCAGGTGGTTAATGGCTCAGATCGGCGGGGCGTTGGCGTTGGGATTGGCTTGGATCAGGGACCAGACATCCTTGAATGGCTCTTCCACGACCTTGC
Source organism: Gammaproteobacteria bacterium (assembly GCA_031424095.1). Taxonomy (GTDB): domain Bacteria; phylum Pseudomonadota; class Gammaproteobacteria; order Steroidobacterales; family Steroidobacteraceae; genus ZC4RG30. The sequence continues at coordinate 1,289 of JANPGU010000164.1, forward strand.
TGTCCTTCTGGAAGAACATGGTGGAGCGTTTGGCGGCGTCGAATTTTGGCCACGCCGAAAGGTTGGGCGCGCCGTTGGGATCGCCGGTCCGTGCGAACTGCACCCATGTCGCGCTCATCAGCTTGCCCATGGCGAAGTCGTCGTCCGTCGCGCCAGCGAAGAGGGGAGCGCTCGCGACATTGTCCATGATGTAGGGGATCTCGGACGTGTGCGGCGCTTTCAGAACGAAGTCCTGCGGGGGAATGTCGTGCGCGAAGATATAGGCATAGACGCCTGCAGGCTGCGCCGATTTTCGTGAGGCCAGCGTGTGGTGCGAAGAGAGCGAGCGGAACGTACCGGTGACCTGCATCAGGAGGTAGTTCGGCGCGTAGTCGGGATAGGCAGCCTTGAAGGCGGCCGTAATTTCCTTGCCCTTGCCAGGGATCGACTTGTTGGCGGCGTCGAGCACCTGTTTGTCGGTGGTCTTCACCCAATCGGGATTGCCGACATTGTAGAGTGTCTGTTCGTCCTTGGTGAAACCGATCATCACGGGAATGCCGGCCGACTGTTCTGGCGCGTCGGGATCGAACGGGTGACGCGGGATGTTCGTGTCGTCGATCGACGGACGAAACTTGTTCGCGCCGATATCCTTTGCGACGGCAAGAATATCCTCGGTGGTCAGCGTGGGCAGTGTCTGCGCAGCGTTGGAAGCGGAGATGCCAAGACCGATGATAAACGCGCTGACCGTATCGGCCGCATCTTCCTTCGTCGCGGCGCGCAGGCCGGCGCCTGACTGGATGATCGCCTTGTGGAACAGGCCTTTAGCGGCGGGCATTGCCAGCAGTGTCGAAACTTTTGCGCCGCCGCCGGACTGACCGAAGATGGTGACGTTGCCGGGGTCGCCGCCGAATTGCGCGATGTTGTCGCGCACCCATTCCAGCGCCATCACGATGTCGAGCATGCCGGCATTGGCTGAGCCGCTGAAGCCGGGAACGCCCGCGCTGTCGAGTGCGAGGAAGCCGAAGACGTTGAGGCGATGGTTCACGCCGACAAAGACGACATCGTGGTTCTTCGCGAGATTGTGGCCGCGATAGATGTTGAGACCGGCCTGACCGTAGCTGAAGCCGCCGCCATGCAGCCACACCATCACGGGCCGCGTTGCGCCTGCCTCCGTGCCGGT
>JANPGU010000165.1:0-6903 GCA_031424095.1 Gammaproteobacteria bacterium
AGCAGCAGGACGTCGAGCTCATGGGACTGGTTCTTGAAGTCTGCCGAGTACACGCCAATCCGGGAGATGTCGATGAGGGTGGCGATGGCAACGCCAGTTCCGATGAAGGATTCCTTGCTTAGTCCCGCTCGAACCAGGAAAGCCGACCGCAGGGCACCTTGCATGCCTGCCAGGCCGCCGAAGAAGCCGCTCAGCACACCACCAACGGGGAGGTACTTGGGAGGCAGTGCGACTCTGCCGAAGCGCTCGGAGAGCTCAAATCCTGAAAACACTAGCAGGAGTCCGCCGATGGCCAGCTTGACTGGCGTCACGACCGCCAGCTTGCCGAAAATCATGTACGCCATGATTTGCGGCACGTCTGCCAGCCGGGTCAGCACCAGTGCGCCTACGAAGGAGGCGACGAATGCCGGCAGGCCAAAACGGATTAGGACTCCCTTGTCGGCCTTTCGCCCCACCAATGCGAGCTTGAACAAGCTATTGAGAAAGTGCACGACGCCGGTAAGCGCTACTGCTTGTTCAATGGGGAAGAACAATGCGAACGCTGGCAACAGCAAGGTCCCGAGACCGAAGCCGCTGAAGAACGTCAGGCCTGAGGCCAGAAACGCAACAAGACAGATGACGATCAGAGTCACGGGCAGTCTGGGTTTTGGGCGCTGTACATTGTCGCACCTTGACAAATAAATGGCCCGGTTCCGACGGCATTTCGTGTCCAAAGAATATTGGATCGGCGGTGCGCAAGAATCGAGCGCAACGAAAATGCTGACGGCACTCGGCCAGTGTAGTGTGCTTGGTCCGGAGGTGGCGGTGGTCTACTGACTAGCAAGCGCGGTTGGCCGTTCTTTTGCGGCATGCGGCCAAGCAAATGCTCTCGCCATCTATCGCCGGCCGCCTTCTGCAAGCGGAATGTTCTGTCGGTCGTTCTGACGGTAAAATGATATGAGGCCTTGGTAGAATTCTAACCGCCGCAGTCACTTAGGCGGCCAGGAAACAATCGAGTGGGAGTGACCGGGGCGCTTCCCCTGGTTTGTCTCGGTCGGTCGCGGCAGTAAACCTTGAGTTTCTTGCAAAACTGGCAATTACTTGCCCGCGGGAGACGACGCAGGAACTTGACATTGGATCGCCTCGCATCGTTTTTCTCCATTTGCGGGAAACGTTGCGACACGCAAGCATTTGATTCGAAGCTGGCAATGATCCGTCTCAAGACTGCCGATAGTGTGAGTTGGTACTGCTTCCACCCGACCTGTTCCCGCTGAACATGGCCGGGCGCCCGTGACCACCCAACCGATCAACCATGCTCCCTTGCAGAAAGAGCCATTGCGGCATGCCATCGTCATCCTTCGGCGGTCGTAGCGCGCGCAGGATCGCTGCCATGTGACCAGGATCAACATATCAGGGGCAAACGCGACAACTTTTGTGACTCAATAGGTAGCCCCGCGGGCCATCCCGATTTGATACTTGGTGCCGCATATGTCCAAGAAACCAGACAAGTTCGTGCTGTTCGTGCGGAATGTGCAGGAAGTGTGCGCTCGCCGAGCTGATCGACCAAGCCGCGCGGAACGGCTCGGGTCACTGCTTCCAACGCCGTCGCGGAGAGCTGCTCGAAGTCGTTTCCACGGACAGTTCCCAGGAATAGCCGGGGCGGGTCATGTCAATTCAGGCTGACCGCATTCGACCACGGCCACAGAGGATATTCGCCGTCGGCGCGCATCCCGACGACATCGAGCTCGGTTGCGGCGGGAGCCTCGCCAAGCTCGCTGCCGAGGGCGCGACGATTGAAGCCGTGGTCTTTTCCAAGGGTCGCCGCGGCGCGTTGAACGACTGCGATCGGGCCGCGGAGACGCAGACCGCATTTCGCACTATCGGCGTCGGCAGGGTCACCGTGTACGATTTCGCGGACACGAGGCTGTGGCAGCATGTCCCTGAGATGATTGACTTGCTCGAGCGGCACGTCGATGCGCTCGCCCCCGATCGTGTCTACACCATGTTCCAGCACGACCGGCACCAGGACCACCGCGCAGTCTACGAAGCGTCGGCGATCAGTTGCCGCCGTGTGCCGCAGCTGTTCGGCTTTGAGACGCCCAGCTCCTATCCCAACTTCACGCCGACGATCTTCGAGGAAATCCCGGATCACCTGGATGCCAAAGTCGTCGCGTTGCACTGTCACAAGAGCCAGAGCAACCGCTTGTACATGCAGGAAGAGAAGATTCGCGCCGCTGCTCACTTCCGCGGCGTGCAGGTCGATCTGGGCCCGAGCGAGGGCTTCATTCCCTACAAGCTGATCCTCTGACCCGCGATGAAAACCATCCTCTTCCTGGTGACAGCCCTGGTCGCGATGGCGTGCCTGCTGGCGCGTGCCCGGCAACAACCGGCGCGTCGCTATCGCAGCATCGACGCGATCATCCCTGCCTACAACGAGGAGTTGTGTATCGCCGACTCGTTGCGCAACCTGCTGGCCAATCCGTACATCAACAAGCTGATCGTGGTCAATGACGGCTCGACCGACAAGACCGCGTCGATCCTCGACTTGTTTGCGGCCATCCTGCCGCGCGTCGTGGTGATCCACCAGACGAACACTGGCAAGGGCGGAGCGCTGATGGCCGGCGTCGCCCGTTCCGCTGCGCCCTATGTGTACTTGACCGACGCCGATACCCTGCTGCCACCCGACGGCGACGGCCTCGGCCACATGATCGCCGAGATGGAGCGCGGCGCCGATGCGGTCGGCGGGATTCCTTCGTCCAATCTGACCGGGGCCCGGCTGCTGCCGCACATCCGCGCGACCGTGAAAGTGCCGATGATCGTTATCAAGCGAACCTTCCAGCAGATTCTCGGCGGCGCTCCGTTCATCGTCTCGGGCGCGTGCGGACTGTTCCGCACCTCGGTACTGCGCGAGGTCCCGTTTTCCGACCGGACCAAGGTGGAGGATCTCGATCTCACCTGGTCGCTGGTCGCCGGTGGCTACAAGGTCCGCCAGACCAGCCGCTGCGTGGTCTACTCGCAGGAATGCAATTCGGTGAAGTCTGAATGGCTTCGCTGGCGCCGGTGGATTGTCGGCTATGCGGTATGCATGCGGCTGCACAGCCCGTTGCTGCTGACGCGCTTCGGGCTGTTCAGCATTCTGCCGATGTTCCTCGTCGTCGGGTTGGGTGTCGGCGTTTACGGCGCGGCGATGCTCGCGCTCGCCGGGGCCGGCCAGCCGCACGCGATCCCCGGGATTTTCTTCCCGCTGTCCTGGCTTGCGATTGTCAGCCTTGTCGGCATGGTGAGTGCCGTGCACCACCGCCGCTGGCTGCTGGTGCCACTGGCGCCAGCGGCGGTTTTCTACCAGGTGCTCTCCTATTCGATCTGGATCGTGCACGGCCTGCGCGGCCTCCTGACCGGGTGCGAGCCGCAACGCGACAAGCCGGTGAGGTACAAACATGTGGTGGCGTGAAATCGACAGACTGGCCGAGACGGTCGCCGCGCGCATCGCGATGGCACCACGGCCCCGCGCCGCATCGGCCGTTATCGAGGACGGCGCGGTTCTCGACGAGAGCGCCGGACCGATCCTGATCGGCGAGCGCAGCAAGATCTGCGCTGGCGCAGTACTGCGCGGCCCGATCGTGATTGGAGACGATACTCTGATCGGCAACTACGCGATGGTGCGCGGCCCCGCCGTGATCGGCAGCGGTGTGTTGATTGGCTTCGCCGCCGAGATCAAGCAGGCGCTGATCGCCAATCAGGTGAGCATCGGCCCGCAGTGTTTCGTGGCCGATTCCCGGATCGACGAAGCCGCCTACCTTGGCGCCCAGGTGCGCACCTCCAACCAGCGGCTCGACAGCCAGCCGGTCTCGGTCTTTCACCACGGCCGAGAATATGAGCAGGTACGTGACAAGCTCGGCTGCTGGATCGGCGCGCGCGCGTGCCTGGGCATCCAGGTCATCGTTCTCCCGGGTCGCGTGGTCGAAGCCGATTCAGTCTTCGAACCGCGCATCACCATCAACCGCAACTATCTGACCGGGCATTACCGTCTGCGGCAGATCGTCGACCTCATTCCCGTCATGGAACCCGTAGCATGAACAAGAGTCTATTCCTCAGCGCCGTTACTCTGGCCTGCCTGTGGCCTTGCGCGACCCTTCCGGCACAATCGTCCCGCACGGCCACCGCGACTGCCGAGACGCAGGAGTACTCCAGCGATGGCGGTTCGCGGCGCACGGTCGGGCTGGAATATAAATTCGTCAATGACGACACGACCTTGGTGGGTTCTCCGGTCATCGGCGAGCGCCGCACACCCGGGATGAAGGAAACCGCTGTGGGGGCGGGCATGGCGATCTACCATAATTGGTCATCGGTCATCTCGACCCGCACGAGCGTCTTCGTCTCCCGCGAGGCTCCGGTGTTCGCGAAACACAACTTCGCGCAGGACGTGACGGTCAAGGTGGCCGACCGCACTGCCGTCACTCTCGGCGGGCGGCTCGCGCGGTACATGGGCAACCGTGATGTTTCGTTCCTCTCGGCCAGCGTGCGGCAATACTTCCCGTTCGGTTCGGTCGCCTTTCAACTTCGCTATGTCAACCCGGAAGCAGGCAACGCGCCCCTCGCCTACGTGGCCAACGTTTCGGTCAGGGATGCGAGCGGCGACGGCAGAACGCAGCTGTGGGTGAGCGTGGGTGAGGCCTCGCTCGCGAACGAACAATTGTCGAACACCTTCAGCGGCCACGAATACGGCGCGGTCGTCCAGCGCGTGCAGCCGATCACCGACACCGTCAGTCTCATCCCGTTGATCGGCTACACCTCGACTGACCGCCCGATCGGCCGGATCGGCGCGGTCAAAATCGGTCTCGGCCTTGCGCTGAAGCTCGATTAACTGAGGCCCTTCTCCGAACCTGGGCTTTTGCCAAGCGGGCCCCGCCCGGCCTGTGACGCACCTTGAACAGGGTTCAAGGTACGTAAACTCATTCAGCTTGTTAGATCCGGGGCCCAGGCCAGCCACCGATCGCCAGATGCAGCCAACCCGACCAAGTCGGGACATACGTGATGTCCGCCACCCACAACGGATCCGGTGCATCGGCAAAGAACCGGCGTTCCACCAGATCTATTGGCTTGGCGCCTGCGGATCGCTCGTGGTGGTCACCACGTACTTGCGCAGCGTGGCGCCTTGAAGACCTGCTGCGCACACCAGTCGTGCAACGCGCTTGCGACCAACGTGGATGTCGTGATCGTCGGCCAGCATCCGCATGGATGCTCGGCGAACCGTATGCGTCGGCCGAGCGAAGGTGGGTCGCAACTATCTTGCCGGTGAGCATCAGGTCCGTGGGCCGACGCTGGCACATCGGTTGATCCTCCAAAGCATAGAAGCCGCTGCGGGAAACGCCCAGCAGGTGGCACATACGGGCCACTGCATGGGTGGCCTGGTTCACCTTCACGAATCCGAAGAGCGCTTCGTGGGCGCCTTTTCCGTGGCGAACCAGGCCGCGGCTTTTGAGAGGATCTCTGGGATCACATACGACCTGGTACCTGCCCAGCTGCATCGTTGCGTTGTTCATCGTGTTCGGCACACTGGCCCTGGGGCTCGTACGTCGCATGCTGGCGCTGCAGGCGCGGGAGTTCGAGCATCGCATCCAGGTGGATGAACAACGGCGCGAAAATCAGCGCAGTCTGGTCCGGCTGGCCGAGCGGGACTTGCTGACGGGCCTGCCCAATCGCGCCTACCTGCAGGCCCGCATGCCGCGTCTGCTGAAGGCGCTGGCTGGCAGTGAGCGCCTGCTCGCGGTGATCTGTGTCGACTTCGATCGCTTCAAGAACGTGAATGATTCGCGTGGCCACAAGTGCGGCGACCAGCTGCTGCAGGTGGTGGCGCGCCGCCTGCGCGCTTGCGTCTCGGAACTCGACGTCGTGGCGCGCACCGGAGGCGACGAATACGTGATCGTCGCTTCGCTGCAGCCGGATATGGCAACCGTGGCCGGGGTGGCGGACCGCCTTCAGGCAGCATTTGCAGGAGAAATGGAGATCGACGATCGAAACGTCAGCATCACCGCGAGCGTGGGCCTCGCCGTCTCTCCACAGGATGGCACCGACCTGGATAGCTTGCTCAAGCATGCGGACATCACCTTGTTCCAGGCCAAGGAGGCAGGGCGCAACTGCCACAGATTCTTCAGCAGTGACATGAACCTGCGCATCGTCGAGCAGGCAGAGCTGGAGCAGGCGTTGCGCGCGGCCATCGCATCCACCGGGCTGTACATGGAAATAGACCGCGCGTTAGTGCGCGGCATGGGGGCCGGTCGGCCAGTCCCCGATTGGCGGTACGGGTCATTGACATGGCGCGCAAGATGCGGCTTGCAACCGTGGCTGAAGGTTTGGAGACGCCGGAGCAGGCAGCCATGCTGAAGACCGCAGGTGGTGACTTCGCACAGGGCTACCTGTACAGCAAATCCGTTTCCGCGGCGCATTGCGGGGAGTTGCTCGGCAAGCTGCGGCATGAAGATGACATTTCCGGCACGATGGTAATGCGCATCCTCAAGGCCGGTTGAGCGCTTGTCCGCTGCTAGTCCGCAAACCCGAAGTCGTATTCCCAACCCAGCACAAACAGGACGGTGGCGTCGCTGTAGGTAATCCCTTGCTCCAATTTGAAGTGCCGCGTCAGGTGTTCCGCCAGGCCAGTGGTCAGCTCGATTTCGTTGCCGCCGCCTGACGATCCCGAGAGCGATGGGCCGCCCACCCCAAATCCACCGCTCGTGCCACCGTGTCCTGCCACGACTTCTGCAAACACGTCCAGACGTGGCCCCGGATGCCACTCGGCTGCAACTGAAAGCTCGTAGGCATTGGTCATCGGCTCAGCCTGCGAGCTACCTGCAAATGTATACGCCGCGCCGATTTGCGCATCCCAGGTGCGGAATTCCCACGACAGGATGGCGCCCGCGCCGAAGT
>JANPGU010000166.1:0-15568 GCA_031424095.1 Gammaproteobacteria bacterium
GCTGATGCGCGAAATGGCCTCTGTCTCCACCTCATCGTTGCTGTCCGGCATCGCGCCGGCGTAGATCAGCACATCCGTCTCGCCACGGCGCACGGCTCCTGCACCCTCGTTGGCGGGTGAAAAAGGCACGAACTGCAGTTCGATGTGCGGATGTGCCTCCTGGAAACGCGCCAGGCCGGGCTTTATACGGCGCTCCATCAGCAGCGGACTCACCGTTACGCGCAGCTGCAATGGCACCTGGCGCGGGCTGCGGCGCCGCTCAGCCGCCAGCGCAGATTGCGCGGCCACCAGATCGCGTGCGCGCAGCAGGAAGGTGCTGCCCTCGGCAGACAGCTCCGAAGTCGCACCGCGATGCCGCTGGAACAACTGATAACCCAGGTATCGCTCCATCGACTTGACCTGGGAACTCACCGAAGGCTGGCTGATACCCAGTCGCTCGGCGGCCTTGCGAAAATTGCCGTGCTCGGCAACTGCAACGAAGACTTCGAGCTTGCGAAAAGTCAGAGCCATACCACCCTCCCTGTTGCGCGGACTCCGATACGTTGTCGGAGACCTGTTTTAGCGTTAATCAGAATTGCCCAATCCAGACCATGTTGGCAACGGACGGGGCAGTTATGTGTCGAATAAAGTCATAGCTATTACCCGGACAGTTTTCTCCTCTCAAATCCTCCATACTGCTTATTAAACTATATATAATTTAATAATGGGTGAATCAGGTACTGACAGTCCGCGACGGCGCGGCCGACCTCCCGCGGGCCGCACCACGCAGCGCAGTCGCCTGCTACAGGCCGCGCGCGAACTGCTCGCCGAAGGCGGCGAGTTGACGCTGGGTCGTGCGGCGGCGCGCGCGGGTGTCACTCCGGCGCTGGCGAATTACTACTTCCAGAATCGGGTCGGTCTGGTCGGTGCGGTGCTCGAGGAACGGGCCGCGCCCCGCGTTGATGACCTGCTCGGCGCAGCGCGCGTGCGCGCCGGGCAGCCTGTGGCCGCACTTACATTCCTGATGCAGCGACTCACTTCGCTGCTGGCGACCGACGCCTTCCTGTGTCGCGGACTGTTGCTGCGGGAAGGCCGGCCGTTACGCGAGCGCTTGCGTGCGGTGCTGCGCGAACTGTTGCAGCGCGCGCAGCGTGAAGGGCAACTGCGGGCCGACTTGCCGCTGGATTATCTGGGCGACACCCTGCTGGGGCTGTGCCTGTTTCCCTTTCTGGACAGCGATGCAGCGGGCAGCAATGCGGGCGAACGCGTCGCTGCGCTGACGCTGCAGCATGTGGCGCTGTTACAGGACGGGATCGTGCGGGCTCAGAGACCGCGCCAGGAATCCGCGTCGTAGCCGAAGGTGCTGAAGTCGCGCGCATAAAGGCTGTGGACGCGCGCCGCGAGCGCCGCGTCGTAAACCGGCGCCTCGTCGCGCGGACTGGCGTTCTTCTGCGTGGCAAGCAACCGGTCCATGGCCTCGCCAGTCAGCCCGATACGCTCGAAGATCTGTCGCATGCCGGAAGTGAACTCCCCTTCCATGCGAAACCATGTCTCGTAGCGCACGTCATCCATCAGCAACACATGGTACTGATCATCCCAGTGGTGATCACGCGCTCCGGCCGGCTGGCTCTCAACGTACGCGAGAAAGGTTTCAAAGGGAATCGCCGTGCCAGCAACGCCGCCGGGAAGTCGCGCGGCTGAAGCGAAGCGGCGCAGGCGATCCAGTTCCCGACGCCGGATGCTGCGCGAATAACCCTGCAGGTGTCCGTAGGCGAACTTGTTCTGCCACGCGGAACGCAGCCTTGCGTATGGATTACGCACGAAGCAGAAGAACTGGTAGCGCTCGGGAAACCGGAACGCATGCGCATAGTCGCGCAAGCGTGCGAACTGGAACTCACGCGCCTTCCTGAAAAGGCAGTAACGACCTTCGGAAGGATCGGCGATGCCGAACACTTCGCGCATGCCGTCGGTCAGCGCCTGCCGGAAACTCTTGGTGCCGACCTTGGGATTGAGGATGACGACCGTGTGCCGCGGGCGATTGACATAGGTCTTGAATGGACTGAAGTGCCTGCGGCGCAGGATGCGCCAGAACCCCGACCAACCAGCGGCGATTACCGGTGCTGCGCTGTGATTTCCGTGCATCGGAGCATCCTATCGGCAACACGATTCGTGGTACATAGCCGCACCAACCGCCAGGGAAAGGCGAGGGAGAACGAGACCATGGCATTCATCGTGATTCTGATCGTGCTGGCACTGGTTAACTTCTAGGCTGTCGGCGTCCATGACCGGCTGGTCACCGCGCGCAACAATTTCAGGAATTCCTGTGCTCGGCTAGTGGATGAACCTCGGGACCCGCATTGCTACTTTCCCGTGACCGGATTCGGGTAGTGATACGGCGGTACGAACACTTCCGGGAAGGCGCCGTATTTGACCGTCGGCGGAGCATCCGGATCCAGATTGTCCAGCTTCTGCGGCAGCGCCACACCGCCCTTGTTCCAGCCCTTGTCGAATTCCACGTAGTACGTGATGAAGCCGTGCAGTTTGCGGATCTTCCAGGTTCCACCTTCCTTCACATAGGCATTTTCGTAAGTGGCCTCGCCCCAGCGGGCTTCCTTGCCGAGGTGGCCAACCTGCATGAACGTACGCCAGCGCGCCTGCGCGGAGAGTCCATCCGGCGCAATGTGGATGACCGGCTGCAGCTGCATGTGATTGAACAGCGTGCCGTATTCGAGCTTGCCCAGCGCATGCAGATAGGTGCGGATGCGATCCTGCCCTTCGAACAGGCCGCGGCCCGCTATTTCCAGCGTCGCATCTTTTGCGAACAGATCAGCAGCATCATCCCAGCGCATCTTGTCGACGTAGTACCCGTAGGCGGCCTGCAGGTTGGCAACCGCGGTCCAGTCCGTGGCTGCCTGGGCCTGCTGCTGCAATTGAGCGACCTGCGCCTTGAGCGTGGCGACATCCGCCAGCACAGCGCTGTCGGGGCTTGAGGATGCACTACAGCCGCCGAGCACGGCAGCGATGACCAGCGTTGCGGGAATTCCGTTGCGATGCATTGCGTGTACTCCAGTCATCTATTTCACTACCGCCGTCTTGGCGAAATCTCCGGCCTTTACCACGGTGATTTTTGCCGGGACGATGTATTTCCTCGCAGCAGCGACCACAGCGTCAGGCGTCAACCCCGCAATGCTTGCCTCGAACTTTTTGTCCCAGGCGAAACTGCGCCCGCTGTCGAGGTCGGACTGCAGTTCGGCGGCGAGCTGCGGGTCCTGCGCCCGGCCCTGCACGGCGCGTTGCAACACGCCGGACCTGGCCTTCGCCATTTCCGCTGGCGTGAAACCATCCTGCAGCATCTTCGCCAGCTCTTCCTTGAACGCGGCCTCGACCTTCGGCATGTTTTCCGGCGCAGCAATGGCCTGCATCGACCAGCTGCCTGCTCGATCGAATCGCCCGGCCGAGAGGCCTGAGCCCACCCCGTAACTGAGGCCTTCCTTCACGCGGATGCGGGCCATCAGGCGCGCGTCCATGCCGGCACCGCCGCCCAGCATGTAGTTGGCCAGATACAGCGCCGGGTAATCCGCATCATCCTCGTTCAGATCGAGATTCAGCCGCGCCATGAACACGGCATTGGCCTTGTCTGGCGTCTCGATGATGCGCGCCGCCGGCGCGATATCCGTGTACGCGCTGGTGATGCGCCGGAACGGCGCGGCGCTGCGCCAAGCAGTGAAACTCTCGCGGATCGCCTTGACCACTTCGGCCTCGTCGAAGTCACCGACGATGGCGAGCATGCCCTTCTCGGCACCGTAGAACGTTCGATGGTAGGTGGCAAGATCAGCGAGCTTGATGGCGTTGATCTCTGCCAGCTGCTCCTGCATCGATGGCGCATAGCGCACATCACCCTTGGGGTAGGTATTGAACTGCTGCGCGAGCGCCGACGCCGCCAGCGCCGACGGATCACTGAGCTGCGACTCGATCGAGGTGATCGCTATTTTCTTCAGCTGCTCGAACTCCGACTGCGGGAATGCCGGCTCGCGCAGCACATGCGCGGCAAGCCGGATGGCAGCCACCAGATTGGGTCGCGTGGTTTCGAAACTGCCGCCCTTGCCGGCAATCGACCCGTTGACCTTCAGCTTCACGAACTCGTCGCGCAGCTGTTCGCGGGTGTAGCGGCTGGTGCCGCGCATCAGCATCTGGGCCACGATCTGCCCCGTTGCGCGCTGTCCGAACATCGACTTCTCATCGCCGCTTTGCAAACCCAGGCTGACCACCACTGTTTCACCGCGCGTCTTCTTCTGCAGCAGCGAGACGCGGATCCCGTCGATCTCGAGGTGCTTGGTGCGCCGGTCGATGTTGTCGGGGCTTGGATCGAAGACCTCGGCCGCCGCAATGGCCTCCTTCGGTTTGAAATCCTTGAGCTGTTCCGCGGCACTCGCCACGGCCGGTATCTCGGCGCGCTGCGGCTTGTCGTCGTGCAGGAAAACACCCACCGTGCGGTTGTCGCGCCTGAAGTATTTCGCGGTTGCGGCCTGGACTGCTGCGGTTGAGATCTCCGCCAAACGGTCACGCGTCAGGAAAAACATGCGCCAGTCGCCGAGCGCAATGTATTCCGCCAGCTGTAGCCCGATGTTTTCGTGATCGTTCAGCGTGCGCTCGGCCTGGTTGGCAAGCTGATTGCGCGTACGCTCCATTTCATCTGCGGTGGGCGGCGAACTGCCGAAATCCTCGACGATGCGGATCATTTCCGCCTGCACGGGTTCGATCGGATCGCCCTTTTTGACGATCGCCAGCAGGACCGCCAGGCTGCCATCGATGCCATTGAGCCGGGTGGCACCAACCTGCGCCGCCTTGCCTGTCTCGACCAGCGCCTTGTGCAACCGCCCCGATGGCGTGTCGCCCAGTGTGGCGATGGCATAAAGCAGAGCCTGTGAATCCGCCGCCAGCGCCGAGGGTGTCTTGTATCCCAGCGCCACGACCTGCAGATCGCCGACGCGCCGCACTATGAAGCTGCGTTCGCCATCCTGCGTCGGCTCCACCGTCCACAACTTGCGCAGCTGGCGCGTGGGACGCGGAATGGGGCCGAAATGCTTTGCCACCAGCTGCAACGTGGCAGCCGCCTCGAACTTGCCGGCGACCAGCAGCACGGCGTTGTCCGGTTGGTAATAGTTGCGGTAAAAAGCCTGCAGATTCTCGATGCCGACGTTCTCGATATCGGATCGATTGCCGATCGTCGAATTGCCATAATTGTGCCAGTCATAAACCATGCTCTGCATGCGCTTGATGAGCACGCCGGTGGGCGAGTTCTCGCCACTCTCGTATTCATTGCGGACCACGGTCATCTCGGTATCGAGGTCCTTGCGCGCCACGAAGGAGTTGACCATGCGGTCCGCCTCCATGCCCAGCGCCCAGTCCAGGTTGTCGGCATTGGACTGGAACAGTTCGTAGTAGTTGGTGCGATCGAGCGAGGTGGTGCCATTCATGCGCATGCCGCGCGCATTGAAGTCCTTCACGATATCCGGATGGCCGGGCGTGCCCTTGAACAGCATGTGCTCCAGCAGATGCGCCATGCCGGTCTCGCCGTAGTTTTCATGCCGTGACCCGACCAGGTAGGTCATGTTGACCGTGATGGTGGGCTTGGACTGATCTGGGAAGAGCAGCACACGCAGGCCATTTGGCAGTCGGTATTCGGTGATGCCCTCCACCTCGGTCACCTTTTCCGGCGCCGACTGCGACGCATTCGCCGGTGCGGCTGCGCGAGCTTGCGGTGGAGCAACTGTTACGGCCGCGAAGGCGATCAGCAGGATGGCGCCAAGGCCGGGACGCAAGCCGAATACCAATGTCATCCGCAACCCCTTGTGCCGTATGTGGCGAATTCTGGAGCCATGATGGGACACGACGCACGCGGGGCGGTCAAGTGACAGCCCCGGGACAATGACCACGGCCAGTAGCGCCGGGACAGAACGGTGAAGCGCGTTACTTCGCCCGCTTCGCGACCAACTCGGTCTCGGACTCGCCCTGACCGGCGTCGAACTTGCTGATCAGTTTCAGGTCATCACCTTTCACTGCGCCCCGGTACGCGATCGTGAGCGCGCCACCGGGACCGGCGTCAATGTTCAGCTTGAAGGTCACTTCATTGCCCTTGATCGTGCCTTCGGAAATCGGCACAGCGCCCGTCATGTCACTGGACATCGTGCCCGACAGCTTGTCGCCGTCGGCCTTCAATTCGAACACCAGCGCGAGCGCACCCTGTGGTGTATCGACGCTGGCGTTCCATTTGCCGTCGATGTCGGCAGCCAGTGTCGGCAGCGCGGCCAGCATGGCAAGCAGGCCAAACGCGAGCATGCGGAACTTCATGATTCTTCCCCCGGATTCGACCAATGAAAACGAGAACATAGTAGCGCCGCCTTGGGTGCGCCAACCCGTGGCTCTGCCAGTGACGGGTTGCCTTACAGCCACACCCTGTACCTGGCTCACACCCCGGTCGTCAGCAGTCCAGGGCAGGAGCGACTGGCGGGATCCGCAACGGGCACTGCCGCGCAGATCTCCCGCCAGCGCAGCTTGATCGCGGCGAGCGTGTCCTTGTGGCGGGTTTCACTGGCCCATTTATTCAGACCGTCGTTCACTCGGGTCAGGCGCGTGAGGGCACGCGCATGAATGCGGTCCGGCCCCGCCAGCTCACCCAGCACTTCCATGGCGGCCGCACGGATACGCGGTTCATCCTGCGGACTGATACGCAGCAATCCCTCGAGATAGAGGACGCCCCACTGGAAACGTGTCGCAGGCCCGCGCGATTCACCGTAGGCGCGCTGCAGCCACACCAGCGCCTGCTCCTTGTGACCCGCCTTCTCTTCCAGGTCTGCAAGGTCCGGCATGTAGTAGTAGGGCGTGCGCGATGTCCTGATCTCGCCTTCCAGCAGTTTGCGCAGTCCCGCGTCATCGTCGAGGTAACTCAGCACCCAGCTGGCGGAATTGACGATGCCTGAACGTGCCTCTGCATCGTAGTTGCGTGCCAGAAAGGTATTCAGGGTAGTGCGCGCACGGGCTGCGACGGACGCGGGGATCTTCTCCTGCGAATCCAGCGCCTTCGCCGCCATGAGGCGGCCGCCCGCAGTAGCCAGCCGCACCGTGTCGGAGTAATTGGTGTCGAGCTCCACGGCATCCATCAGCGCGTACCAGCGTTGCTGCAGGGGCGCGACGCGCTGTGGATAAATGCGCCGCGTGACCACGAAGAAGTCGTCACCCAGATCAAGCAATGCGTCCGCCACACGCAGGCTGCGCGCGCGATCGGCCAGCAGCAAGTCCGTTGCGTCCAGCAGGCTGCGCAGCTGGCTGCTCGCGGACCTGCCACTGACCACTGGCTCGCGTTCGATGGAGGCAGCAAGTCCGGCGGCCATGACCGACAGACGATCACGCTCGATGGTCGAGGTTGTCGGGCAGCGCTGCGCCGCGAGCAGCAGCGATTCGACCAGTGCGCGCGGATCGTCGGTGACGCGCGGATCCAGGCCCCAGCCGTTGTAGGCCAGGCGCCGGCAATCGGCGTCATTGAGCTGTAACGCCCCATCGCCGCGCAAGCTGGCCAGCACTTCAGGCAGCGGCCGCACTGCGTCCAACGCCAGCTCCAGCACGTCGGCGTAGCGGCCCAGATCCATGCCCCCCGCAATGCGCACGATCTCCGTGCGATCAGCGCGCAGCACCACGGCGGTGGGGTATCCCAGCACCTGGAAATCGCTGGCTGCGCGCTGCGCACCCGGCGCATCGCCATCCAGGTACACCGGCACGAACTGGCGCATCTTTTCCTGGAAATCGCGGCGCGAGAACACATGCGCCTTCAGGTCGTGGCAGGGCGGGCACCAGACTGCGCCCCAGTAAAGGAACACCGGCTTGTTCTGCGCCGCCGCACTGGCGAATGCGGACTGGAGATCGCCTTCGAACCAGGGTATGCCCTCGCCGGGCGTGGCGGCGGCGGGCGCCGGGGCCTGCGACACGGGTGCATCGCCACCACTGCGCTGGCAACCCGCGATGAACGCCAGCGCGAGGCAAACTGCACCCAATCTGTTCATGTCGCGCCTTCCGGTACCGGCTGATATGCGAAGACGCCAGCCTACCCCGCTCCGGCAGCAGTTTCACCCCTGCAAAACCGCGCGGCTGGGTTAGGCTTGTGGCATGCCAAACCGTACCGCACCCCTGCTGCTTTCAGCACTGGTTCTTTCCATGCCATCAAACAGCCAGGCAGCGCAGCCCGCGCCACCCGCCAACCCTTTTTTTGCGCCCAGCGAACTGCCGCTGCATTACCCGCAGTTCGACCGCATTGCCGACACCGACTTTGCGCCGGCCTTCGACGCAGGCATGGCGGCACAGCTCGCGGAGGTGCGCGCCATTACGGACAACCCGCAGGCGCCGGGCTTCGACAATACGCTGCTGGCGATGGAGCGCAGCGGACAGATTCTCGACCGTGCCACCACCGTTTTCTTTTCCCTGGCCGGCGCTGACACCAATGACGCGCGCAACAAGCTGCGTTCGGATTACGCGCCGCGCTTTGCGGCTCACACCGACGCCATCGTGCTCGACAGCAAGCTGTTTGCCCGCATCCAGACGCTGCATGACAAGCGCAGCACGCTGGGCCTGGATGCCGAAGGCCTGCGACTGATCGAACGCTACTACTCGGATTTTGTCCGCGCAGGCGCGAAGCTTTCTGCACCGGACAAGGAAAAGCTCAAGGCCATGAATGCAGAGCTTGCCGCGTTGTCCAGCCAGTTCACGCAGAACGTGCTGGACGAAGTGAATGCTGCCGCGGTGACCGTGGATGACGTGAAGCAGCTCGACGGACTGACCGAGGCGCAGATTGCTGCGGCCGCCGCTGAAGCCACATCGCGCGGGCTCGCTGGCAAGTATGTTCTGACGCTGCTCAACACCACCGGCCAACCGCCGGAATCACAACTGACCTATCGGCCGTTGCGGCAGAAGCTGCATGAGGCATCGGTGCAGCGCGGCAGCAAGGGCGGCAAGTTCGATAACCGCGAAGTGATCAGCAAGACCATGCGACTGCGTGCCGAGCGTGCAGTGCTGCTGGGTTTCCCGAATCACGCGGCCTACAGCCTGGAAGACCAGACGGCGCGCACGCCTGCAGCAGTGAATGCGATGCTGCGGCAGCTCGCGCCGGCAGCCGTGGCCAATGCGAAGCTGGAAGCCGCCGCGCTGCAGACGCAGATCGACAAGGAAGGCGGCAAATTCACGCTCGCGCCCTGGGACTGGTCCTATTACAGCGAGAAGGTGCGGGTCGAGAAATTCGCCTTCGACGCAACCCAGATCAAGCCCTATCTGGAACTTACCAATGTGCTGGAAAAAGGCGTGTTCTATGCCGCAAACCAGCTGTATGGCCTGACCTTCACGCGGCGCACCGACCTGCCGGTCTATCAGGCCGACGTGCGTGTCTATGATGTGTTCGATGCCAGCGGCAAGCAGCTGGCCATCTTCATCGCCGACATGTATGCGCGCAAGTCCAAGCGCGGCGGCGCGTGGATGAATTCATACGTGTCGCAGTCGAAGCTGACCGGATACCAGTCCGTAGTCGCGAACCACCTGAATATTCCGAAGCCTCCTGCTGGCGAGCCGACGCTGCTCACCTGGGATGAAGTGACCACCTGCTTCCACGAATTCGGACATGCGCTGCATGGCATGTTCTCGAACGTGCAGTATCCGTATTTCAGCGGCACAGCCGTGCCGCGCGACTTCGTCGAGTACCCCTCGCAGGTCAATGAAATGTGGGCCGACTGGCCGGCCGTGCTGAAGAACTATGCGAAGCACTACCAGACCGGCGCACCGATGCCTGCGGAACTGCTGGACAAGGTGGTAGCCGCTGCGAAGTTCAACCAGGGGTTCCTGACCACGGAATATCTGGGCGCCGCGCTGCTGGATCAGCGCTGGCACCAGGTGACTGCCGCGCAAGTACCTGCTGCAGCCGACGTCATGAAGTTCGAAGCGGCGGCGCTGGCCGCCGACGGCGTGAATTACGTGCCGGTGCCGCCGCGTTACCGCACGCCTTATTTCAGCCACATCATGGGTGGCTATTCGGCCGGCTATTACGCCTACATCTGGTCCGAAGTGCTGGATGCGAACAGCGAGGAATGGTTCAAGGCCCACGGCGGCCTGACGCGCGCCAACGGCGACCATTTCCGCGCAACGCTGCTGTCGCGGGGCGGCAGCGTGGATGCATCGCAGCTGTTCCAAAACTTCACCGGTGATGCCCCGGAGATTGCGCCGTTGCTCGAAAAGCGCGGCCTCAAGCTGATCCAGAGCAGGTAGACCGCGCCCGGCGGCCGGAAAACGGGCTGACCTCAGGTCGGCCCCTCCGGTGCCCATTTCGCTGCAGTTTCCGGATCCTGGTAGCCGGGTTTGACGTGGAAGCCGCCCAGCACCAGCACGAAGAACAGCGGCACGAAGAAGATCGCGAGGAAGGTCGAGGCCAGCATGCCGCCGATCACGCCGGTTCCCACCGCATTCTGCGCTCCCGAGCCCGCGCCATTGGCCAGCGCCAGCGGCAGCACACCAAACATGAAGGCCAGCGAAGTCATCAGGATGGGCCGCAGGCGCTGTGCAGCAGCGCGCATCACGGCATCGACCAGCGTCGCGCCACGATCGTAATCTTCCTTCGCGAACTCCACGATCAGGATGGCGCTCTTGGCCGCCAGTCCCATCGTGGTCAGCATGCCTACCTGGAAGAACGCGTCGTTCGGCAGGCCGCGCAGCAGTGTCGCGAGCACGGCGCCCAGCACGCCCAGCGGCACCACCAGCAGCACGGTCACGGGAATCGACCAGCTCTCGTAGAGCGCAGCCAGGCACAGGAACACCACTGCAATGGAAATTGCATACAACGCTGGCGCCTGCGAGCCGGAGAGCCGCTCTTCGAAGGACACGCCGGTCCACTCAAGGCCCACGCCTTCCGGCAGCTTCTTCACCAGGCCTTCCATGATCTGCATGGCCTCGCCAGAACTGTGCCCCGGTGCGGCCTGACCCTGCACATTGAATGACGGCACGCCGTTGAAACGTGTCAGCTTCTGCGGCCCGAAGGCCCATTCACCGGCAGCGAAAGCCGAGAACGGCACCATGCCGCCGTTCGCGTTGCGCACATACCAGCGACCCAGATCCTCCGGCTGCATGCGTGAGGCCGGCTCGCCCTGCACATACACACGCTTCACGCGCCCGCGATCGAGGAAATCGTTCACGTACGCCGAGCCCCAGGCCGCGGACATGGTCTGGTTGATGTCGGCGAACGAAAGTCCCAGCGCACTGGCTTTGCCGCGATCGATGTCGAGTTTGAACTGCGGCGCATCTTCCACGCCGTTGGGTCTCACACCAGCCAGCGCAGGATTCTGCGCCGCGAGACCGAGCAACTGGTTGCGCGCAGCGAGCAGTGCATCGTGACCAAGACCGGCACGATCCTGCAGCTGCAGGTCGAAACCCGAAGCATTGCCGAGTTCGGTAACTGCAGGCGGCACCACCACGAAGATCGATGCATCGCGGATCGTTGCGAAATACGCGCCGGCCCGCTGCGCTATCGAGCGCACATCCTGGCCTTTGGCGCCGCGCTCGTCCCAGTCCTTCAGCTTCACGAACACCAGGCCCATGTTCTGGCCCACACCGGAGAAGTTGAAGCCGGCAACAGTGAGAACGCCGTCGACCAGATCCTTCTCCTGGTTCAGGAAATAGTCCTGCGCCTGCTGCAGCGCCAATGCCGTGCGCTCGCGGGTGGCTCCGGGCGGTGTCTGCACGATGCCGGTGAGCGTGCCGGCATCCTCATCGGGCAGGAACGCGGTAGGCAGGCGCACAAACAGCACACACATCACTACCACCATCAGCCCATAGGCAACGAGGTAGCGGCGATTGCGGTTCAACACGCCGCGCAGACCGCGCTGGTAGGCCGCATTCGAACGGGCGAAGGCGCGATTGAAGCTCCCGAAGAATCCGCCTCGAGCCTGGTGCCCCCCTTTTGCAAGGGGCTTGAGCAACGTCGCGCACAGCGCCGGCGTCAGGATCAGCGCCACCAGCACCGACAGCACCATCGCCGAAACGATGGTGATGGAGAACTGGCGATAGATCACGCCAATGGAGCCACCAAAGAACGCCATCGGCACGAACACTGCCGCAAGCACCAGCGCGATGCCGACCAGCGCGCCGGTGATCTGCTCCATGGACTTGCGCGTGGCCTCGCGCGCCGACAGACCTTCGGTGGACATCAGCCGTTCGACGTTTTCGACCACCACGATCGCGTCGTCCACCAGCAGGCCAATGGAAAGCGCCATGCCGAACATGGTCAATGTGTTGATTGAATAGCCAAATACCGCCAGCACGCCGAAGGTGCCCAGCATAACCACCGGCACCGCAATGGTCGGAATGAGCGTGGCGCGGAAACTCTGCAGGAACAGGTACATCACGAGGAACACCAGCACGATGGCCTCGAGCAGCGTCTTGGCCACTTCCCTGATGGACGTGCGCACGAAGGGCGCGGTGTCCACCGGGTACACGACTTCGACGCCCGCCGGGAAGAAGGGCTTGAGCCGCGCCAGCGTCGCATTGATGGCATTGACGGTGTCCAGCGCGTTCTCGCCGATCGCGAGGCGAATCGCCATTGCGGCTGCCGGCTGTCCGTTGTAGCGCACGGAGCGAACGAAATTCTCCGCATCGAGCGTGACGCGCGCGACATCGCCGAGCTGCAGCTGCGAGCCATCGCCATTCACGCGCAGCAGTATTGCGCCAAATTCCGCTGGCGTAGCGAGGCGCGTCGGTCCGATGATGGTGGCATTGAGCGTCTGACCCGGCACCGCCGGCAGCCCACCGATCTGTCCGGCAGCCACCTGCACGTTCTGGGCGCGGATCGCTGCGACCACGTCGCCAGTGGTCATACCATAGGAAGCGAGCCTGGCCGGGTCCAGCCAGATGCGCATCGCAAACTGCGCGCCGAACAGCTGCACGTCGCCTACGCCTGGCGTACGCGCAATCTGGTCCTGCACGTTGGAGGCGATGTAGTTGTTGAGGTCATCGCCCGACAGACTGTTGTCGAGCGAACGAAAGCCGAGCACGACCAGGAAATTGCGCGTGGGCTTGGCCACCCGCAGTCCCTGCTGCTGCACCTCCGCCGGCAACAGCGGCGTCGCCGCCTGCAGCTTGTTCTGCACCTGCACCTGCGCGATGTCAGGGTCGGTGCCCTGCTTGAAGGTCATCGAGACCGAAGCCGTACCATCGGCATTGGCGTCAGAGGTGATGTAGTCCAGTCCGTCGATGCCGTTGAGCTGCTGCTCGATGACCTGCACCACGCTGTCCTGCACGGTCTGCGCGGAGGCACCTGGGTAGCTCGCGTTGATCGACACCTGCGGTGGTGCAATGGCCGGATATTGCATGATGGGCAGCTTCACCACTGCCAGGCCGCCGGCCAGCATCAGCACCAGCGCGATCACCCAGGCGAATACCGGACGATCGATGAAGAACCGCGACAGCATGGCTTACTTTCCCTGCTGGCCGGCCGGCGCCGGCCGCACCGTCATGCCGGCGCGCGCCTTCTGCAGGCCTTCGACGATCACGCGCTCACCTGGCTCGAGACCGGACTTCACCAGCCAGTTGCTGCCCGCGCTGCGGTCCACCTGGATAACGCGCTCGGCCACCTTGTTGTCGGCAGCGACCACCAGCACCGTGGCCTCGCCGCGCGCATTGCGCGAGACGCCGGCCAGCGGCACCAGCAATGCACTTTCGCTGCGGCCCTGCCCCAGCCGCGCGCGCACGAACATGCCCGGCAGCAGCAGGCGCTGCGGATTCGGAAACACCGCGCGCAGCAGCACCGAACCCGTGCCGGGGTCCACCGTGACCTCGGAAAACTGCAGCGCTCCCGTGTGCGCATACGTCGTACCGTCTTCCAGCGTGAGCGTCACCTGCGCCTGCCGCTTGCTGTCATCGCGCTGCAGTCGACCAGCCGCGAAATCCTGCTGCAGCTTGAGCAGGTCGGTGCTCGACTGCGTGACATCGACATAGATGGGATCCAGCTGTGCGACCGTGGCCAGCGGCTGCGCCTGCCCCTTGATCACCAATGCACCCTCCGTGACCAGCGAGCGCCCGACGCGGCCGCTGATCGGTGCCAGCAGCTGCGTGTAGCGAAGGTCGATGCGCGCGGTATCCACCGCGGCCTGGGCAGAGGTCACCGCAGCCGCCGCGCTGAGGCGCGCGGCAACGGCATTGTCATTGTCCTGCCTGCTCACCACGCCACGTGCCAGCAGGGGCTCGTAGCGTTCGGCGAGCAGGCGTGCGGCATTGAGCTGCGCTTCGGCGCTGGCGAGTCCGGCTGCAGCGCGCGCCGCAGCGGCGCGGTAAGGCGCGGCATCAATCTGGTACAGCGGCTGGCCAGCGCGCACTTCTGCGCCCTCTGTGAACAGGCGCTTCTGCACGATGCCTTCCACCTGCGGCCGCACTTGAGCGATGCGGAACGCAGCGGTGCGTCCGGGCAGTTCGGTGGACAGCTCCACTGGCTGCGGCGCCAGCGTGATCACGCCGACTTCAGGCACAGCAGGCGGGGCTGCTGCTGCCTTGCCCCCACTGCAGCCGCAGAGAATCGCGAGCAGAATCACACCAGACAACGCGGTGATGAATTTCATGGGGGTGCGAGTTCCTTTGACACAGAGACATTGCCCAGCATCCTGGTAAGAAACTGGATCAGCAGCTGGAGTTCCTGATCGGTAAAATCGTGCAGATGGCGCTGCAGCTCTTCGTGCACGACTACCGGGATCTCCGCCGCGACAGCCCGTCCCTTGTCGGTGAGTGCCAGGTTGACGACACGACGATCAGTGTCGCTGCGCTGGCGCTGCAGCAGCTGCTTCTGCTCGAGGCGAGGGTTCCCACTGCATTGCCGTGAGTTCCAGCGGCTGCATGCGCGCATCGACATTGCGCAGCAGCGAGTGGAAGACGCTCTTCTTGAGCCGCCCGATCTGCATCTGCGGCTGGTCGAGCAGGGACTGGAGTTTTGCCAGCGGCTGGGGCTCTTGCACGGCAGGTTTCAATGAGGAGAGGCTATCCCAGAATATGCTGCCTAAGCATTAGTTGTCAATGCAAATTATGCGGCATTCAACGGCAGTTGAGAGTGGTTAGTCCCCAATAACGCAAAAGGCCGACGATTGCCGGCCTCCCGATCCGTCCCCCGTATCTGCAGCCGGTCTACCAGCTGCCCTGCAGCGACAGATAGCTGCCCCGTTGGTGGTTCTTGTCCGCGATATTGCCGAGGTCCGCATAGGCCACCGTCAGCGACACATACTTGACCGGGATCCAGGCTACGAAGACATCCTTGAAATCGTCTTCGCGGAACACCGAAAGATTGTCGGGCTTCTGCCGGTATTCAATGCCCAGCACCAGGTTGTCATTCAGGAATGCGCCGACGCTGGCTTCCGCCAGCAACCTGCGACCGCCCTGATCGCCACCGAATCCCAGGATGCCCATCTGGTTGCCGCGGGTCGATCGAGCAGTGACATTGCCCAGCCAGCTGCGACCGAAAGGACCGGCAAGCCACACCTTCGTCGCCGCAACATACACATCGACGCCGTTGCCACGCCGCGCACCC
>JANPGU010000167.1:0-6449 GCA_031424095.1 Gammaproteobacteria bacterium
TGAATACCAGCAGCGAGCCGGCCATGATGCCGGGGAAGGACAGCGGCAGCGTGATGCGGAGGAAAGCCCGTACCGGACCGGACCCAAGGTCCTGCGCGGCCTCTAGCAGCGTCAGGTCGTGCTTTTCCAGGTTGGTATACAGCGGCAGGATCATGAATGGCAGATAGGAGTAGACGATGCCGATGTAGACGGCAAAGCTGGTGTTCATCATCGCCAGCGGCGCGTCGATCATGCCGATGGCCATCAGGAACTGGTTGATCACGCCGTCAGTCTTCAGCAGCCCGATCCACGCATAAACGCGCAGCAGGAAGGAAGTCCAGAACGGCAGGATCACCAGCATCAGCAGCACATTGCGTGATGTCGCCGAGGCCCGCGCAATGGCATACGCCATCGGATAGGCCAGCAGCAGGCAGAACAGTGTCGAGATCGCAGCTACCTTGATCGAATAGAGCCAGGCGCTGACGTACAGTGGCTCGTGCAGCAGATAGCTGTAGCTGGCGAAAACCAGCTTGACCTGCAGCGCACCATCTTCCAGCCAGTGCATCACCGGCTCATAGGGTGGCCGTCCAAACGGCGAGAACTCCGCGAACGAGATCTTCAGGACAATCAGAAACGGCACCAGAAAGAACAGCATCAACCACAGATAGGGCACCGCCACCACCAGGCGCTGCCCCGCCCAGTTGCTCTTGATGTAGGAGGACCAGCGCGGGGGGCCGAAACGGAAAAACAGCTCCCACAGCGGCCCCACCCTGCCCGTGCTCCAGCCGGAGTGGTACTGGTTGCGCGGCATTACTGCGTGACCACCACCGGACTGCCGGGATGCCAGGTGAGGTACACCGTTTCGTCCCACATGATGCGTTCGTCATCCGACAGTCGTTCGATGTTGGGCAGCGTCACGCGGATTATCTTGCCGGTATCGATCTTCACCAGAAAGATCGAGACATCGCCCATGTAGGCGATTTCCTTGACCACGCCCTGCACGCAGTTCTCGCGCGCGTCGGCGGGCGCCGTGCGCTGGATATCGATCTTCTCCGGGCGAATCGCCACCCACAAGCTGGTGCTGGGCGCGGCACTGATGCCATGGTCCACGTAGACCACGCCGCCAAGCTCGTCGGACTGAATCCGCACGCGATCGGGAAGATCCTCGATCAGGCGGCCTTCGAACATGTTGACCGAACCGATGAAATCCGCCACGAATTTCGAAGAAGGGAATTCGTAGATCTCCGTCGGCGTGCCTATCTGCGCTATTTCGCCACGGTTCATGACGCCAATGCGCGATGCCAGCGTCATCGCCTCTTCCTGATCGTGGGTCACGACCATGAAAGTCACACCCAGCTGTTCCTGGATATTGATGAGTTCGAACTGCGTATGTTCGCGCAGCTTCTTGTCAAGCGCACCCAATGGCTCGTCCAGCAGCAGCAGCTTCGGCCGTTTCACCAGCGCCCGTGCCAGCGCCACGCGCTGCCGCTGCCCGCCGGAAAGCTGGTGCGGCTTGCGCACCGCGAATTCGCCGAGCTTCACGATGTCGAGAATTTCGGTGACGCGCGTGGCTATTTCGCTGCGCGACAATCGTTCCTGCTCGAGGCCGAAGGCGATGTTCTTCTCGACACTCATGTGCGGGAACAGCGCATAGGACTGGAACATCATGTTCACTGGCCGCTCGTAGGGCGGTATGCCTGCCATGTCCTGCCCATCGAGAAATATGCTGCCGGAGGTCGGCGCTTCGAAACCGGCCAGCATGCGCAGCAGGGTCGATTTGCCGCAGCCGGAGCCACCCAGCAGGCAGAAGATCTCCTTCTGGTAGATCTTCAACGACACGTTGTTGACGGCGATGAAGTCACCAAATTTCTTGGTGACATTCTCGATGCGGATATACGCTTCCGCGTTGGGATCGCGCCAGGGTTCGAACTTGATCTTCTCGCTGCGGCGTTCGGCCATGACTACCCCATCTGGATGCAGAATGTCCGCGCACCACCTTCAGGTGGTGCGCTGCCATCGCGGCCGCTTACTTGCCGGTGCGGAAGCGCGTCCAGGTGCGCGTCAGTTCCTTGGTGAACTCGGCACTCTCGGGCATGTCAGGCACCAGTTTGGCCATCAGATCCGGCGGCGGGAAGATATTCGGATTGTTCTTCACTTCGTCGCTCACCGCCGGCCATGACGCTGCATTGCTGTTGGCGTAACTGAGGAAGTTGCTGTTCTTGGCCGCCACTTCGGCACGCAACATGTAGTCGATGAAGATATGGGCGTTCTTCACATGGCCCGCATCGGACGGAATGGCCATGCTGTCGAAGAACATGACCGCACCTTCCTTCGGGATGTTGTACTTGATGGTGAATCCCTTGCCGGCTTCATTGGAACGGTCGCGTGCCAGCAGCACGTCTCCGGACCAGCCCAGAGCAAGGCAGATTTCGCCATTCGCCAGATCTTCGATGTATTTCGAGGAATTGATCAGGCGGACGTACGGACGCACCGCCATCAGCACCTTTTCCGCAGCCTTCAGGTCGTCCAGGTTTTCGCTGTTGGCATCCTTTCCAAGGTACACCAGCACCGTGCCGACCACTTCGCTGGGTGCGTCGAGCACCGAAATGCCGCACTTGGCGAAATTCTTCACCACGGCCGGGTCCCAGAACATCCTGAAGCTGTCGACGGGCGCGTTGGGCATCGCCTCGTTGATCTTGGCCTCGTTGTAACCCACGCCGGACGTGCCCCACATGTAGTTTACGGCGTATTGGTTGCCCGGATCGAATGCCTCGAGGCGCTTGCTGATGGCAGCGTCGAGGTTCTTGTAGTTGGTGAGCTTGGTCTTGTCGAGCTTCTGGTAGATGCCGGCCTTGATCTGCCGCGCCAGGAATGAGGCCGACGGCACGACTACGTCGTAGCCGGTGCGGCCGGCGAGCAACTTGGTCTCCAGCATCTCGTTGGAATCCATGACCTCATAGTTGACCTTGAGGCCAGTCTCTTTCTCGAAGGCTTCGATGACCGTGGGTTCGACGTAGTCCGACCAGTTGTAGACGTTGACGACCTTTTCTTCGTCGGTATCGAATTTGGCGGCAGAGGCAGCAGCGGCCGCATCGCTCTTTGCCGTTTCAGGGGACTTGCCGCAGGCGGCGAGCAGCACGCCGAGCGCAACCATTGCAGTGATGTGTCGCAGTTGAACAGCCATCGCGGATTCCCTCTCGATCGGTAAAGTTGGGGTCTACAACCAGGCCGCACCAAGCCGGCGACCGGTTCGATCTAACTATAGCCAGCCATCCTTTTGCAAACCAGCCAGGGTCTGGTCGAGCGTGCGCCAAGCCTTTTCGATCAGCTCGTCGATTTCGGTGGTGGTGATGACCAGTGGCGGCGCAATGATCATCGTGTCGCGTGTCGCGCGCATGACCAGACCATTGGCGATGGCATTGTCGCGGCAGCGTTCGCCGACCTTGCCGCGCGGCTCGAACCACGTATGAGAACGCCGGGGCCCGCAGCCTTCTGCCGCCCCTGACCGAGCGAGACTGCTGGGTTCCTTGTTCTTGACCAGTTCGAGCGCACCCAGCAGACCGACGCCACGCGCCTCCCCTACCAGCGGGTGCGCCGCAAGTTCCGCCCAGCGACGCTGCAGGTAAGGCCCGGCGGAGGTCCGCACATGCTCCACCAGTTGCTCGCGCTGGATGATCTGGAGATTCGCCAGCGCCACCGCCGCGCATACCGGATGCCCGGAATAGGTGAACCCATGGCCGAACTCGCCGCCCTTGGCGATCAGCGTCTTTGCCACCCGGTCGCCGACCATGACACCGCCGATGGGCAGATAGCCGGACGACAGCGCCTTGGCCATGGACATGAGGTCGGGACGCGTGCCGTAGTGCTCGCAGCCGAACCACTGGCCGGTGCGACCGAAGCCACAGATGACTTCGTCGGAGATCATCAGGATGCCGTAACGATCGCAGATGCGCTGCACTTCCGGCCAGTACGAATCCGGTGGGATGATCACTCCGCCGGCGCCCTGCACCGGCTCGCCGATGAATGCCGCAACGCGCTCCGGGCCGTGCAGCAGGATGGCTTCCTCGAGTTCGGCCGCGGCGCGCCGCCCGAACTCGGCCGGCGACAGATCAGCGCCGCGCTCGTACCAGTAGGGCTGGTTGATATGCGCGACCCCGGGCATCGGCAGCAGGCCCTGCTCGTGCATCCACTTCATGCCGCCGAGGCCGGCGCCGGCAATGGTGCTGCCGTGATAGCCATTCCAGCGACTGACGATGATGTTGCGTTCGGGCTGCCCTTCCAGCTGCCAGTAACGCCGCGCCAGCCGAATGATGGTGTCGATCGATTCGCTGCCCGACCCCGTGAAGAAGACGTGCTGGAACTGCGCAGGCGTAACCTCGGCGAGCTTCGCGGCAAGCTCGATGGCCGGCGGTGTCGCGCACTGGAAGAAGCTGTTGTAGTACGGCAGTTCGTTCATCTGCCGCGCGGCGACGTCGGCCAGTTCCTTGCGGCCATAGCCCACTGCCACGCACCACAGCCCGGACATGCCGTCGAGCAGCCGGCGGCCTTCGCCGTCGTAGAGATAGATGCCCTCGGCGCGCGTGATGATGCGCGTGCCGCGCTCGCCGATCTGCTTTGAATCGGAGAACGGATGCAGGAAATGGGCAGCGTCCAGCGCCTGCCAATGACGGAACTGTTCTTGCTGGTCCATGGCGCGCCCTGTTGGTCTTGTCTGGGTCAGACGTTCAGCAGCAGATGCTCACGCTCCCAGGAGCTGATCACCTGCAGGAATACTTCGTACTCGGCGGACTTCACGATCGAGAAGGCGGCCACGAAGGGCTCACCCAGAATGCCGATCAGCGGCTCGCATTCACCCAGCCGGCGCAGCGCGCTGTCGAGATTGCGTGGCAGTGCAAAAGGCAGGTCGTGCGCGGAACCCGCAATCGGCTCCGATGGCTGGATGTTTTCGATCATGCCGAGGTAGCCGCAGGCCAGCGAGGCGGCGATGGCGAGATAGGGATTCGCATCGGCGCCACCGACGCGGTTTTCCACGCGGCGTGCTTCCGGCGAAGACACCGGCACGCGCAGACCCGCGGTACGGTTGTCGTAGCCCCATTGCACGTTGATGGGCGCCAGCGCGGCGCGGGTGATGCGGCGGTACGAATTCACGTTCGGCGCAAACAGCGACATCGCGGCCGGCAGGTACTTCTGCAGGCCCGCGATATGCGAAAAGAACAGCTGTGACGGCGAACCGTCCTTGTTGCTGAAGATGTTCTTCTTGGTGTTCTTGTCGACGATGCTCTGGTGGATGTGCATGGCGCTGCCCGGCTCCTTGGCATGCGGCTTGGCCATGAACGTGGTGTACATCTTGTGACGCAGCGCGGCCTCGCGCGCGGTGCGTTTGAACAGGAAGGCCTGGTCGGCCAGATCCAGCGGATCACCATGCAGCAGGTTGATCTCCATCTGCGCCGGACCGTCCTCGTGGATCAGCGTGTCGATCTCGATGTCCTGCGCCTCGCAGAAGGCGTAGATGTCGTCGAACAGCGGATCGAACTCGTTCACAGCCGCGATGCTGTAGCTTTGCCGGCCCGGCTCGGCGCGGCCCGAGCGCCCGATCGGCGGCTTGAGCGGATAGTCCGCGTCGATGTTCGGCTCGATGAGATAGAACTCGAGCTCGGGGGCAATCACCGGCTCCCAGCCGCGCTGCGCATACAGCTCCAGCACATGCCGCAGCACATGCCGCGGCGCCATCGTCACGCGCCGGCCATCGGAATAGAAACAGTCGTGGATCACCTGTGCGGTGGGCTCGGCCGCCCAGGGCACCACGCGCACCGTGCGGGTATCGGCCTTGAGCACGATATCGATCTCGGCCGGGCTCATCGCCGCCGACGTGTCGGCCGGATAGTCCCCGGTCACCGTCTGCAGGAAAATACTTTCCGGCAACCGCATGCCTTCATCCGCCGCAAATTTCTGCGCGGGCATGATCTTGCCGCGGGCAATGCCTGCCATGTCGGGAATGATGGCCTCCACTTCGGAGATGCCGCGTTCACGAAAAAACTGATGGATATCGGTCGTCATAAATCACCTGTCGGTATCGCGCGCAGCACGTTCACGTGCTGCGTCGCCAAAAGCCTTGAACAGCGCCGTGGAGAACGGGCTCTCCTGTGTCTTCCATTCCGGGTGCCATTGCACCGCCAGCGCAAAGCGCCTGGCATCACGCACGCGAAACGCCTCGATCAGGCCATCCGTGGCACGTGCCTCTTCAATCAATCCGGGTCCCAGTTCGCGCACACCCTGGTGGTGCAGCGAATTGACCAGCACACAGTCGCAGCCACCGATTCCTGCCAGCTTGCCCCCCCGAGTGAAGATCACTTCGTGCGCTGGCGCATATTGCTCATCCAGAGGCGCGCTCAGATCCTCGTGATGCACCTGGTAGCCAGATACTTCTTCCACGTGCTGCCACAAGGTGCCGCCGAAGGCGACATTCATCT
>JANPGU010000168.1:0-7502 GCA_031424095.1 Gammaproteobacteria bacterium
CAGTAGTGCGCCCAGCCTTCAACGTTCGAGTTGGCGCTGAACACCCGGCGTGCATCCGAAGGAAACTGCCTTGCGTAAAGGTGTTGCAGGTAATGGCCCGGATACACTTCGTGTACCGACACATTGCTGGTGAGCGCGTAATACCACTGTCGCATGAAGTCGGCGGTGTCGGCCGCTGAGGCATGCGCGTCCGGCAGGCTCATGTAGTAGAAGCTGCGCAACGGCGTCTGTTCAAATGGACCCGGCGTATCCATCGATGCCGAGGTGGTCGAGCGCAGGAAAGGTGGCGTCTCCTGCACATGCGCGGACTCGCCGTCCGGAATCGTCAGGATGTGATGGTCCACGATGTACTGGCGGATCGCGTCCAGCGTCGTCTGCGTGGTTGTCAGCAGATCACGCGCCTGCGGATGGTTCTCCTCCATTTCCCGCAGGATCTGATCAGCGGTCTGCTTCGGATCAATCTTCCTTGCCAGCGCCAGCAGTGCAGCTTCGTTTCGCTCCAGATCGGCCTGCGCTATCTGAAGCAGCTTGTCCACGGGCAGGTCAACACCCTCCTGCGCCGAAAACGCCTTGCTCCAGGTCTCGGTGCCGAACGCGAACTCCGGCTTCGACGCCGGCAGCAGGATCTTGCGGAGGTAGGACTTGTACTCGACCAGCGCCGCGACCACCGCCGCGTTGGTCTGTCTGAATTCAGCCAGCAGCGCCGCGTCTTGCACCGCGCTGAATGCGGCAGGCAGATCGCGGCTGAGCAGGTTGATGTTGCCGTCGATCTGCTCGATGGCGATCTGCGTATAAATCGTGACCGGCGTCCTGAGATTTGAGCGCGCCGCCTCCAGCATCGCGGGCATCTTCTTCTCGCGCGCGATGAGCGCCCGCAGGCGGACATCAGCCGCTGCAAATGGCCGCTTCATCAGCACGAATGCGGCCCTGGTCACGCCGCTGGAGTAGAAGTCGGGATCCTTCTGCCACATGCGGATCGTGCCGATCGACAGTTCCGCGCTCTTCATCGCACCGAGCAGCAGCCGGCGATCCAGCGCACGCCCCGGGGTCAGGGTGGCTGGATCAAAGGCTTCGAGCTGCGTGCGAAAGCCACTGACAGCGGCCAGCCCGGCCTGCATCCCGGCTGCGGAGACATCCGCCAGCTGGTCATCGAATTCATGGAAGCCGAGGTCCGTCGCAGAGCTTGGGTCGCGCACATTGCTGTCGCGGATGATGGCCTGCTCGAGCCGGGCAAACGCCGCATCACCCGAACCTGCCACTGCCTGCAGCGGCGATTTTGCGCAGGCCCCCAGCAGGCAGGCCAGCGTGAACGCGGCCAGACGCGGCATCCGGCCAGTGAACTCAGGCGTCATTGCAGCGATCATACTGAAGCGGCCGCTCAAGAGAATTACCCATGCGAAACCCGCTGCTCGCTCTGCTGGCATTGCCCTTCCTCTGCACCACCGCGCAGGCGGCTGAAAACCTGTGCGACCGTTCCGGGTCCAAGACGACTCCATCGCCGGACGGGCGCTGGGTTGCCCAGGTGCAGGAGGAAGTCTGTGCCACATCCACCGGCGCCGCCGCCGGCATTACCGTGGTGGTTGAATCGACCAAGGATCCGACCGTCAGCAGGCGCGTATTCATCATGCCGGTACCGCGTTCGCGCGACGACTGGCCCCAGATCCGCTGGGATGCTCCGGATGCAATGGAAGTGCGCGTGCCAAACATGTCGGAGGCCAACCCGCCGGAGCCCTTGTTCGAAGGCATTCGCATCTCGCTGACCTACTGTGGCGACAACCCGGCCGATCGTGCGCGTCTGGTGGCGTACAAGGCTGCGATGCTGCAGTGGCAGAAGGACGTCACGGCATGGGTACAGCAACGGAAGCAGGATCCCGAGAGTGCAGGTCCGCGGCCAGCGCGCCCGGAAGAGCCTGTGATCCCGCAGGGCCGCTGTATCAACTGAGGCCGGGGACCAACCAGACGTTCTCTGTGGCCGGGCATCTGCCTTTGAGACCGCCGGCTACTTCATGGCGCGCCAACAGCTGGGGTCTGCGATCACCATGGAACCTGCGTACCTCGTCGCTGCCCACTGCAAACGGTGGGCCGGCCATGCAGTCCTGCTCATAATCCAGCGTAACGAGCAGCTGCGGGGCATCGTTTACAAGCTCGCCCATATGCGCCACATACTGAAGCCGCATCTCTGGTGGCAACGCGATCATCGCAGCGCGGTCGTACACCGCGGCCACCGCACCCAATGCGGCAGGGGTCAATGCAAAAAAGTCGCCGACGAAGACTTCCAGATCCGCCGCGCGCCATCGCGCCAGCTCACCCACGCGCTCCACTACTGGAGGCAGCGCCAGCCGCTGGAACAACTGTGCGACTGCAAGCTCACTGAGTTCTGCTCCCACAACCGGATTTCCCCGCGCGAGCAGCCAGTCGATGTCGAGCGTCTTGCCACAAAGAGGAACAAACACGCGTGCGCCTGGTGACAGTCCGAGCGCCGCGAAGTGCGTCACCAACTGCGGATTGACCGCACTCTCATGAAAGCCGATCTGATTGCTCGACCAGCGCTCGTGCCAGAAAGCCGCGTGCATGGGCTGGTTCAGGGCTGCGCGAGCAGCTTCAGCATTTGTCGCGCGGCTTGTAGGTGGCGTCGTACTTGTCCGGCGTGCCGCTGTCGGAACTGATGCAGCGCTTGGAAATAAGCCACTTGCCACTTGCCTTGCGCAATTCGCTGTACTCGCGCCCCTGCTCGTACAGACTGGGCGCCTTGCCCACGCCTTCGTTCATGACGCCGGTCCAGATCACTTCTGCCGTGGCCTTGCTGCCGTCGATGCTGATGACGGGATTGTTCAGCAGCATGTGGCCGCGCCGGCGCTGCGCATTTGCCGCGGGCGCGGCGGCACCCTCCGGTCGCTCGTACAGCTTGGCGATTTCCTTGTGGCCCTTCGCAATCGTGCCATCCACATCCAGCAGTGCATCGGCGGTGAAGTACTCGGACAGCTCGTGGCTCTTGCCCAGCGACAGGTCGTGGTAATAGCGCACCAGCAGATCCTCGATCTGGATCCGATCCAGCAGCGTTGCCATCGTGACCGGCTTGTACTCCTGCGCCAGCAACGGGCCCCCGACCGGCAGCAGGACCAGCAGCCCTGCGGCCGCTGCGGACAACCACCTCGCAGGACGAGCATTGAAATCAGCCATGCCGTTTCTACCCATTTTGTTGTTGAAAGATCCGTCGAGCGCCCGGGAAGCATACGCCCTGCCACTGTCCGGACTCGCGCCGGGGACGCCCCCCGTGGCCCTCAAACAGTGCTGGACAACGGGCTCGTTCGAAGTGAGAATTATTCGCATTTAATGAGTATCTCTCTGCAGTTCCTTTTATGACCTCGACCGCGAACTCCCTGCAACGCGCCTGGTGGCTGAAAACGCTTCATCAATGGCATTGGATCAGCGCAGCTACCGCGCTGATCGGATTGCTGTTGTTCAGCATTACCGGCATCACGCTGAACCACGCGGCGAGCATCGAGGCCTCACCACGGGTCACAACGTCCGAGCGCACCCTGCCTCAGCCGCTGCGCGACTCACTGACTGCCCTTGCTGCAACCGCAGGCGCTGACAAGCCCGCGGCGCTGCCCGATATACTCAGGCGCTGGATCGCGCAGCAGTTCTCGGTCGATGTCCACGGCCGCGAGATCGAATGGTCCGCGGACGAGGTCTACATCGCGCTGCCACGACCCGGCGGTGATGCCTGGATGCGCATCGGCCTGCCCGATGGCACGGTGACGCACGAGGTCACTGATCGCGGCTGGATCTCCTATCTCAACGACCTGCACAAGGGTCGCAATGCCGGCACCGCCTGGAGCTGGTTCATCGACGTGTTTGCGGTCGCCTGCCTGCTGTTCGCCATCACCGGCCTGCTGATCCTGAAGCTGCACGCTGCCAACCGCGCGCTCACCTGGCCGCTGGTCGCTGCGGGTCTGACGCTGCCGGTGCTGATCGCCCTCTTCACCATCCACTGATTCGCCGTTCCGAGGTCCAGGCGCCATGCAATTGAAATACACCCTGCTCGCTGGCGCCGCCATCGTCGCACCGGCAAGCGCCACCGACCTCAAGCTCAGCATCGAGCTGCCGAAGCTCGCGATGGCCGAATACCACAAGCCCTACGTCGCAGTGTGGATCGAGTCGAACGACCAGAAGTTCGTCGACAACCTGAACGTCTGGTATGACGTGAAGAAGCGCGAGAACGCTGGTGCGAAATGGCTGAAGGACATGCGCACCTGGTGGCGCAAGAGTGGCCGTGAGCTGTCGCTGCCGGTCGAAGGCGTATCCGCCGCCACGCGCGCACCCGGCGAACACCAGATCAGCTTCAGCAGCAGCACGGGCGCGCTGTCGAAGCTGGCACCGGGCAGCTATCAGCTGGTGGTGGAAGCGGCGCGCGAAGCCGGCGGCCGCGAACTGCTGCGTGTTCCTTTCACCTGGCCGGCGACGTCTGCGCAGTCCGGCCAGGCTAGAGGCGAGTCCGAACTCGGCAAGGTTGCGGTCAATCTCCAGCCCTGAACCCGATTCTTACGGAAGCATCATGAACAATCGCACCCGTCTTCGCCTGCTCGCCGCCGTGGCCAGCGCCGCCGCCTTCCTGCCACTGGCAGCCCACGCCGCACGCAACTGGCTGCTGCCTTCATCGACCAACGTGACGGGCAACAACGCCTGGATCACCGTGGATGCCGCCGGCTCGGATGATCTGTTCCACTTCGATCACAACGCGCTCGATCTTGAAGGTCTCAAGGTCTTTGCACCGGATGGCACGCTGGCCGAAGCGCAGAACAGGACTGCCAGCAAATTCCGCAGTACCTTCGATGTGCAGCTGAACATGCCGGGAACCTGGCGCATCAGCCTGCTGAACGACACTGCAAATGCGAGCTACAAGGTGGGCGCCGAGAGCAAGCGCGCGCGCGGCACGATGGCATCGATCCGCAAGGAGATTCCCGCCGATGCCACGGCAGTGTCCGTTACGCGCACCGAAACGCGCTTCGACGTATTCGTGACCTCCGGCAAGCCGACGCAAACAGTGCTCAAGCCCACGGGCGCCGGTCTTGAGCTGGTGGCTTACTCACACCCCACCGATCTGGTCGCTGGCGAGAAGGCGGCCTTCGGCCTGGTCTTCGACGGCAAGCCGGCTGTCGGCGCCGCGGTGACGGTGATCCGTGGTGGCAATCGCTATCGGGACCAGCTGGGCGATCTGCGCGTCGTGGCCGACCAGGACGGCAAATTCGCCGTGACCTGGCCGGAACCGGGCATGTACTGGCTGAACGCGACGTATCCGCCGCGCGCAGAAGGCGATGGACCCGGCGCGGGTCCAGCCGGGACGCTCGAGGCGCCGGCGCGGCGCGCGACCTACACCGCCACACTCGAGGTCGCGACGCCGTAGCGGCCCGCCAACCATGCGCCAGGTGGTGATTCCCGCAACGCTGGCGCACGCGCCAGCCATCGCGCCGGCAGAAGACTGCCTGCTGCTGGCGGGCGAGAGCATGGGCACCACCTGGCAGGTGCGGGTGCATGCACCCGCAGATGCGGCGCCTGAACTGCGCGCGGCCATCGACACGACGCTCGCGCTGGTGGTGCGGCAGATGAGCCATTGGGAGCCCGCGTCGGACCTGTCGCGTTTCAATGCTGCTGCGCATGGCACCGGCATCACGCTGCCCGATCCATTGTTTGACCTGCTGCTGCGGGCGCAGCGCATCGCTGCCGAAACGGGTGGTGCGTTCGATGCGACGGCAGGCGCATTGGTGCGTCGCTGGGGATTCGGCGCCGATCGCGCGCGCCTGAATGCGGATTTCCGGATTCCAGACAGTGCCAGTACCGACACGCTGCGCGCCCGCGGCGGCTGGCAGAGATTGCTGCTCGAGCCGGCCGCGCGTCGCGCCTGGCAACCCGGCGGACTTGAACTCGACTGCAGCGCCATCGCCAAGGGTTTCGCGGTCGATCTCATCTCCCAGCGCCTGCTCGGCGACGGATTCGTTTCGCATCTGGTCGAAATCGGCGGCGAACTGCGCGGGTCTGGCGTGAAGCCGGATGGGCAGCCCTGGTGGGTCGCACTGGAGCCACCGGAAGCCGGCGCGCAGCTGGATGAAACACTCATCGCGCTCTGCGACCACGCCGTCGCCACCTCCGGCGACTATCGACGCAACTACGAGCATGCCGGCCAGCGTTTCGCACACACCATCGATCCGCGCACCGGCCGACCGGTAGACAACGACCTCGCCGTCGTGACCGTCATCAGCAGGGAGTGCTGGCACGCGGATGCCATCTCGACCGCACTGCTGGTGATGGGCGCTGACGCAGGCTGTGCATTCGCCGACCGCCATGGCATGGCAGCACGCTTCGTGCGCCGGACAGAAGCCGGCTACGGTGCGCTCCACACCCGCACCTGGGATGACATGCTGCTGTGATCTGGCTCGAAGCATTTGGCCACGCGCGCATCACGAGTACCCTGCTCACCATGGTGCTGTTCGCCGCACTCTGCGCCGGCATCTGGTTGCGCGAGCGGCGCCGGCTGCGCGCCGAACGACATCTGGCTGCTTCGCTGCTGCCCTCTGAAGATGCCAGCCCACCCATACTGATCGTGCACGCGAGCCAGACCGGCACTGCGGAACAACTCGCCTGGCAGACCGCGCGCGCGCTGCAGCTGGCGGGTGTGTCCGCGCGGGTCAGTTCGCTGGCCGGCATTGCGCGCGACACCCTGCAACGGGTCGAACGAGCGCTGTTCATCGTCAGCACCTATGGCGAAGGCGATCCGCCTGATGCGGCCGCTCCCTTCGTGCGCAATACGATGCTTTCCAGGGCCGGTGGCAGCCTGCAAGGCCTGCACTTTGGAGTACTGGCGCTGGGCGACAGTACCTATGCGCAGTATTGCGGCTTCGGACGCACACTGGACCGGTGGCTGAACGAACAGGGTGCAAAGCCATTGTTCGAGCGCATCGATGCAGACCGGGCCGCCGACTCTGCCATCCAGAACTGGCGCCAGCAGCTCGCGCACATCGCGGGCACGCGCGATGCGCCGGACTGGTCCGGGCCTGCGTTCGAACGCTGGGAGCTCAGCGCCCGCACCCGGCTGAATCCGGGCAGCGATGGCGAGATGGCCTGTCATCTCGAACTGCGGCCAGCAGCAGGCGCTGCGCTGCCGCAGTGGGAGGCAGGCGATCTGCTGCAGGTACGCGTTCCCGGCGAGGAGCAGCCCCGTGAATATTCCATTGCCTCCCTGCCTGCAGATGGCAGCGTGCAGTTGCTCGTGCGGCAGTCAATGCGCGCCGACGGCACGCCGGGTAGCGCATCGGGCTGGCTGCTAGCGACCGCAGCCATTGGCGAGACACTGGACGCACGCCTGCGCGAGCATCGCGGCTTCCGCCTGGGGGACAACGCGACGCGGGCGCTGATCCTCATTGGCAATGGCACTGGCATCGCTGGTCTGCGCGCGCTGATCAAGGCCCGCGAAGCGCAGCCTGCACCGCCGGGCAGCGATGCTC
>JANPGU010000169.1:0-9955 GCA_031424095.1 Gammaproteobacteria bacterium
GCCCACGGTGACGGGCGAAGCACAGATCCAGGGAGATCCGGCGGCGGCGCTGGCAAGCGCCGCGACTGTGGTCGAAGCCGAGTATGAAATGCCCTTCCAGGGTCATTCGGCCATTGGTCCGGCACACGCGCTGGCGGATCCTTCCAACGGACAGATGACCATCTATTCCAATGACATGAAGGCCTATGGACTGCGCAATGGAGTAGCTAAGTTTCTCGACCTGCCGCGCGACCAGGTGCGCGTGGTGTACATGGATGGTCCGCAGGTGTACGGCCGTACGGCGGCCGACGACGCGGGTTTCGAAGCGGCGTTCCTGGCGCACGAACTCGGCCGCCCGGTGCGCATGCAGTGGATGCGCGCTGAAGAATCGGCGTGGGACACCAAGGGCCCGCCCTATGTCTTCAAGCTGCGTGGCGCGCTCGATGCGAACGGCAAGGTTGTGGCACTGGAATACGACGCCTGCGCTGCGGACCACAATCACCTGGGGTACAACGAACCGGACACGGTGCTGGTAGCGCAGCTCATGGGACGCCGTCCCGAACGCCCGGCAAGAGGCAACGCCGAAGCGCCCACCGCGATGTACGCCATCGCCAACCGCCGCACGACCACCCGTGTCGTCGCACTGCCGCAGGTCTGGGAAACACCGCTGCGCACTGGCAACCTGCGCGACCCGAATGGCCCGCAGGTCACCTTCGCCTTCGAGTCGTTCATCGATGAACTGGCCGCGGCCTCCCGGGCCGATCCGGTGCAGTTCCGGCTGGACCTGATGGCCGGATCCACGGAAGACGCCGTGTTCCGCAAATCGCGGTCGCTGGCCGTGGTGCGCGCAGCGGCTAAAGCCTATGGCTGGGACGAACGCCACTCACCCAGACCCCGCACCCGCTCTGCGTCAGGCAAGGTGCTGGCAGGAAGAGGCATTGCTTACACCTATCGCAGCAACACCATTGCGGCGGTCATCGCGGAGGTCGAGGTGAATCGTGACACCGGCCGCGTCTGGGTCAAGCGTCTGGTGTGTGCGCATGACTGCGGGCTTGTGATCAATCCCGAGGGACTGCGCCATACCGTCGAGTGCGGCATGCTGCATGGGCTGAGCCGTGCGCTGTGGGAAGAGGTGCAGTTCGACCAGGAGAAAGTCACCAGCGTCGACTGGGCCACCTATCCCAGCTTGCGGCATTCCGACACACCGGCGGCCATCGACATCGTGCTGGTCAACGGCGACCCGATCCCGGGCCGTCCCGACCTTGCGCCTTACGGCGCTGGTGAGACCAGCCACAAGCCATTGATCGCTGCGGTGGCAAACGCCATCTATGACGCAACCGGAGTGCGCCTGCGCCGTGCGCCGTTCAGGAGTGAGCGGGTCCTTGCCGCGCTGCAGGCAGCGCAGGTCTAGGGCGCCGACGGCAATCCGGCGCGGTCTTACTTGGCCGCTGCTGCGTCCGCCCTGCACTGCGCCTGCAGTGTAGCTACGCCTTCCGCACCTAGCGCCTGCAGGGTGCGTATGTTCTTTTCATAGATCACTTCAGCCAGCGGGAATGCCGCCACTGCCCGATCCACGCTGTCTTCGCGCAGCAGATGCAGCGTAGGATACGGCGACCGGTTGGTGGCGTTGGTCACGTCCTCGGCCCTGGTGCCGGCAAACTGGAACTGCGGGTGAAAGCTTGCCACCTGCAGCACGCCATCCAGTTTCAGTTCCACCAGCAGTCCATCGGCCGCGGCCAGGAATTCGTTGTAGTCGAGAAAGTCGTTCAGCACCTGCGGATGGATGAGCAGGGTGGTATCGATATCGGCCGGATCGGCGGCGTTCAGGCGCTGCATTTCTTTGCGCAACTCGATCAGCAGCGCCTCCGCGGAAGTTGCTTCGCTGACGGCATAGCGGATCTGGTTTCGGGTCTGGACGGCCTTGGCAAAGGGACACAGGTTCAAACCGATCACTGCCCGGTCGACCCACGCTCGGGTCTCGACCAGTGCTTTTTCCGGAGGAGGATTCATTCGCGTATGTGAACGGTTGTGCCGGCGGATTGCAACCAATGCGCCATGCCGCGCAGCATCACCCGCAGGCTCCCCCTAGAACCCTAGCCCCATCTGACCGCCGGTCTCAGGCGGTCGAAACAGGTTGGTAGCCAGGCGGATGCCACGACCGGTATCCAGCCCCAGGCGGCGACAGGCCAGCTGAAAGCGGTCGCGCAGCAGCTGCGCCCAGACGCCGGCACCGCGCATGCGCGCACCAAACTCGGAACTGTTGTCCTTGCCGTCACGCATGTCCTGCACCAGTGACATCACATGTGCAGCCCGGTCGGGCATGTGCACCGCCAGCCATTCGCGGAACAGGTCTTTCACTTCCAGTGGCAGGCGCAGCATGACGTAGCCCGCGTGGGTTGCGCCGGCGTCAGCAGACCTTTCCAGGATCGACTCCAGCTCGCTGTCATTGACAGCGGGAATGATGGGCGCGGCAAGCACCGCCACCGGCACATTCGCGGCGCGCAACGCGCGGATCGCATGCAGGCGCGCTGCGGATGCCGCCGACCGCGGCTCGAGTTTTCTCTTCAGTTCGGCATCGAAGGTGGTCATGCTGAAGATCACCTGTACCAGTCCCTGCTCCGCCATCGGTGCGAGCAGGTCGAGATCGCGCAGCAACATCGTGCTGCGTGTGGTGATGGCGACGGGATGACGCGCTTCCGCCAGTACTTCGAGAATGGATCTCGTGACGCGCAATTGCCGTTCCACCGGCTGGTAAGGGTCGGTGTTGGAACCCAACATGATGTGGCGGCATTCATACGCTGGCCTCGCCAGCTCGTGCCGCAGCAGCATTGCGGCTTCTGGCTTGTAGGTCAGCCGCGTCTCGAAATCGATTCCCGCCGACCAGCCCAGATAGGCATGGGTCGGACGCGCATAGCAGAACACACAGCCGTGCTCGCAGCCCCGATAGGGATTGATGGACTGGTCGAAATGGATGTCGGGCGAATCGTTGCGGGCGATGATGCTGCGGCTGGCGTCGATCCGCAGTTCGGTGGCGACGCTTGCGGGAGTTGCGTCCTGATACCAGCCGTCGTCGATAATTTCAGTGCGCTGGCTGTCGAAGCGGTTGGCCGGGTTCCCGAGCGCACCCCTGCCCTTGAAGCCTGACGGCGGAACCTGCATGGCCATCCCGGTACTGTATATTCATACAGTACGACGTGCAAGGCGCCTGATCCTGCGGAAAACCAGCAGAAGGGCCAGCGCCACCAGCAGCAGGGCCGCCATGGGCATCAGCAGGGCGAGGATCGACAGCAGCAGCGAGCCACCCAGCTCGCCGGTGGACACCACCGGATTGGCGAGTCCTCCGGTGGCAAGCGTCGATTTCGCGCGCAGCAGCGAAGTCAGCCCCTGCGTGACGCCGGCTGCTCCTCCGCCAGCGATGACCGCCGTGGTCCACTTGATCAACGGTGGCAGATCCCACAGCGGCGCCGCCACCAGCATCGTGCCGGCGATTACCGCCAGTGGCGCTGCGATGGCATCGAGCAGGTTGTCCACGCCGGGGATGTAGTACGCAGCGATTTCCGCGGCTGCCGCCACCGCCAGCATGGCGATGGCGGTGGCGCTGCCCAGCCAGCCAAATGCGGCCGGCAATTCCATCCACCCGAACTTCGCCGCCACGGCGACCACCAGCAGCGGCACGAACACCCTGAAACCCACGGCCGCGGCCAGCGATACGCCCAGTGCCGCAGCCAGC
Organism: Gammaproteobacteria bacterium; assembly: GCA_031424095.1. Lineage (GTDB taxonomy): Bacteria > Pseudomonadota > Gammaproteobacteria > Steroidobacterales > Steroidobacteraceae > ZC4RG30. Next base: position 3,710 of record JANPGU010000169.1, read on the forward strand.
AGATATTCAGGCAGTGACAACGGCCGCGCTACTTCTTGCGCGGATCCTTCTCGCCAAGGCCGGGATAGAACACGCCACGGTTGTTGCGCGACTCGTTGTACACCTTGCGCTTCTTGAACAGCCATTTGCCGTTCACACGCACCATATCGTCTTCGTAGTGCCCGAAGTACAGCAGCTGCACATCGTTCTGCGGCGTGCTGTTGGTCAATGCAAACCAGTAGGCAGTGGTCTTGGCCGTGTCACCCTTCACATCGATGACGTGATTGATGATCTGATGCCGCGTACGTGGTCGCGACGTTGCGCCTTCCGGAATGTTCACCGGCCGCCCACCGCCGAAACCTGACATGGCCTTGCGGATCGCGGCCTTGCCGTGCTCTATCCCGTTCACCCAGTCCAGCACCCCATCTTCCGCCCAGGTGGACATGACGGTTTCGATGTCACCGGCATCCACCGCAACCATGTATTTGTTGGAAAGATTCTCGATTTCGGCACGGTCATCGGCATAACCCGCCCAGGCCAGTGGCATGAATGCCAGCAGCGCACCAATGATCAGCTTTTTCATGGCAACTCCTCATGTACCCAGGTGGCAACGTCAATCACGCTCTTCTCATCCAGCAGATCCGGAAACAGCTTCGGCATCGGCGCTTTCGGATTCTTGATGTAGGCGATGGTCGCCGCAAGATCGCGGCGCGCCTGCAGATTCTGCAGCTTGTGGTCGGCAAGCATGTTGCCGTCAGCACCGTGGCAGGACTGGCACACCTGACCATACAGCCGGGCACCACTGCCGCCGGCAGCGCGCGCGCCAGTCACATTCAGTGACGTTGCGGGTGTTGCCGGATCCAGTGCCATGATCACGACGCTGGGCATGCCGATGTCGCCAAAAGCATTGCGAGAGATGTTGCCGGCCGCGAATGCCACGTATTGCCGGCCGCCGACTTCATAGGTCACCACGCCACCGGCCATCGCGCCGCCGGCCTGCGCCTTGTGCACGATGGCGCCGGTCCTGCTGTCGAAGACCAGGAAATTGCCGCCGAGATCGCCGGCGAATGTCACACCGCCTGCAGTCGGAGTAATGCCTGCAACCACGGGTTTGTCGGCGTGATACTTCCAGCGCACTGCGCCAGTGTCGCGATCCAGTGCGGTGATCCAGCCGGTGGCCGGACCATCCGGTTCCACCGTGCCGCCGAAGCTCGCTGCGCCGGGGGAATATTTCGTCTCGCCCAGCTTCACGATGAAGCAGATGTCGACGGCACCCACGATGAGATTGTTGTTCAGCCGGTCCAGCGCCGGCCCATTCCATTCCACCCCGCCGGCATAGCCGGGACAAAGGCGCGACCCTGAGGCAGAAGGTTCCTTGTGGATCTGTTCGACGGTGGTTACGGGAGTGCGGAACACGCGCTTGTGCGTGTCGCGGTCGACGACCGTGACATAGCCGTCCTTGCCGCCAATGGCCATGTAGTCGTGGGCACCATTGGTGCGATAGAGCACCGGCGCAGCCACCAGGTCCAGGTCCATCCAGTCGCCGGGAGAAACCTGGTGCCACCATTTCAGAGCCCCGGTGCGTGCATCGAGCACGACGATGGAATTGGTGAACAGGTTGTCGCCGGGTCGATAAGCCTTGTCGATATCCGGCCAGGGATTGCCAACCGGCACGAACAGTTCGCCCGTGGTCACGTCCAGCGACATCGCGCCCCACACACCGCCGCCACCGGTCTTCGCGGTCCCGGGCTTCTTCCAGGTTTCGGCGCCGGTCTCACTGCCCATCGGCACGGTATTGAAACGCCACAGTTCCTTGCCGGTCGCCGCATCGAGGGCCAGCACCCTGCCGCGCACCCCCAATTCACTGCCACCGATGCCCATGTACACCACGCCCTGCCAGGCCAGTGGCGCCGCGGAGGTATTCTCGCCAAGCTGCGGCACGGCCAGCACACTCTTCCACAACAGTCGGCCAGTGAGCGCATCGAGCGCGATCAGGCGGCCATCACAGGTGCCACGGAACAGGCGGTTGTCGAGCAACGCTACGCCTCGACTGGATCCGCCGCAATTTTCTTCTTCGGCGCGATATTCGAACTTCCAGCGCAAGGCGCAGGTGGTGGCATCCAGCGCGACGGTTTCGCGTGGAGTGCCCGTATAGATGGTATCGCCCTGCACGATGAGCCCACCATGAAAGGACCCCGGACCATCGATCTGCACCCGGCAGACCTGGCCCAGCCGCGCCGCATTGGCGACGGTAATCTGCTTCAGCGGCGAGTAGCGCTGGCCGTGCAGACCCTTGTTGTAGCTCAGCCATTCCCCGCCCGGCGCCGCATCCTGCCCCAGCGCCGCAGCCATTGGCATGAACAGGCAAACCAGAGCCACGACCCGGTTTCGCATGTGAGTTCTCATTCTTGTCTTTGCAACAGAGCCTAGCACCACCGAACCCTATTCGAACAGACGCCACTCCGGACGGTGGCTCAGGCCCAGCTGCACGATCCGGTTCAGCAGTTGCTCGTAACTCAGGCCGGCAATATGCGCCGACTCGGCGAAGTCCTCGCCATAGGTGAGGTTCGGGTTGGCATTGGCTTCCAGCACGAATACGCTGCCATCCGGCCGCATGCGCAGATCCATGCGTGCGTAGCCGCTCATGTGCAGTGCGCGATACACGCGCTTGGCCACTACCGAGATCTTTGCTGCGACACCGGCAGGCAGGTCATTGGCAGGCCCGGTGCTGATGCCGTGCCGGCGTTGATAGGCGCGATCCCATTTGACCTTGCGCGTGGCAATGCCTGCCTGAACACCAGGCAGATTGCCGAAGTCGAGCTCCCAGACGGGGAACGTCGTCAGCCTCTCGTTGCCCATCACGCCGACATAGAGCTCCCGGCCTTCGATGTACTGTTCGACCAGTGCATCGCTCTGCGTCTGTTCGTGGATGAACCCGACGCGCTCGCGCAACCGCTCGGAATCATGGACGATGGACGCCTGCGAGATGCCGAGCGAGGCATCCTCGGTGGCAGACTTCACGAACAGCGGATATTGCAGCCCGCGTGGCTCGCGATAGGTCTTGCCCCAGGGAAACAGATGAAAGCGCGGCGTAGGAATGCGGTGGTACGCCAGGATCTGCTTGGTCAGCACCTTGTCGCGGCTCAGCATCATGCCACGCGGATTGCAGCCGGTGTACGGCTGGCGCATCAGTTCGAGAAACGCCACGACGTAGTGGTCGTAGGTGACGATCCCGGAAAACTCTTCCAGCAAATTGAAGGTGATTTCCGGCCGCCAGTCCCGCACCACGCGCCGCAGCTCACCGATCTTGTCGCCGATGCCGAGCACCCGCACTTCATGCCCTTCATTCGACAGGCTCGACAGCACGTTGTATTCGGTGCGGCAAGCCTCGATCTGGTCTTCGTTCAGGCCGCGCAGGTCATCCGGCGGAATCAGCGCCTCGTTGACCAGCAGCAATATCCTTCGTTTCTTCACAACGCGTAACTCTCCCGATTCCTTTTCAGCATGCCCAGCGCCACGCGCCGCACCAGCGCGACAAATTCACGCTGGGCGCTGCGGCGGTCATGGCGCAGCTGCATGTGCATGTTGCTGCAGCGATGGATCAGCAGTTCCATCGAGTGCTCGACGATGTAGGGGTGCAGTCCGGCGCGCACCAGAGTGCGTTCGAGCTGCGGTCCGATGGAGCGCAGCCAGGTTGCCGCCGATGTGTGGCGTCCGTCATCAACCGGGGTAAACAACCGGCGCAGCGCGCGATCATAGCGCGCATCCTCGATGAGATAACGGCTGGCCTTGCGCCGGTAGTGTTCACGCAGGGTACGCGGTGAACTGCCCACAGGATCGATCTCCTGGTGTGAACGCAGCAGGGGCTTGCGTGCCGCGATCTCCGCCATCAGCTCATCCACATATTCCAGCTTGCGCAATGCAGGCCAGCCAGCGTAATCGCGCCGCCACTGCGAGCGCGGCTGCAGCCAGACGGCAAACGTTTCCGCGAAGTCCTCGGTGGGATGGCTCTGCGCATACCAGTAGCGCAGATGCAGCACATGGCGCCGGCTCGCCGGCCGTGGCGCATAGTCGCTGGGATACCGTTCCGACCCGCTGCCAAACACGCGCCGCCAATCGGCGCGATCGCGCAGTTTGTATGCCGTGTCCAGCGCATGACCGGCCTCGTGCCGCAGAATGCGCTTCAGCCACAGGCTGCTGCCGCCTTCCACCTGGTGCATGAAGCGGCGTTCCAGGCGCATCAGTCGCGGCTGTGCGAGATAGAACGGCAGCGCGATGCCCGGCACGCCATCGGGCGAGAACCACTCTTCCGCGAACCAGTAATGTGGCCGGAATGAAATGCCGCGCCCGCGCAGGTCCCGATACAGCTGCTGCATGTGCGTCGCCACCATGCCCGAAGTGCGCGGCAGCGACAGGTCGCAGAAGCGCAAGCCGAGCAGGGATTCGTCATCCATGCGCGCCAGCTTCTGCGAACGGTATCTTGGGCCAGGCTGCACTGGCGCCACTATAAACCGAAAGCAGTGCCGGCTTAGTTGCCGATCGCGCCGAATACCTTGCGCAGCAGTGAGCTCGCCTGTCCGAGCGGATTGCTGCGGATTGCGGCTTCATCCTTCGCCATGGTCAGGAACAGGCCATCGAGTGCCTTGCGGGTTACGTAAGCATCCAGATTGGCATCGCGCTCATCGACCAGTCCCAATGCACTCGCCTTGCCCGCCACATCGTTGTAACGCTGCGCCAGCTGCACCTGGGCGGTGGCCTTGCTCACCACTGGCAGGAATTTCTCGGTGAGCTTGCCGGTCATGGAATCCCGGAAGTAGCGCGTGGCCGAATCTTCCGGGCCTTTCAGGATGTTCACGGCATCAGTCACGCTCATCTGCCTGATTGAATCGATGAACAACTTGCGTGCCTCGGGGACTGCCGCCTCGGCTGCCCGGTTCATCGCCAGTGTCAGCGCATCGGTCTGCTTGCCAAGGCCGATCCTCTTGAGCGTTTTCGTCGCCTTCTGCAGCTTGCCCGGCAACGGAATGCGGACCTCTGGATTGGCCATGAAGCCATCCGTCTTGCCGAGGCTGGCTATCGCGACACTGGCTGCCTGATTCAGCGCGGTCTTCAGGCCGTCTGAACTTTCGGCCGAGGTCAGCGCAGCAAGGCCGCTGGCAGCGGCAGCAAGTGTTGCAGCAAGCAGGCACAGCGTCGCGAACGCTGTCTTTACGCAGATGCGGTTCATGCGCTCTCTCCTTCAAGATAGGGCCGGGCCCAGTGCAGTCCATCGAGGGTGTGGGCTGCGGGCAAGTACTCGCAACCAATGTAGCCGTCGTATCCCAGCGCGTCGATATGCGGCAGCAGCCGCTCGAAGGCGATTTCACCGGTGCCGGGCTCGTGCCGACCCGGATTGTCGGCAATCTGGATATGGCCGATCCACGGCAGCAGCCGCTCGATCGAGCGCATCAGGTCGCCTTCCATGATCTGCATATGGTAGACGTCGTATTGCAGCCGGATGTTCGGACGTGCGGCGCGCGCAATGCACTCCAGCGCCAGCCGTGTTCCGTCCAGCAGATAACCGGGAACATCACGCGTGTTGATGGGCTCGATCATCACCGTCGCGTCCATTGTTGCCAGCCGGTCTGCGGCACGCGAGATGCTGGCCACGAATTGCTCGAGATGCCGCGCGCGATCGGCGCCGGCAGGCAGCAGCCCTGCCATGACATGCACGCGCTTGCAGCCGCCTGCCGCGATGTATTGCAGGGTGCGCTCCACGCCCGCATCGAATTCAAGGTCCCGACCGGGAAGCGATGCGATGCCACGTTCACCTGCTTCGGCGCGTCCAGGCGGCCCATTGAACAACACCCATTGCAGGCCTGCCGCAGTCAGTGTGGCGGCGAATGCCGCGGGCTCCAGGATATATGGAAACTGGCATTCCACCGCCGCAAAGCCGGCCTGCGCGGCTGCCTGGCAACGCTCGGCAAAGGGCAGTTCGGTAAACATGGTCGAGATGTTCGCAGCGAGGCGGATCATGCCGCTAACATACCCCGTACGGCGCGGCGGTGATACGCTCCGCCACCTTCCAGCACGACGCTTCGATTCCGAAGGACAACAGCAAAAATGACGATCATCGTGACCGGCGCCACCGGCGCATTCGGCCGAGCCGCAGCCCAGCAACTGCTGCAGAAGGTGGGCCCTGGACAACTGATTCTCACCACCCGCAAACCCGAGCAGCTGGCTGATTTCGCCGCACAGGGCGTCAGTGTACGCAAGGCGGATTTCGAT
>JANPGU010000170.1:0-16723 GCA_031424095.1 Gammaproteobacteria bacterium
GTCGAAGGGGCGCGCCTGTCCCGGATGCGCGAGCGCATCGTCGCTGCAGAAGATCGTTTCTATGCGCTCTACAACGAACTGAACAAGAACGATGACTATGACGTGCACTGCACGAATGAAGCGCCGCTGGGCACTCGCTTCAAGAAGCGGATCTGCCGCGTGGAGTTCTACTCGCGGGCCAAGCAGGAGTACGGCGCATCGATCGCCGCGATGCTGGGAGGCGTTGCGGGAGGCGGGAGCGCAAAGTCGCCTACGCTCATAGCGCTGGAACGCGAGCCGGAATACCGGGCGACAATGCGGCAGATCGTCCAGGAAAACCCCGCGCTGCTGCGACTGCTGAAGGAGCGCGATGCGCTGGAGAGGCGCTACATCGCGGCACGCAAGCAGCGGTTCAAGTGAGATCGACCACGGTCTCATAGGCTCTTTGCCGGCAGCAGTGCCTCCCAGCTGGAGTCATCGCATTTTGCCGGCTCTGCCTGCATGTTGAGCACGTCGCTTCGTCCAGCGCTGTACTCACCACTCCATAGCGCGATGCCGGTGTGCGCGGCGCCGTCCGGAAAGATCACGGTACAAGGCGTTGCAGAGGCTGCGAAATGCTCGAGCGCTGCGATCGGCTGTGCGGTTGCCTACGTCAGTATTCCCGCCGTTACCGCCATGCACATGCAGGGCAAACGTGGCGGCAACGTGGACGTGCTGACGGTGGCAGGGCGCTGGTCCAAGCGCACGGGGGCGCTTTCTTGCAGGCAGTGCAAAAAGAAAGGGCCCCTCGGGGCCCTTTCTCATTCAGTCGACTCTGGCCGCCGACTTGTTCAGCCGCCGGCTTTAGCCGGCGGCCTTCGCCTTTGCTACCTCGGCGATGACTTCATCCGCCACGTTGCGGGGCACCGGATCGTAGTGCGAGAACTCCATCGTGTAGGAAGCACGGCCGGAGCTCATGGCACGCAGGTTGCCGATGTAGCCGAACATCTCCGACAGCGGCACATTGGCCTCGACAGCGATGTTCGTGCCGCGCTCGAGCTGATCCAGGATCGAACCGCGGCGGCGATTGAGGTCGCCGATCACGTCGCCCAGATAGTCGCCGGGTGTGACCACTTCCACCTTCATGACGGGTTCCAGCAGGATCGGGCCCGCCTTCTTGATAGCTTCGCGGAAGCAGGCCTTCGCTGCAATTTCGAAGGTCATCGCGTTCGAGTCGACATCGTGGTAGCTGCCGTCCACCAGGGTGGCCTTGAAGTCCACCGTGGGGAAGCGGGCGAGCACACCATCTTCCAGCTGCACGCGCAGGCCCTTCTCGACCGAAGGCACGAACTCGCGCGGTACTGAACCGCCGACCGTCTTGTCTTCGAACACGAAGCCCGAGCCGCGTTCGAGCGGCTCGAACTTGATCCACACTTCAGCGAACTGGCCCGAACCGCCGGTCTGCTTCTTGTGTGTGTAGTTTTCCTGCAGGGGCTTGGTGAAGGTTTCGCGGTAGGCCACCTGTGGCTCACCCATGATGCCTTCCACGCCGAACTCCGAGCGCATGCGATCGAGCGTGACGTCGAGGTGCAGTTCGCCCATGCCGCGCAGAATGGTCTGGCCGGTTTCACGGTCGGTTTCCAGACGCAGTGAGGGATCGGCACGAACCATCTTGCCGAGTGCCGCACCGAATTTTTCCTGCTCGGTCTTGTTCTTCGGGATCACCGAGACGCTGATCACGGGCTCGGGGAAACGCATGCGCTCCAGCACCACCGGATTGGCGGTATCGCAGAGCGTGTCGCCGGTGTCGGTATCGGCCATCGAGACCAGCGCAATGATGTCGCCGGCACGGGCTTCCTCAATCGGATTGGCTTCCTTCGCGAACATCTCGACCATGCGGCCGATTTTTTCGCGCTTGCCGCGCGTGGAGTTCATGACCGAGGCGCCCTTGGCCAGCACGCCGGAATACACACGCACGAAGGTCAGCGCGCCATAGACGTCGTTGATGACCTTGAAGGCCAGGGCAGAGAACGGCTCATCGTCAGAGCACTTGCGCTCGCCGATGGGATTGCCGTCAGCGTCCACCGTGTTGATGGCCGCAACGTCCGTTGGGGCAGGCAGGTAGTCGACCACCGCATCCAGCACCTGCTGCACGCCCTTGTTCTTGTACGAAGAGCCGCAGAGCACTGGAGTAAACACACCAGTAATGGTGCCCTTGCGCAGGCAGGCCTTGAGGGTTGCAACCGAAGGCTCCGTGCCTTCGAGGTACGCTTCCATGGCGACATCGTCCAGCTCGAGCGCTGTGTCGACCAGTTCGGTGCGGTACTTCTGGGCGTTGTTGAGGATGGCAACGTCGGTCGGCACTGTGATGCCAAGCTTCGCGGCGAGGTCAGGCGTGACGTCCAGGGTCTGCCACTCGGAGTCTTTGTCGTCTGAATCCCAGACCAGCGCCTTGAATTCAACGAGGTCGATCATGCCCTTGAAGTTGTCTTACGAGCCGATCGGGATCTGCAGCGGCAGGGGACGCGCGCCCAGACGCTTGATGATCATGTCCACGCAGCGCGTGAACGAGGCACCGCTGCGGTCCATCTTGTTGACGTAGCACATGCGCGGCACGTCGTAGTTGTCGGCCAGGCGCCAGTTGGTCTCGGACTGCGGTTCTACGCCGGCGACGCCGTCGAACACCACGACCGCACCGTCGAGCACGCGCAGGGAACGGTTCACTTCGATGGTGAAGTCCACGTGGCCCGGGGTGTCGATGACGTTGATCTTCTTGCCCTTCCAGAACGCCGACACGGCGGCCGACTGGATGGTGATGCCACGCTTCTGTTCCTGTTCCAGATAGTCGGTGGTCGTCGACGTCTTCATGTCCTTGGTGTCATGGATGTCGATGATGGTGTGCTTGCGACCCGTGTAATACAGGATGCGTTCGGTGGTCGTGGTCTTGCCGGCATCGACGTGCGCGATGATGCCGATATTGCGGATGTCTGCGAGAGGGGTAGTGCGGGCCATTGCGAAAATTCCATGACTGATCGGATGGGATGGCCCGGTCGCCCGATTAAGGCATCCGGACCCGCTAAAAAGCCCGTAAGAATACGATAAATGCCCCTGTCGACGCCATCTGCTATAGACTGCGCCGCCGCAATTCCGGCGGCTTCAGGCCGCCCAGCGCACCCACGCGAGCTGCCCATGCTGTCCACGGCCAATCTGACCATCCAGTTCGGCGCCAAACCGCTTTTCGAGCAGGTTTCCGTCAAGTTTTCCGACGGCAACCGCTACGGCCTGATCGGGGCCAACGGCTCCGGCAAGACCACGCTGATGAAAATGCTGGGTGGGGAACTGGAGCCCAGTGGCGGCGAGGTCATGCTGCAGGCAGGCATGCGGCTGGGCAAGCTCAGCCAGAACCAGTTCGGCTATGAAGACCAGCGGGTGCTGGACGTCGTGATGCAGGGCCACATGGAAATGTGGCAGGCCATGACCGAGCGGGACCGCATCTACGCCGATGCCGGTGCCAGTGATGAGGACTACATGCGGGCCGCCGAGCTCGAGGGCAAGTTTGCCGAGTACGGCGGCTACGACGCCGAGTCCCGCGCCGGCAGCATCCTCACGGACGCCGGCATTCCCGAGGAACTGCACACCGGCCCGATGCGCGAGGTTGCACCCGGCCTGAAGCTGCGCGTGCTGCTGGCCCAGGCGCTGTTCTCCAAGCCCGACGTGCTGCTGCTCGACGAGCCCACCAACAATCTGGACATCAACTCGATCCGCTGGCTGGAGGACATCCTCAACGATTACGAAGCCACGATGATCATCATCAGCCACGACCGGCATTTCCTCAACCAGGTGTGCACGCATGTGGCGGATCTTGATTTCCAGCAGGTGAAGATCTATCCGGGAAATTACGACGATTTCATGCTGGCGTCGGTACAGGCGCGGCAGCGCGTGGAAGCTTCCAATGCGAAAGCCCGCGACCAGATCTCCGACCTGCAGGAGTTCGTGCGGCGCTTCTCTGCCAATGCATCCAAGGCGCGGCAGGCGACCTCGCGGCGCAAGCAACTGGAGAAGATCAAGGTCGAGGATATCAAGCCGTCGACACGGCAGAATCCCTACATCCGCTTCGAGCAGGCGAAAAAGCTATACCGCTCAGCCCTCACCGTCGAGAAGCTGAACTTCACCTACCCGGGTTCGGATGTGCAGGTGCTGCGCAATGTCGGGTTCACGATCGAGGGCGGCGAACGCATTGCGATCATCGGCCCCAACGGCATCGGCAAGACCACGCTGATCCGCTGCCTCGCCGGTGAATTGAAGCCGGACAGCGGCCGCGTAGCCTGGGTCGAGAATGCGGAGGTGGGCTACATGCCGCAGGACCCGCAGGCTGAATTTGCCGAGAAAATCGACCTTTTCCACTGGATGTCGGCCTACACCGGCAAGGCGGACGACGACCAGATCGTGCGCGCCACGCTGGGACGCCTGCTGTTCTCGGGCGACCAGACCAAGAAGTCGGTGAAGGTGCTGTCAGGCGGCGAAAAGGGCCGGATGATCTACGGCAAGCTCATGCTCACGCGTCCCAACGTGATGCTGATGGACGAGCCCACCAACCACATGGACATGGAAACCATCGAGTCGCTGCAGATCGGCCTCGAGAAGTATCCCGGCACGCTGATCTTCGTGTCACATGACCGCGAGTTCGTCAGTGCCCTGGCCACGCGCATCATCGAAATGAAGGCGGACGGGACCATCGCTGACTACAACGGTACCTACGATGAATATCTGCGCGCGCAGGGCATTGCGACCTGAGAGCCGCTAGCGCGGCGGTGCCTGGTCCGCCGGGTTGTCTCTCGGCAGAAAGACCGTCATTTCCTGCAGGAATTGCAGCCGTTCTTCGGTGCGGCTGAGATGATGATCGGCCAGCGGCTGCTCCACGAAGCGCACAACCTTGCCAGCGCGCTTCAGTTTTTCGGCCATCTGGCGTGACTGTGTCACCGGCACGCTCAGGTTGATCCTGCCGTGCACGAGCAGCACCGGTATCGAGAAATCGGTGGGTGCCGCAAGCGGCGAGACCGCGCGCAGCGATAGCTCGCGCCGTCGCGCTGCGACTCGCGCATCAGCGGCTCCACCACTGGGTGCGATACTGCGTATCCGGGAACGAGACACCCAGCAATGCAGTGCCATCCGGATTCAGGTGCAGGCCTTCGATGTCATGGCCCTGGACGGAAAAGACATCCCGGCCCAACGACATCGTCGCGAGGTCCAGTTCATACAGCGACGCGCACCCGTTCCTGTAACAGAACGCCAGCGCTTTGCCCGTGTCTTTCAGGAACAGTGCGGGAACCGTGAGTGATTTGCCTTCACGCCGATTGGCCGTGTCGAAGTTGCGAAACACCTGGCCATTGCAGTCGCGCGCGCTGACACCGAGAGCGCGGGTGATGGTCCAGGTCTGTCCCTGCAGGTTCTCCCGCGCGGCAATGCGGATGATCAGCCAGTCATCGTTGACCCAGTCCCAGCTCAGCAGAACCCTTTCATCGCCGAGCTCGATGTGCAGCGCTTTTGCGATCGATGCATCGCAGGGAACAGTCACCAGGAACTGCCTGCCATTGGTCGACACCAGCGCGGCGTAACGCCGGCCATCCGGCGACAGTTGGGGGCGCTTCAGCAGCGGGAGGGCGGCGAATGCTTCCACGTCGGTGGCCGCAGTTGCAGATCCGGCCAGCGCCAGGCCAGCCAGCGCCAAGTGCAGGGCTCTGCTTCCCGGGAAAGTCATCGCCTGATCCTCTTTGTGGCGCGCCGCGAATATCCACTTGCTAATACGAACCATTCGCATTAGCATTTCTGCGATCAATGGAGTGCTGGAGTTGCCGTGATCAAGGGTCGTAAACACGCCGTACATGCCCTGCGTCGGCATTCCGATCCCCGTGCAATGGGCATGGCCCTCGTTTCGCTCACCGCGATCGATCTGGCCAGCGCGGCGGAACCCACGGCTTCCGAACCGCAGTTGCTGCGGGGCGTGAGGGTGACCGAGGAGGTCGACAACGGCTACAAGGCCGATACGGCCTCTTCTCCCAAGTTCACGGCGCCACTGCTGGACACGCCGCAGACAATCACCGTGATCAGGAAGCAGTTGCTGGACGATCAGGGGCTGGGCTCGCTGGCAGAGGCGCTGCGCAACACGCCGGGCATCACCTTCACACTGGGTGAGAACGGCAACACCACCTCGGGCGATTCCATTTCGATGCGCGGTTTCGATACGGCCGGCAGCATCTTCCTGGACGGCATTCGTGATCTGGGCGCGGTTTCCCGCGACACCTTCAACACGGAACAGATCGAGATCGTGAAGGGTCCGTCTGGCTCGGACAATGGCCGCGGTGCGCCCACCGGCTACATCAATCTTTCCAGCAAGCAGCCGACGCTGCTGGATGCCGCAGCTGGCAAGCAGGCCTTCGGCACCGCCAAGCGCAGGCGCGGCGAGGCCGATGTGAACCAGACGCTTGGCGCCTGGGACGGCGCGGCAGTGCGCTTCAACGCCATGTATGACGAAGGTGACCAGCCCGATCGTGGTGTAGTGGATGCCGCTCGCTGGGGCTTTGCGCCTTCGCTGGCGCTGGGCCTGGGCGGCGAAACGCGCGCCTATTTCAATTTCCTGTTCACCAAGCAAAACAACACGCCGGACGGCGGATTGCCGGTAATCGGCCTGCTGAACTACAACTACCAGAGCGTCGTGGCTGCGCCGACCAACCCGACGCCTGCACAGACCGCCAACATCCTTGCGCTGAACACGGCAATCACGGCTGCCGTCAACGCCGCACCTGCCGTGGACCGGGAAAACTTCTACGGCGCACTGAGTGACTACCAGCATGTGCATGCGAACATGGTTACCGCGAAGGTGGAACACGATCTTGCAGCAGGCACCACGCTGCGCAACATATCGCGCTACGGCCGGACCACATTGCAGCGGGTCATCACCGGCGTGAATGGCCTTGGAAACCTGTTCACGGGCACCGCAGCGCAGGCCGCCGCTGGCACATCCACAGTCACCGCACCGGCGGTGTGGACGCTGACCCGCAGCCGCCAGGGCCGCGACGAGGTCAACGAGATCCTCACCAACCAGAGCAATCTGACCGCCGCTTTTGCGACGGGTGGCATCACTCACTCGCTGAGTACGGGCCTCGAATTCATCTACGAGCGCCAGGCGAGTCGCGGCATGGCCGCGTCAGGGACTACTGCGGTGGCGAATCTCTATAACCCCAGCACCGCCGATGCCTTCGCCGCGCTGCTGCACAACGGCGCATACACCGATGGCAAGACGGTGACCGCGGCGGCGTATCTGTTTGACACGCTGACTTTCAACGATCACTGGAGTCTCAATGCCGGAGTGCGCGTCGACCGGTATCGCACCGAGTTCACCAGCATTGCTGCGGTGGCGACACCTGTCGTTGCATCGACCTACCTCGAAGACGACGACACGCTGTTCACCGGCAAGATTGGCCTGGTCTTCAAGCCAGTGGAAAATGGCCGTTTCTATGCGGCCCTCGGCACCTCGCAACAGCCTCCGGGCGGCGCGAACTTCACGCTCAGCACTCCCGCTCCCAATGCCACCACCGGCGCAGTGAACATCAACGCACCAAACCTTGATCCGCAGAAGGCAACCAACATCGAGGTTGGCACGAAGTGGGACCTGCTCGAGAACCGCCTGGTGTTGACCGCGGCGGTGTTCGACACCCGCAACAAGAATGATCTGGCCAAACAGGATCCCGCCACCCTTGAAATCACCCAGTACGGTGAGCGCAAGTTGCGCGGCTTCGAGCTGGGTGCCTCGGGCATGCTCACGGCGAACTGGCAGGTAACGGCTGGATTCACGTCGCTGGACACCGTGGTTACGCAGGGCACGGCGACGACGACCGGTGCGCAGCTGACCTATACGCCCAGGACGACTTTCACTTCCTGGACCACGTACAGGTTTCCGTTCGGCCTGACGATCGGTGGCGGCGCCCGCTTCACCGACTCGCAGTTCCGCAATGGCAACGCGGCGCAGGCGATTGCCACCAACCTGGCGGCCAATCCGGAAGTCTGGGTGTTCGACGCGATGGCAGGCTATACGGTGAACGAGAATATCTCGCTGCAACTCAATGTGCAGAATCTGACGGACAAGTTCTATCTTGCAAGCCTGAACAACGGTGGCTCGCGCTTCGTGCTGGGTACGCCGCGTACCATCCTGCTGAGCGGCACGCTAAAGTTCTACTGAAATGATGCTGCATATTCCGGGCGTGCTGTCGCGGGATGAGGTGTGCGAGTTCCGGCGCGCGCTTGATGCAGCGTCGTGGTCCGATGGTCGCGCCACCGTCGGTGAGCAGGGCGCGCGCGTAAAGCACAATGAGCAGCTGGATCCCGCAGATCCGGTATCGCGGCAGTTGAGCGACCGCATCCTGGCGCGGCTCGGCGCGCATCCACAGTTCTTCTCGGCGGTGCTGCCGTTGCGAATCCTGCCACCGCTGTTCAACCGCTACATGGGCGGTGGTACCTATGGCCGGCACGTGGATGGCGCGGTGATGAGCCAGGCGGGCACCGCCCAGCGCCTGCGCAGCGATGTCTCCTCGACCCTGTTCCTCTGCGAACCAGAAGAGTACGACGGTGGTGAGCTGGTCGTGCAGGACCGCTACGGCGAGCATGAGGCCAAGCTGCCTGCCGGCGACCTGCTGGTGTATTCGGCCACCAGCGTGCACGAAGTGCGGCCGGTCACGCGCGGTGCCCGCGTGTGCGCTTTCTTCTGGAGCCAGAGCATGGTGCGCGACGACGCGCGCCGCACCCAGCTGCACAGCCTGGACCTGACCATCCAGTCATTGCGCGCGATGCTGGGCGACGCGCCGGAGTGCGTCGCGCTTACCGCCCACTATCACAACCTCCTCAGGATGTGGGCCGACACCTGATCTGGCCTGGCAAATGTGCAATTGCGAATCATTCGCACTTGCATTAGCATCTGGCCTATGTATTCCCGTGCGCATTCGTCCCGCCGCTTCTGGACTGCCCGAGGCGCGGCGCTGGCGGGAATCATCGTGCTGCATGTGGCCGCATTGGCTGCGGCGCTGTCGATGCGGGGCCCACAGGCAGATGTCGAACCGGAGTCGTCGCCCATACAGGTGGTGATGCTGCTTGCGCCCGAACGAGCGCGGCCGCCGGATGCCGCTGTCAAACCGCCGGAAGTCACTGTTCCGCAGATCGTCTTGCCGGTGGTGAGCATCGATCTGCCGGCACCGCCCCCGACGATCACCGTAGCAGCCGTCGTGACGCCGGTGCCCCAACCTGCACCGACTGCGCCGGCAACCACCGGCGACTCGGAGTCGCCCGTTTCCATCGCGCAGGCTGACTGGGTGCGGATGCCCAGTCCGGTCTATCCCGCGGCTGCCAAGCAGGCGCGGGCACAGGGTGTGGTCCATGTTCGCGCGCTGGTGGATGGCAACGGGCAGGCGCAGAGTGCGCTTGTGCATCGTTCCAGCGGCTTTGCCACGCTGGATCGTGCGGCCTGCGATTCAGTGCTTGCGGCATTGTTCAGACCGTATCTGCACAACGGCGTGCCGCGCAGCGTGGATGTGATCGTGCCGATTACATTTGCACTGACGATGCGTGGCGGTGGCGGCCGCGGTCCACCGCGCCGGGAGCAGGACCGCGATGAACTACAGCTCGATGTCCGTCGCGAGGACCATCACGCCATGCGTCGGCATCCGGAAGAACTCGGCCGCCTGGGCGCTACGGCGCTGCATGTACGCGAACAGCCGGAACTTGAGGTCGGCGAGGAATGAGTCGCGAGGGCGGGCGCGCACAAGGTGCCAACCCAGGAAGAACGACACGTCGTCGTCGATATCCTTGAGACCACGCTGCCGCGCGCTGCGCAGCGCCTCCATTACATCCGGTGTTTCCATGAAGCCGAATCGGGCCCGCACCGCGTAGACGTTGGGCCGCGGCATCTCGACCCAGGCACGTGGTCCGGAATATCGCGGCGTGCGGGTGATTTCCAGATTCAGCATGACGACGGTCTGGTGGCAGACGCGGTTGTGCTCGAGATTGCGCAGCAGCGCCGTGGGCACGAAGCCGGCATTGCTCACCAGGAACACGGCCGTGCCGGGCACGCGCGTTGCGCCGTCCAGCAGCGTTGGCAGCATGTCCAGCTTGACTGCGCGCTTGCCCAGTTCCGCGCGCAACGTGGTCCGGCCATCACGCCAGGTGGTGAAAATGAAGTACATCACCGCCGCGATGCTGAGGGGTACCCAGCCGCCATGCGGAATCTTGGTGGCATTGCCGAGCACGAAGGCCAGGTCGACGAGCAGAAAGGCGCCGAATACCAGCGCAACACGCCACTTCGGCCAGTTCCACTGCGTGACGGCGACTACCGAGCCCAGCATGGTCGTCAGCAGCATGGTGCCCACCACCGAGGCGCCATACGCGGCGGACAATGCGGTGGAAGAGCGGAAAGCCAGCACGAACAGCAGTACGCTGACCAGCATGAAGATATTCACCGCAGGCACATAGATCTGGCCGCGCGCATTTGCGGAAGTCTGCAGGATCAGCAGGCGCGGCAGCAGATCGAGCTGTACCGCCTGTCGCGCCACGGAGAAGGCACCGGAGATCGTGGCCTGCGACGCAATGATGGTCGCTGCGGTGGCCAGCACGATCAGCAGTGGCAGCAGGCCAGCGGGAATGAGCGCGAAGAACGGCTGCGAGACTGCAACCGGCGAGTTCAGCAGCAGCGCGCCCTGTCCAAAGTAATTCAGCAGCAGGCCGGGCCACACGATCGTGAACCAGGCGATGCGCACCGGCGTGCGACCGAAATGCCCCATGTCGGCATACAGCGCTTCGCCGCCGGTCACCGCCAGAAACACCGAGCCCAGAATGGCCAGTGCCAGCAGTGGATGCGTGCTGAGCATCGACACGCCGTATAGTGGATTTACCGCCGCCAGCACCGCAGGCGCGGCAATCATGGCGCGCAGGCCGAGCACGCCGATCACGAAGAACCACACCAGCATGATGGGGCCGAACAGCCGTCCGACGCGTTCGGTGCCACGCCGCTGGATGGCAAACAAGCCGATGATGATGCCGATGGTGATCGGCAGCACGAAGCGATGCAGGCCGTCGCCCAGCAGTTCCATGCCTTCCACGGCGCTGAGCACCGAGATGGCGGGCGTGATCAGCGCATCGCAGAAGAACAGGGCAGTGCCCAGCACGCCGACGGCAACCGCGCGTCTGGCCCAGCGGCCGGACTGCCCGAGCTTCTGCTGGATAAGGGCGACCAGGGACAGGATGCCGCCTTCGCCAGCGTTGTCGGCGCGCAGCAGCAGCACGACGTACTTCAGCGAGACGAGGATGAGCAGGCTCCAGAAGATCAGCGACAGCACGCCCAGGATTTCAGCTGCCTGTCCGGCGCTACCGCCTGCGGCGTTCAAGGATTCCTTGAAGGCGTAGAGCGGGCTGGTGCCGATGTCGCCGTACACGATGCCCAGAGCGCCAACCAGGGTCGGCGCAAGACGCTTGTTATCTTGCAAAGGATCCTTTCGTCCCTGGCGCGAAAGGCTAGAACCCGCGCGCCAGATCTACCATGTTCAGCATCTTCTCACCGGCGGCATAGCGGCGCAAATTGTCGACCGCGATTGTCCAGCGCGCCTCGCCAGGCAGGTCCGAGCTCGAAGAAATATGTGGAGTGAACAGAATGCGCGGTGACTTCCACAGTGGATGGCTGGGTGGCAGCGGCTCCGGATCGACGACGTCAAGACCCGCACCAGCGAGGCGGCCTTCGTTCAATGCCGCCATCAGCTCTTCGGTCACCACACTGCCGCCACGGGCAATGTTGATGAAGAAAGCAGTGGGCTTGAGCGCTGCAAAGAACTGCTTGTTGTAGAGATCAGTAGTTTCCGGCGTCAGGGGTACCGCGCTGATCACCACATCGGCGGTACGGGCCAGCGCGAGCAGTTCCGCAGGTTGCCCGACATGGCTGACGAAATCCGGCTTGCCCGTGCCACCCACACGCGTAGCGACGACATTCATGCCGAGCCCATGCGCGCGACGGGCGACTTCCGTGCCGATGCCACCGAGACCCGAGACCAGCAGCGTCTTGCCCTCCAGAAACTGCATGGGAACCCTGGCAGCCGAGGTGCGACTCCACACACTCTGCGAGGTGTCGACCGCGAAGCGGTCGAGCCCGTGCGCCAGTGCCAGCATCAGCGCGATGGCATGCTCGGCGATGACGGGTGAATCGACGCCGCGCATGTTGGTCATCATCAGGCTGCGTGACTTGACGGCCGGCAGCTCCATGCAGCTCTCGACCCCCGCCGAGAGCGACGCCAGCCAGCGCAATTGTCTTGCGCCATTGATGATGCGTGGATCGCAGATCTCGGGGTTGTACCCCATGATCACATCGGCATCTGCAGCCGCAGCGATTGCTGCGGCTGCATTGGTTGCGATCACCAGATCGGCGTTGCGCGAGGCGGCACGGATTGCCTCCGGCTGGCTCCAGCTCTGTCCGAACTGCAGCAGCAGGATCTTGCGGGGCGGGCGCCAGCGCGGGTCTTCGCGTGCGGCGGTCGGATGTTCCTGGATGGCATGGCGCGTCAGGGTGGCCGCGACATCACTGGCTGCCAGCCCGGGGGCAGCAACACCCAGCAGCATGCATGCAATGGCACAACAGCGGCGACTCAGTGATGTCATGTCTGGCGCTCCTTGCGCTTACTGCGGGTCCATCCGCATGCGCTGCTTGCCGGTGACCGGGTCGGCAAACTCACGATTGTCTTCGCAGACGTACTCATACATCTTGTAGTTGGGACGACGCTGGTATTTCCAGGTCCAGGTCCACGGACCAGTGAGGTATTGCGGATCTTCCACGATCACGTCGTTCTGGAAGTGGTTGGCATCGATCACGCGCATGCGTTCGTGGATCCGCATGGCAGGGGAATGCGGTGCGTTGCGGAAGCGCACCTGTTCCTTGATGCCGATGGTCTCGACCACGAAATCGTTGTCTTCCCATTTGCCGGTGGAATGTCCCCAGAAGCCAGGTTCGGCATCTTCAATCGCCGGCAGCGTGTCGTCCATATAGATGCGACGCACCTGGTTGTAGGCTTCCTGGATGATGGTGGTCTGGCGCTTGGTCTGCAGTACTTCCATCGGGAACATCGCCTGCATCATCGTGGGCATGCCATCGGGAATGCAGTGCGTGTAATTGTTGGCGATGGGTTCGCCCGCCTTGTTGGCGGCGTCGATCTTCTTCTGTTCCGCGTCGTAGGCCGCCTTGAACTCGGGTTTCAGCGGCGGCGGCGGGATGGGACTGGGTACCGGCACCACGGTTGGGTCACGACTGGCGTCGGTGGGCGCGGGATAGCGATCCCAGGTGCCACTGAAGTCGCGATGGTCCAGAGAATCCACCACGGGTTTTTCGGCTGACTTCTCCTTGCAGGCCAGCAGAGCCAGGAAAGTCATGCCCAGGACCAATGAAGCGGAACGTCGCATGTTGAAGCTCCGGTCGGTATTACTGGATGTTGGGAGGGCCGGCAGGGCCGCCATTGCCGAATTTGCGGCCGTCGGGCAACTGCACCTGCTTCAGCAAAGCGCCCGGTTCGCCGGTGCGCAGAGGACCGACGATCACGGTGATGTGATCGCCTTTCTTGATCATGTTGAACTTCCAGCCGATGCGATTGAGGATGCCGGGATTCGCGCATTCAATCGTCCAGGTGCGCTGTTTGCCCTTTGCATCGGGCGCCTGCAGGTGGATGTACACATGCGGGTTCTGCCAGCGGAAGTCGGTGACCGTGCCCGTGAGCTTGATCTGGTGATCGTGGTCGAACATGGCGAACGAATGATGCGCAAGCGCAACTCCGGACGCGCAGATGGCCACTGCCAATGCGAATAGAGTGCGAATCTTCACAGCCCGCTCCCCCCGAGGATAGACGCCGGATTATTATTCAAGCGTGCTCATTGTAGCGCGTTCCGCCGCGCTAATCGTCAGCTGCGCCGATATACCGATTTCAACCGCAGCGCTTTCATGCCCGGACGTCGCACTTCGCGCGTAACCAGCAGTGAGCCATCGGCGGGCTGCAGCGCGTAGGTCTCCGAGTAGGCGCGCCTGCGGTCATATTTTTCGGTGACCAGCAGTTGTCCGGAGTTCCAGCTGACCTTGATGGTTGCCGTACCGATGGCATCCACACGCGCATGCGGTTCGCCAGGAGTCAGGCGCCGTTCGGGATTCTTGTCGCCGAGGATCAGTATCTCACTGCGTCGCGCGTCCAGGCGCAGCCGTTCCGGCGCAGCAAGCACGTGCTGCAGTTCGGCACGCAGGTCGTCGCGGCCCAGCCGGTCGTGGATGGGACCGAGCGAACGCTCGGCCTCCGCTTCGATCTGCCCGAACGGGTCGGCGTCGCCGCGATCCTTGCTGCGCTTTGGTCGAGGGTCTTTGTATTCGGCCAGTGCTGTATCCAGCGCGGGTGCTACCGCTTCACTGCGGCTGGCGTCCATCTGCCATTGACCACACAGTGCTGCGCATGCCGGGCCGGGAGTGGCCGACCATGCAGGCAGGCAGAGAAACAGGAGAGTGGCAGCAGCGATTCGCATGCTGCCGACTCTAGCGCGATTGCGGCGCCAGGGAAAAGGCGCCGCAATGGCCTCAGGCCATTACTTGGCGCGGGCCGGGCCGCCGGTGCCCGTGCCGCCCGTGCCGCCCGTGGCGCCGCGCCCACCGTGGCTGCGACCGCCGCGATGATGATGTCGCTGCGGCGAGGGCGCATGACGACGGGGCTGCTGCGAGGACTGACTCGGCGCCGGCTGTCCCGCGACGGCCGGTGGTTCCTTCATCTCGAAGGCGGGCAGCGGCATGGTGGGCAGATCGCGGCCGAGCAGTCGCACGATGTCACGCAGGTACGAGGTCTCGTCCGGTGAAACCAGGGAGATCGCCTTGCCGGTGGAGCCTGCGCGGGCAGTGCGACCGATGCGATGCACGTAGTCTTCAGGAACATTCGGCAATTCGTAGTTGACGACGTACGGCAGTTCCTTGATGTCCAGGCCGCGTGCCGCGACTTCGGTAGCCACCAGCGCAATGATGCGGTTGGCCTTGAAATCTTCCAGTGCGCGCACGCGCGCGTTCTGACTCTTGTTGCCGTGGATGGGCAGTGAACGAATGCCGGAACGACCCAGCTGCTCGGCCAGACGATTCGCACCGTGCTTGGTGCGCGTGAAGATCAGCACTTGGTGCCAGTTGCCGTCGTTGATCAGATGCGCCAGCAGATGCCGTTTGTGTTCCTTGGGGAGGCGGTAGGCCACCTGCTCCACGCGGTCGGCGGTCTTGTTGGGTGGCGCGACTTCAATCTTGAGCGGATTGCGCAGCAGGTTTTCGGCCAGCTTGCGGATGTCGTCGGAGTAGGTGGCCGAGAACATCAGGTTCTGGCGTTCCTTCGGCAGCATTGCACGGATCTTCTTGATCGTATGGATGAAGCCCATGTCGAGCATGCGATCGGCTTCGTCGAGCACGAACACTTCGATCTGCGCCAGCGACACGTACTTCTGGTTGATGAGATCCTGCAGGCGGCCGGGCGTGGCAACAAGGATGTCGCAGCCAGTGCGCAGCGCATCGATCTGCGGGCGTTCACTGACGCCGCCGAAGATCACCGCCGAGCGCAGGTTGGTGTGCTTGCCGTAGTGACGCACGCTCTCTGCGACCTGTGCAGCGAGCTCGCGTGTTGGCGTGAGGATCAGGGCGCGCGGCGCGCCGGTGCCGCGCGTGCCAAGGCGCTGCAGGATCGGCA
This sequence comes from Gammaproteobacteria bacterium, assembly GCA_031424095.1. GTDB lineage: Bacteria > Pseudomonadota > Gammaproteobacteria > Steroidobacterales > Steroidobacteraceae > ZC4RG30. The sequence continues at coordinate 15,723 of JANPGU010000170.1, forward strand.
GCACGAAGCCGGCAGTCTTGCCGGTGCCGGTCTGTGCGCCTGCGAGCACGTCACGGCCACCCAGCACCGCAGGGATCGCAGCCAGCTGGATGGGGGTGGGTTCGGAATAGCCTTTTTCGGTGACAGCCGTCACCAGCTCGGGCTTGAGCCCGAGTTCAGAGAAGTTCATTGAGTTTCCTGTTTAGGGAGCTTCAGGCTCGCGATGCCTGGAACCCGGTCGTAGAACAGACCGGTCGCGATCCGGCAAAGGAGTCGCATCCTAACACAGTGCCGCGGCAGTGTTTCCGATCAACACATTACGCGTGCAGTGTCTGCCCACGGCATTCTTTAATGCGAGATCTAGCGATTCAATCGTCGCTGCAGCCGGCGCTCCCGCGCCTCGCGCAGCAGTTGCTGGCGTTCGGCCCGTGAACGCTGCTGCCACTCGCGGCGCAGTTCTGCACGGCGTGCTGCAGACAGCCGCTGGTATTCGCGGAACTCGGCGCGGATGCGATCCTGCTCGGCGGGTGGCAGGCTCTGGAAGTCGCTGTAGCGCTCACGGATCAATGTGCGCCGCTGTTCCGACAGTCTGCGCCACTGGCCGAAACGCGCCTGCGCATTGCCGCGTTCGCTGTCGTTCATCCGGAGCCACCGGTCAGCGCCGCGCGCCAGGGCAAAGCGACGCTGCGGCGGCAGCTGATCCCAGCGCGGCTGGAACTGCGCCAGCAGCTTCTGCTGTTCAGGGCTGAGACTGGACCATTCGATGCGGGTGGAACCGGCGGTAACGGTTGCCGAAGTGCCTGGTTCTGCGCCCACAACGACGCCGCATGCCAATGCCAGGATGCCGGCTACAACGAGTGATTTCATTTGTCTTTCACCTGCTTCGGCTCAGTGGCGCGCCCGGGTGGCGCCGCTTTCACCGGCTGCTTGACGGGTGCCTTCACGGGTTTCTGCTCCAGATATTCCTGCCAGCCACTTTCTTCCACATCCAGCGAACCGAGAAATTCCAGCAATTCGGCATC
>JANPGU010000171.1:0-2652 GCA_031424095.1 Gammaproteobacteria bacterium
CATTGCGACGTGGCGATTCACTTCAACCGCGGCGGCGGCAGTGAACGCATCCAGCAGCAGCGGATCGGCAAGATTGAGGCCCGCTGAATTGCGCCGCGTCGCGCCGAACAGCGCGGCGGGAGCGGGAATATCCGGATGCGGAATGTCCTGCAGCGCCGCGACATCGGCCGCCGGATCTCGAATGATGTCCGCGACGGAAATCCGTTCATCGACAATGCGATTCACGAACGAGGTATTTGCACCGTTTTCCAGCAGGCGCCGCACCAGGTAGGGCAGCAGTTCTTCATGCGAACCCACCGGTGCGTAGACCCGGCAGGCCGGCTGCGGGACCGCACCCATCAGGTTGTCATGCAGTTCGCGGCCCATGCCATGCAACCGCTGGAATTCGAAGGCCCGGCTGTTTGCGTTGCTCAAGGTCAGCACGTAGGCAACGGTGTGGGCGTTGTGCGTCGCGAACTGCGGAAAGATCAGCGCCGGGTCTGCGGCGAACAGCCTGCGCGCGCAGGCCAGGTATGAAACATCCGTATTCACCTTGCGGGTAAATACGGGGTATGTCGCCAGCCCCCGTTCTTGTGCCCGCTTGATCTCGCTGTCCCAGTACGCGCCTTTTACCAGGCGCACATTCAGGCGCCTCTGGCTGCGCCGGGCACGCGCGATCAGCCAGTCGACGACCGCCGGCGCGCGGCGCTGGTACGCCTGCACCGCCAGACCAAACCCCTGCCAGTCGCAGAGGGAAGGCGCCTCCATGACTGCGGCCGCGATCTCGATCTGCAGCGTCAGGCGCTCGGCTTCCTCGGCATCAATGGTCACTGCCACGCCGCAACGGGCCGCATGTTCCATCAGCGTCAACACCTGTGGCAGCAACTCACGCTGTATGCGTGCCTGCTGCGCGACCTCGTAGCGCGGATGCAAAGCAGACAGCTTCACCGAGATGCTGGCCCGGTCTTCCGCCGGGACATCTGCATAGGCTTTTCCGATTGCGTCGATCGCCGCCATGTAGGCGTCCAGATGCCGGGCCGCATCGGTGGCAGTCAGCGCCCCCTCGCCCAGCATGTCGAACGAATGCCGCAGCCCCGGCTGTTCATCCACGCGCGCGCGCTCGATGGCGGCGTCGATGGTCTGCCCCATCACGAACTGCGTGCCCAGGATCCGCATCGCCTGCCGCAAGGCAGCCCGCACCACCGGCTCGCCCAGGCGCGCCGCCAGTCGCTGCAGCAACGATGCAAGCTCTTCCGGCTGCACGGTCGGCAGTACGATCCTGCCGGTCAGCATCAGGCTCCAGGTCGATGCATTGACGAACAGTGAATCGGACTCACCCACATGCGCCAGCCAGTCGCCGGCGGTGATCTTCTCGCGGATCAGCAGATCCGCTGTTGCGGCATCGGGAATGCGCAGCAATGCCTCCGCAAGGCACAACAGCAGCACACCTTCCTTCGAACCCAGATCGTATTGCTGCAGAAACGCATCGAGGCCCGAGTGCTCAAGGCGCGAGGCTCGCACTTTTGCCACCAGGGATTGCGCCACCACGCGGACATCCGCGGCCTGTTCTGCCGGCAGGCTGGCCTCTAGCGCAAGGCCACGCACGAGGCTGGCTTCGTCACCCAGGTAGGCGGGGTTGATATGCCGGGCAACCGATACATCCATGCCACGGGAGCATAGCGCTCCGCAGACTCAGCTGCGTTCGATCTGCACCACGGCGGCATCGATGGCTGCCGCCACGGCCTGCAGTTGCTCTTCCGTCAGGGGTCCCCGCCCCATGCGCAACCGCAGTGCAAGCTTCAGATTTTCCATTGCACGGATGATCTGTGGCGCGGGTCCGCCGCCATGCCGTGCACTGACATCTTTCATGCGCGCCAGCGCTGCCTCAACCGCCACCTTGTTGTTCGCAAGGTACTGCTGACCTTCTGCCGTGATGGTGTAACGCTTCCTGTCGTCGTGTTCCTCGACCGTGGCGTGTCCCAGATCCTGCAACAGCGTAAGGGTGGGATAGATCACGCCAGGGCTCGGGCTGTAGGTGCCCGCGAGGCGTTCTTCAATCGCCTTGATGATTTCGTAGCCATGGCGCGGGCTCTCGGCGATCAGCGCCAGCACGACCAGCCGCAGTTCACCCGGATCGAACACCCGGCCGGAACCGCGACCACCCCGGCCGCCGCGTCCCTCAGGGCCACCCTGTCCGCCGTGGCGCCCATGGCCACCACCTCGCCTCTCGCCGTCACCTTGACCACGCGGAGCCCCATGACGCGGCTTGCCGCCGTGGAAGCCGTGTCTGTGCCCATATCCACCATTCGGTCCCTGTTGGTGTGATTCAAACATATTTCTCATAAATCCCTTTTATTTCAGCTACCTGGACAGAATTGCCCAGGTTTTCAATACATCTGTGGGTCAATACGACCGTGTTTCGATATATCGAAACTAAAGATATATCTAAATACAGTCGATTGCAAGGGGTATCAGCGTCCGAACACCGTGTCGTGCACGAACCGGAGCTTCCCGACCACCGTCGGCGACAGCACAAAGGGATAGCTGTCGGGAAAGCCAAGCCCGCGACTCAGGTTGTTCATCACATAGGCGAGCGGAATCCATGCCTCGAGCATGCGCTCGAAGTCCGGAGGTTCTTCCTGGAGCGGATTGAGCGGCGCGGTCAGCTGCGGC
>JANPGU010000172.1:0-19208 GCA_031424095.1 Gammaproteobacteria bacterium
TCGATCGGCTACCGTACGCCGGACAAGGCTCGACAAGACTGGATCAACGAAGGCAACATCGACCCACGACTCACTGCCTAAGTGGCTACAGAATCCAACCGCAGGGCACAGTCCCTCATGCGAGCATGTTGTCACCCAGGAATTGTTCGAAGAACCGATGCGATAGTCATTGCGCTGGGTCGTGGGATCGAAAGTATCGAGCGACGGTAGCCGCGAACGATCACGCCGGGACCATCCTCCCCGGGGTGCCGTCGATTGCCGACCGGTGAGCCGAAGCATTCGCCTTCCTCAAAGCCGCCTCAGCCTGGAAGCCTCGGCCGGCCGCGGTGGGCTGGATTTCTCCAGCGTGGTCAAGCTGGTCAGCGACAAGGCTTGCAGGACTTCTTTGACCTGACGTACACAAGCGCCCTGGCGGGGCTACGCGCTGGGTGCGATCTCAAGGATGACAAAACATTGCCGCCGCCGCGGCGAGGTTGCAATAGCGCCCTTTGAAATACAGCAATGGCTGCGCAGGGGCAACTTCCCGTCGATCCAACGCTTTCACTTCACCAATCACGATCAGATGATCGCCGGCGGCGTGTTCGGCGTGGATCTCGCAATCAAGCCAGCACAGGCTGCCGCCGATGATCGGATTGCCGAGCGGCGATGCCTGCCATTCGACGCCCCACCACTTGTCCGCCCCTTGCCGAGCGAACTGGTCGGAAATCTCCACCTGATCCACCGACAGGATATTGACCGTAAATCGACCGGCCCGGCGGATCTTCGGATAGCTGTACGAACTGGACTTCACGCTGAATGAAACCAGTGGCGGACTCATCGACACGCTGTAGAAGGACTGGCAGGTGAAGCCGATCGGCTCGCCGTCGACGTGTGATGTGATCACCGTGATACCGGCGGCGTAATGCCCAAGCGCTTCGCGAAAGCGCGAGGGCTCGATGGCGGGACGGATCAGCGTCATGGCGTGTCTTGAGTAGGCAGGCTTTGGACCCGCATCAGCTCGAGAGTTCCTTCCGGACGATTTCTGCGCCTGCGCTCAAGGAGTTCAGCTTGGCTCGGGCGATGGCACGGGACAAGGGGGCCATGCCACAGTTCGTGCAAGGGCACAGCTTGTCGACATCCACGAACTTGAGCGCATTTCGCAGCGTGGTGGCGACTTCCTCGGGCGTCTCGACCTTATCGCTTGCCACGTCGATGGCACCCACCATGACCTTCTTGCCGCGCAGCAGTTCGATCAGGTCCATGGGAACGCGCGAGTTGTGGCATTCCAGCGAGACCATATCGATATTGGAACTCTGCAGCTTCGGGAAGATGCGCTCGTACTGCCTCCACTCCGAACCCAGAGTTGCCTTCCAATCCGTGTTGGCCTTGATGCCATAGCCGTAGCAGATGTGCACGGCAGTCTCGCACTTGAGCCCGTCGATAGCCATTTCAAGCGTGGCAATGCCCCAATCGTTCACCTCATCGAAGAACACATTGAACGCCGGTTCGTCGAACTGGATGATGTCCACTCCGGCCGCCTCGAGTTCCTTGGCCTCCTGATTGAGGATCTTGGCGAATTCCCAGGCGAGCTTCTCGCGGCTCTTGTAGTGGGCGTCGTAGAGCGTGTCGATCATCGTCATGGGACCGGGCAGAGCCCACTTGATTGGCTGCTTGGTTTGCTGACGCAGGAACCTGGCATCCTCGACAAAGACGGACCTCAGGCGGGACACCGCGTCAACGACCGTCGGCACGCTCGCGTCATAGCGATCACGGATCCTGACGGTCTCGCGCTTTTCGAAATCGACGCCGTCGAGGTGCTCGATGAAGGTCGTGACGAAGTGTTGGCGGGATTGCTCGCCGTCGCTGACGATATCGATGCTGGCCTGCTGCTGCTCTTGCAGGGTCAAACGCAGGGCATCGCGTTTGCCATCAGCGAGTTCATCGTACTGCAGCTTCCAGGGCGACCAGAGCTTCTCGGGTTCGGCGAGCCAGGAGGGCTTGGGCAGACTGCCGGCGGTCGAAGTGGGCAATAGTTTTTTCATCGTTGGCGCACTTGTGTTTTGATTTGATGATTGGATCATTGAACCCAATCGGCAGACCACCGTTCGAGAACGGCTTGGTATGGCTTGATGATGTGCTCCTCGGCGAACTTCCCCTGCTCAATGGCCAACCTGCTGCGCTCTTCCCGGTCGTAAACAATCTGGGTCACCGAATGGTCCTGATTCTTTAGGCTCGGCCGATAGCAAGCGCCCGCGACGGAATTGGCGTTGTAGATTTCAGGCCGATAGATCTTCTGAAAGGTCTCCATCGTGCTGATCGTGCTGATGAGCTCAAGATTGGTGTAATCATTGAGCAAATCGCCAAAGAAGAAGAAAGCCAGTGGTGCCACGCCGTTCGGCGGCATGAAGAAGCGGACCTGCAGGCCCATCTTCTTGAAGTAGCTTTCGGTCAGGGATGATTCACTTGGCTGGTATTCGACTCCCAATACCGGGTGCCGATTCTCCGTCCGATGGTAGGTCTTGCTGTCCGAGACGCTAAGGCAGATGACAGGCGGCTTGATGAAATTCTGTCTGTAGACATCCGAATTGACGAAATGCCGGAAGAGCTTCCCATGCAGGTCGCCGAAATTGTCCGGGATGCTGAATGCCGCTTGATTCTTGTTGTGTTGCAGAATCAGTACGCTGAAATCGTAATCCCGGACGTAGGAGGAGAAATTATTCCCTACGATGCCTTCGACGCGCTTGCCGATTTTGTTGTCGACAATCGTGGTTTTCATTATCTCGATCGCCGGGAAGTTGCTGTCGCCTTCGCCATGGCTGATATTCATTTCAACTGAAATGATCTCCAGCTGAACGGAATAGCGGTCCCCATCGGGATTGTCCCAGCGGGCCAAGGCATTGAAACGGTTGTTAATCATCTTCAGGGCGTTACGCAGGTTCTCCTGACGCTTCTGCCCACGAGCCAGATTGGCGAAGTTGGTGGTAATGCGCGTATTGTCCGATGGGTGATAGTTCTCATCGAAACAAATACTCTTTATGGCGAATGCAAGTGGTTGATTCATGGCGATTTACAACCTGCGCTTTTTTGGTTGCCTGACCATGCGCCGCAGGCCGGTAAGCGTGGGAAGTGGTGGACTGCCGAGCGGAGAGTTGTCATTGGCAGCATCCTAGGAATCTGGATCCATGAAATAAAATGATCTTTTTTCAACGATCCATCGAATTCTTTCATGATTGAACGCTGACGTTCAGCTCCCCGTCGCAGCGGGCACACGCCTCGATCTCGATGCGGAAGGGAAGTTCACGACATTGCGCTGCGTCGCACGTGGCAAGCAATCAAAGCCCAGCTGGATCTCTGACAGCGGAGTTCTCAGCCGATTGCAGGAAACCGGAAACTTGCAAACGAGGGAGATGAGGCGGTCAAGTTCTTTCGTGATCGTCTTACCGAAGCATTCGCGACACTCGAAATCCGTGATGTTTCAACATGCAAGAATTGCGGGCTCGCGAAGCCTGGAATCCGGTTTTCTGCCTCCGGTACATAAAGAGGCAACGCACCTACGGTTTGGTCGCTTTTGCACCAGAACCTAAGAGTACCTACTTAATTTGACTGCTGGAATCGGGATCCAAAACCTCGAGCAGGTATCTCGGCTTCTCATCGACTATATCGGAAGCAGTGCGGCATTGCGCACTGACGCGGAATTCGTGGACATCATGGACAATCGAAGCCCTGCGGCAGCGGTCACCTCCTGCTCGGAGCTCCCCGTCCTGCACTCAAGATAGATTGGGAGGGAACACCGGATCGGCATCCCCTCCCATTGTCGCCGGCCCTACCTTCGCATTTTGTATAGATGCCGAAAGCACTGGCGAACTCTGGTGCTCGATGATTCCCCCTAATAACGCTCCGGAGTCGCGACCATGCTCACTACATCGCCATCGGCGTCGCCGCGCATTGCGACGCTCTCATCCTGCCTCTGCTTCGTGCTAGTGGCTTGCAGCGTGGGCTCACCCCCTGCAGCGGTGGTCAAGCCGGTGAAGGCTGATTCAGTGGGACACGAGAGTGAACTCCTCAAACTCACATTGACTCCCGAGGCCGAACAGCGGCTCGGCCTAAAGACTGTCGCCTTGGTGCAGGGTACATCGCGGCTGGTGCGTAGCGTGCAGGGCGAAGTGGTAGCAGCGCCAATTTCGGGCGGCCTCCCCGTCAGCTCCGCGATGGACTTGGGTACTCTCAGTGCCGGCCAGGCTAGCGCCGACGGTGAAGTCGCGCGCAGGCGTGCTGAGCTGCAGGTCGCGGAGCGAGCCTTTGTGCGCGCCGAGGCGTTGGTGCGTGAAGAGGCAGGCAGCGTCCGGGCGCGCGACGAGGCGGAGTCCGTGCTGGGTGTTGCACGCGCCAACCTCGCGACCGCGCAGGCGCAGCGTGCACTTCTTGGGCCACCGCTCGCAGACGTAGCTCGTGGAGATCGAATGTGGGTGCGCGCGGCGATGTACGCGGCGGACCTGGCCAACATCGATAGCCGAGCCCCGGCACAGGTAAAGTCACTCGGTGCAGTCGATCGCGAGCGCAGCGCCCGACCCGTGGATGGTCCACCTACCGCCAATACGAGTGCCGGTACAGTCGACCTGTACTACGCCCTCGCGAGCGACACCGAGCCATTTCGTCTCGGCGAGCGTGTGGCCGTCGAGGTGCCGTTGCGTGGCAACTCATCCAGCCTTGTTTCCCCAGCCTCGGCGATTCTGCGCGACATCCATGGCGGCGAATGGGTCTACGTGCTCGTTGCAGCGCATGCCTACGAACGCCGGCGAGTGGAGGTTACATCGACAGTGAACGGTCAGGCGCGGCTCGCACGTGGCCCGGGTGCTGGCGCGCAAGTAGTCAGCGAAGGGGCGATGGAGCTCTTCGGCGCTGAGTTCGGAGCAAAGTAGCCATGCTCAAATGGCTGATTGGTGCGGCGCTCCGGCAGCGGGTACTCATGTTCGTGCTCGGCGCATTGCTCATCGTGTTCGGGGTACGCGCGACTCGCGACGTGCCGATGGACGTGTTCCCCGAGTTCGCCCCACCCATGGTGGAGGTGCAGACTGAAGCACCCGGCCTCTCGACCGAGGAAGTCGAGAACCTCGTCACCGTACCCCTGGAGGTTGCGGTACATGGCGTGCCGGGCCTCGCGACACTGCGATCCAAATCCGTGCTCGGCCTGTCTTCCGTCGTGATCCTGTTTCGGCCCGGCTCCGACGTCATCCGCGCGCGCCAGCTCGTGCAGGAGCGCGTGGCCACCGTCACACCACGCCTTCCCACCAGCATCCGCCCGCCTGTGATGCTGCCACCACTTTCGGCCACCAGTCGCGCGATGAAGATCGGCCTTTCATCGAAGACCTTGAGCCAGGAAGACCTGTCGGAAGTGGTCCGCTGGACGATGCGACCGCAGCTGATGGCCGTGCCGGGCGTCGCGAACGTCGCAGTGTGGGGTCAGCGCGATCGGCAGCTGCAGGTGCTAATTGATCCGGCGCGTCTTGCGGTAGCGGGTGTCGGCCTCGGCGAGGTGGAGCGCGCCGCAGGCGACGCCAGCGTTGTCGGCGGTGGCGGCTTCATCGACGGAGCCAATCAGCGCATCGCCGTGCGCCATCTTGCCCCTGTACAGACGACATCCGATCTCGAGCGCACGGTGATCAAGCTGGTGAACGGCGTACCGATCCGCATCGGCGACGTCGCTCGCGTAGTCGAAGGGCACGCCGCGCCGATTGGCAATGCGATCATCAACGACGGGCCTGGCATCATGCTCATCGTCGAAAAGCAGCAGGGTGGCAACACGCTCGACGTCACCCTGGGCGTCGAACGCGCGCTCGCTAAATTGAAGCCGGCGCTCGATGGTGTGGAAGTCGACTCGACAATCTTTCGCCCTGCCACTTTCATCGAGCGCTCGATCAGCAACCTCACGCAGGCCATGTGGCTTGGCTGCGCGCTCGTCGCTCTGGTACTGCTGGTGTTCACGCGCAACTGGCGCGCAGCAACGATCAGCCTGGTCACGATCCCGCTCGCTCTGCTGGGCGCGGCGCTGATGCTGAAGTGGCTCGGGGCCAGCATCAACACGATGGTGATCGCTGGTCTCGTCATTGCACTCGGCGAGATCGTCGACGACGCGATCATTGACGTCGAGAACATCGGCAGGCGACTACGCCTCAACCGGCACTCCGAAGCACCGCTCCCGGCGTTGCAGGTGGTGCTCAGCGCATCGCTCGAGGTACGCAGCGCGGTCGTGTTCGCGAGTCTGATCGTGATGCTGGTGTTCCTGCCGGTGTTCTTCCTTGGGGGCGTCGCCGGCAGCTTCTTCCGACCACTCGCCACGGCATACATGCTTGCCATCGCGACATCGCTGCTGGTGGCACTTACGATCACGCCGGCGCTATGCCTAACGCTGCTGGGCAATGTACCGCCGGCCGAACGCGAGCCGGGGCTGGTCCGTTTCCTCAAGGAGCGCTATGCGAGATTTCTGCCACGCATGCTGCACCGACCGTCGCTCGCCATCGGCATTCTCGCGGCGGGCGTCGGCCTTGCCGGGATCGGCTACATCACTGCAAAGAACCAGTTTCTGCCCAACTTCCGCGAGACCGACTTCCTGATGCACTTCGTCATGAAGCCGGGCGCTTCAGTCGAAGCAATGGATCGCATCACGATTCTCGCCAGCAAGGAGCTGCGCGCGATCCCCGGAGTGCGCAACTTCGGCGCGCACATCGGGCGCGCGGAGGCGGGCGATGAAGTGTATGGCCCAAACTTCACCGAACTGTGGATCAGTCTCGACGAAAACGTCGACTACGACGACAGCGTTCGGCGCATCCAGGAGACGATTGACGGCTATCCAGGCATAACGCGCGACGTCCTGACCTACCTCCGTGAGCGCATCAAGGAAGTACTGAGCGGAGCCGGCGCGACGCTCGTGGTCCGGGTTTTCGGGCCGGACCTGGCGGGACTGCGCTCAACAGCAGCGCAAGTACAGGCCGCGCTGGCAGACGCGCCGGGAATCGTCGACCTGAAGATCGAGCAGCAGACTCTTATACCTCAGATCCAGATCCGGCCACGGGCTGAAGCACTCGCCGCCTACGGTCTCTCGGCAGGCGAAGTGCGACGCGCGGCGACCGTGTTGATCGCCGGCAGCAAGGTCGGTGAAATCTATCGCGACCAGATCAGCATGGATGTCGCCGTGTGGGGTGAGCCCTCCATCCGCACCGACCTCAACAGCCTGCGCAACCTGCTGATCACGACGGTCACGGGCGCGCAGGTACGGCTTGCGGAAATCGCTGACGTGCGCATCATGCCCGCGGCGAACGAGATTCGCCGCGAGAACGGCTCGCGGCGCATTGACGTCACGATGAACGTCAGGGGCTCGGACCTCGCCGCGATCGCCCGTGAGGTCGAGGGGCGCGTGCGCGCGCTGCCGTTCGAGCGCGGCTACCATCCGGAGTTCCTGGGCGAGTATGCCGCCTTGCAGTCCTCACAGCGCCAGCTGCTGGTGTTAAGTGCTGTCAGTGTGCTCGGCGTGCTGCTGCTGGTGTGGCTGGAGTTCCGATCGCTAAGGATCACTGCGCTCCTCGCGTGCAGTCTTCCCTTCGCCATCCTGGGCGGCGTGTTTGCCGTCGTGTTGTCCGGGGGCGTCATGTCGCTCGGTTCGCTGGTCGGTTTCGTCACCGTACTCGGCATCTCGGCGCGCAATGGCATCATGCTGCTGAGCCACTACAAACACCTCGAGGAGCAGGAGGGTGAGGCTTTCGGTCCGCGACTAATTCAGCGCGGTGCGGAGGAGCGGCTCATCCCGATCCTCATGACCGCCGGTTGCGCCTCGCTCGCGTTGCTGCCGCTGGTGATTCGCGGCGATGCGCCCGGCCACGAGATCGAGCATCCGATGGCGCTCGTGATCCTGGGAGGGCTGGTCACATCGACGCTGCTCAACCTCCTGCTGATGCCGACTCTGTATTCACGGTTCGGAAAGCGAATAGCACCATGATCCCCAAGCTGTTGCCCGCAGTCATCGCGATCTGCCTGGTGTCTTGCACCGGGGGACCCAGACCTGCTGCCTCCACGCCTCCCCGCTCTGCCATCGGCTCCTTCCTGGGAGCCGATGGTGATGCGATCGTCGCATCCGGACCCCCGTCGGCGTGGTGGCGCTTGTTCGACGACCCGGTGCTCGACGCCCACGTGGAACGCGCCCTCGCTGCAAACGCCGACCTCCGAGTGGCCATGGCGAACCTCGACACTGCTCGCGCCAGCGCGCAGGAGGCTGGGGCAGCGCGGCTGCCTGCGACGGTCATCGAAAGCGGGGTGGGTCCGGATCGCGCCGACAGGCAGCCAAGTACTTCAAGTATTCCGAAGACCAGCTATGAGCTGGGCGCCACAATCTCCTGGGAAATCGATCTGTTCGGCAAGGTACGCGCCGGCCTGCGCGCAGCGCGCGCCGAGGTTGAAGCGAGTGCCGCTGCGCTCGATGCTGTTCGTGTCGCTGTCGTCGGCGACACAGTCGCCGCCTATCTGGGACTGTGCGCCGCGGATGCCGGTGCCAGGCTCGCAACCCGGCAGATCCAGGTGCAGCAGCGCAGTTATGAGCTCGTGGCAAGGCAACTCGATATAGGCGATGTATCGCCACTCGAACTGGCACTGGCCGGGGTAGTCCGCGAGCGTGTCGCTGCCGGCGCGGCGACCTTCGTCGCTGATCGCAGGCGCAGTCTGTTCAGGCTCGCGGCGCTGCAGGGCAAGTTCCCACAGGAGGCCGTCGGTCTCGATGCGCAGTGCGATGCCATACCCCGCATTTCCGTGCCGCTGCCGGTGGGCGATGGCGCGGCGCTGATTGCCAGGCGCCCGGATATTCGCGAAGCTGAAGCGCGTCTGGCGGCCGCGTTGGCTCGAATCGGAGTCGCGACTGCCGAACTCTACCCACGAATCCAGCTGGGAGCCTCGGGGGGACTCATCGGCGGCGGTTCCGATGCGATTCTGACGCCACTGATCACCTGGGTGTTCCCGAATCAGACCGCGGTTCGGTCACGCATCGCCCGCGCGCGCGGCGCTGCGGCTGGGGCACTGGCCACCTGGGATCAGGTCCTGCTGCACGCCCTGTCGGAGGTGGAGAGCCTGCTCGCCGACTACAGCGCAGAAAACAAACATCGCTCGGGCCTGGTACTGGCACAGGAACAGGCGGAGTCCGCGGTGCGACGCGCTCAGTCGCGCCAGCGACTCGGGGCGGAGAGCTACCTGGTCGTGGTAGACGCCGAACGCTCGCGCAATGACCTTGCGAGTCAGCTGCTGCTTTCGGAGGTGCGGCTCGCGCAGCTGCAGATATCACTTTTTCGCGCTCTCGGCGGAGGCTGGGACGGCTTAAGATGAGCGCCGATGAAGATCCTCATCGCGGAAGATGACGCCGAGACCGCCGACTTCGTGCGGCGTGGCCTGGAGCAGGAGGGCCATGCTGTCACTGTAGTAACGTCTGGCAAGGATGCCCTCTTCCACGCGACTGAAGAGTCCTTCGACGCACTGGTGCTTGATCGCATGCTGCCCGGAATCGACGGCTTGTCAGTGCTGAAGATGCTGCGAGCCGGCGGCATCCGTACACCGGCGATTATGTTGACAGCGATGAGCAAGATCGCCGACCGAGTCGAGGCGCTGGAGAACGGGGCCGACGATTACCTTGTCAAGCCGTTCGCCTTCTCGGAGCTGAATGCGCGCTTGAACGTCATCGTCCGCCGGCCGCAGGGTGCCGGCTTCGAGCCGTTCCTGCACGTGCTCGACATCGAACTGGACCTGCGCAAGCGCGAAGTGCGCCGCGCTGGCAAGCGCATCGACCTGCAACCGCGCGAAATAATGATGCTTGAAGCGCTGATGCGCAACGCGCATCGGTTCATGACCAAGACCATGCTGCTTGAACGAATCTGGGATTTTGATTTTGATCCGCGTACCAACATCGTCGAGACCCACATCAGCCGCTTGCGCGCCAAGCTCAACGCCGGATTCACGCAGGACGCGATCATCACGGTGCGTGGTGCGGGCTACATGATCCGCAGCGACTGATGCGGCTGCTGCCTCGCTCTACATTCGGCCTCGTCCTGCTCGTGAGCCTGGTGCTCGCCAGCGCGACGCTGCTGGTTGGGACCATCATCTTCGAGACAACCCATGAGGCCCTCGAAGTCCAGCTCAATCACCGCATCGAAGCCGAGACCAATGCCTTGCTGGCGGTGCACGAAGAGGGCGGATTGCCTGCTCTTGCGGTCGCAATCGGGCGTCGTGAAATCGAAGGCAGCGAAACAGGCATGGGTTACCGGCTGGTCGACGGCACGGGAAACCGCCTGGCAGGCAAGCTCCGAAGCCGCATGCCGGAGCCGGGATGGAAGGAAATGCTGCGGATTGGCGGACGAACGGGCGGTCGCGATGTTTCACAGGCCCTTACAACGGCCCTGCCGGACGGCGGGCGGCTACTCGTGGCGGCGGACCGCAATCCCATCGAAGAGGCTGACAGGGTCCTGCTGCGCACATTCGCAGTGAACTTCGGTGTCATGCTCATGCTGGGTGTCGGGGGTGCCTGGGCGCTGGGAGCGGTAGTCCGGCGCCGCATGGAGCACATAAACGCGACTGCACAGGCAATCATAGGCGGGGATCTGACGCGGCGCGTGCCGCGTGACGGGTCGTCGAGCGAGTTCGACCGCCTGTCAGAGACTTTGAACAAGATGCTGGACCGTAACGCAGAGCTGCTGGAGAACCTGCAGCAGGTCTCAAGCGACATAGCACACGACTTGCGTACTCCACTTAGCCGCATTCACTACTTGCTCGAGGACGCTCTCGCACAGCCATCCGATGCAGAAGGCTACCGCATCGCGATCGAGGCAGCCACAGTACGTTCGCGCGAGCTGCTCGAACTGTTCAGCGCCCTGCTGCGAATTTCGGAAATCGAGACCTGGAAAGTCCGCGAATCGTTTCAGCCAGTCGACCTGACCGCGGTAGTCGAACAGGTGGGCGAGGCCTTCCGTCCAGATCTCGAATCCTCCGGGCACAAGCTATACGTTGCGGCAGAGCCAGGCGTCGCCCTATCCGGCGAGCGCCGCCTGCTTTCGCAGTTGCTCGTCAATCTCATCGAGAACGCGATGCGTCACACTCCGGCTGGCTCGACTGTCACTCTCTCGTTGCGGCAGAGGCCCGAAGGGATCGAACTCGCCGTTCTCGATGACGGCCCGGGCATCGCCGTGCAGGACCGTGCGGTCGTGTTGCGACGGTTCGCAAGACTCGAGCAGAGCCGCTCCACGCCGGGACACGGGCTCGGCCTGAGCCTCGTTGCCGCCATTGCGCATGCCCATTTCGCGAGCCTCAAGCTGGTGGACAATGCTCCGGGTCTTGGCGTCATCGTTACCTTCCCAAGTCCTGTCAGCCCGTAAAGCTCCGCAGTGATTGCGCAGCTTTCGCACCGCCTGCAATTATTCCTGCGGATCGTTGGCGCCGGCGAACAACTGCCGTCCATTTCGAAGCTACGCGTGGTAGGTGAAGGGTCAACGGACGTATGTGACCCGTGGCGCTTGCCTCCCACCTTTCCTCATTGACCTTGGCGAATTGTCCCTGCCCAAGCCGTGAATGGCAGCCGCCAAGCGGCCAAACAGAGGTGAAAATGCACGAATTCCGAAAGTGACCACAAGGGTGACCACAGTCGGTTGCCACATGAAGCGAATTGGTTGGTCATGCGCTGGACCCCCTTACCGACATTGGCCCTGTGATCGACGCCACGCAGCTTGATCAGAATCTCATGTACATCGACATTGGGCGCAATGAAGGTGCAACTCTTGTTCAAGGGGATCAGGTTCTGGAGCGTGCAACACGAGGCTACTTCCTTGCCCCGGCGCTGTTTACAGATTCGACGCCAGAGATGCAGATCACTCGCGAGGAAATCTTTGGACCCGTCGCCAGTGTTATCCGCGTGCGCGATTTTGAGGCCGCGCTGGCAGTAGCCAATGATGTGTCATTTGGGCTCTCAATCATGGATCATGACCACGTCCCTCAAGCATGCAGCCGAGTTTCGTCGGCGGGCAGAGGCGGGCATGGTCATGATCAACGTACCCACAGCCGGTGTCGACTACCATGTGCCGTTCGGCGCTCGCAAGGGCTCAAGTTATGGCCCGCGCGAGCAGGGACGTTATGCAATGGGGTAATTTACCACTGTGAAAACTGCCTACGTCGCCCCGTAGTAGATGATGAGGATTGAAGTTCCGCAGAACTTATCAGGCGTGTCGCAAGACTGATCGGCAGTTCCGGGCAGAACCGCGTCACACTAGTTTGGAGCTGAGTTCACGGATTGCCAGTACTGGTCATTTGAAGTCAGGAGCAATGCTGTTTATGTACGCCATCCCGTTGTCGTACAAGGTGCCTAAGGATGGCGACCCATCGCGAAGAGAGCAATGCCACGTTTGACCACGGATGATTTTCATCCAGAAGTACTCAAACTGTTCGACCACTATGTGCACGGGCGGATAAGTCGGCGAGCATTCCTTGACGGCGCCTCCCGGTTTACCGTGGGCGCTGCGACCAGCACGATTCTGCTGGAAGCGCTGCGGCCAAAGTATGCCGAGGCCACCCAGGTGCAACCGACTGATGCGCGCATCAGCGGCGGTTTCGTGGAGCTGGAGTCCCCCGACGGAAACGGTCGTGTGCGAGGCTATCTGGTAAAGCCCGCCGGGAAGCGCGGCAGAATTCCGGGTGTGCTGGTAGTGCACGAAAACCGTGGCTTGAATCCTCATATCCAGGATGTGGCCCGACGCATGGCTCTGGAGAACTTCGTGGCCTTCGCACCCGACGCCTTGTTTACTCTCGGCGGCTGGCCCGGCGATGAGGACAAGGCGATTGAGCTGTTTCGCAAGTTGGATCGGGTCAAGACCTTTCAGGATTGCCTGGCTTCAGCACGTTACCTGCAAGGATTGCCGGAGGTGAACAGGAAGGTGGGTTGCATTGGCTTTTGTTTCGGTGGCGGAGCGACAAATTTTGTCGCTACACGTATGCCGGAGCTGGGCGCTGCCGTGCCGTTCTATGGCCGTGCGCCCGACGCGTCAGCCGTGCCGAACATCAAGGCGCCGCTGCTGCTTCACTACGCCGAGAACGACGAAGGTACCAATGCACTGTGGCCGGGTTATGAAGCGGCGCTCAAGGCGGCCGGCAAGCAGTACGAGATGCATAGCTATCCTGGCACCGTGCACGGCTTCCACAACGACACCACACCACGTTACAACGCGGAAGCGGCGACGCTTGCGTGGAAGCGGACCACCGCTTTCCTGAACAGACATTTGCGGGGATAGTCTCGACTATCAGGTGCATCGTCATGACGAATCGAATAACGAGACGGAATGTGTTGCAGGCACTGGGGCTGGCGGCCACGGGCAGCGAGATGCTTCCCAAGGCAGCCTTGTCTGCCGAGACGTCGTTCGTTTTTCCAGCACCTCCAGTACCTTCCATCGCAATAGTGGGTACAGCGCTGCGCTTTCCCGGGCGCCTGGTGTAATGCATGGGGCGAAACTACATGGCCCATGCAATCGAATTGGGCGACAACCCGGATATCGTGCCGCCCTTCTTCTTCATGAAGCCGGCCGACTCGATCGTCGCAGATGACGGCGACTTCGCTTATCCGAGACATTCCAGGGAAGTGGAACACGAAATCGAGATGGTCGTCGCCCTCAAGTCCGGAGGCATCGACATTCCTGAGTCGAAAGCGCTGGACCAGGTGTTCGGCTATGGCGTCGGACTGGATA
The DNA here is from genome assembly GCA_031424095.1 of Gammaproteobacteria bacterium. GTDB lineage: Bacteria > Pseudomonadota > Gammaproteobacteria > Steroidobacterales > Steroidobacteraceae > ZC4RG30. Next base: position 13,728 of record JANPGU010000172.1, read on the forward strand.
TAACACGCCGGGATCTTCAGGATCTCGCCAAGGAATTGCGGCGCCCCTGGGAGGCTGGCAAAAGTTTCGATCACTCTGCACCCTGTGGCCCGCTATACCCCGTGCCGGCTATGGGCCATCCCGATCGGGGCCGTCTGTGGGTTGCCGTGAACGGCAAGATCAAGCAGGAAGCCGATCTTGCGCAGCTTATTTGGTCGGTCCCGCGCACGATCGCCGAGCTTTCAAGCTATTTCTCGCTTGCGGCGGGCGATCTGATTTTCACCGGCACACCTGACGGGGTTGCGGTGGTCCAGCGAGGAGACCGAATCCGCGGAGGCGTCGAGGGCAGCGGCGAAATCGATATCAATGTCGTGTAGCCATATGCCCGTTACGGGTGTGACGAGTAGTGTTTAACACGACGGGCTTTGTCTTCTTAGAATCACTGCTGGAGTATCCAATGTCACTGCATCGCCGCTCACTCTCTTTCTGGCTCGGACTCCTGCTTTGGCCTGTAGCGTCACAGGCGATGGCACAGGAGGCCGTGAGGCGTTCCATCGACAAAATTACCGACAATGTCTATCGCGCGTCCAACAACAACACGCGCACCACGTTTCTCGTGACGAGTGAGGGTATTGTCCTTGCTGATCCCATGAACAGGGCATTTGCGGAGTGGTTCAAGGAGGAGGTAGCGCGGCAGTTTAAGGTGCCCGTCAAGTACGTGATCTACACCCATAACCACTGGGACCATGCCTCCGGCGGCGCGGTCTTTGCAGATACGGCACAGTTTGTTGGTCACGCCAATATGCCTGGCAACTTCGTCATGCCTCCGGCGAACATGCGACTTGCGGATGTCGTAGGAGAGCGGTCTGCCATTGCCTCACTCGACAAGAACCGTGACGGTTCCGTCGACCGGTCCGAGGCGAAGGAGGAGATCTCCGACTATGAGTTCTCTGGATTCGATGCCAACAAGGACGGGAAGCTGGGGGGAGCTGAGATTACGCGCGGGGCGATCTCCGACGTACTGCCTCCAACCATCACCTATTCGGACGAACTGAACATCACGCTTGGCGGAAAACGCACCCATGTCAAGTGGATGGGTAAGATGAATCACAGCAATGACATGTCCCTGATCACTTTCCCCGACGACAGCGTGCTGTACGGCTGCGACTATATCGACATCGGCCGTCTGCCTCATCGCGAAATGGACTATGAAAACGGAATGTTTGACGAATGGATGGCAGCGGTAATGAAAACGGAGGGCATCGCCGCCAACTTCAAGGTCGTCACAACCTGTCATGGCCGGCTTTCCGGCACTGCTGCAGACCTGACCGCCTGGCGAGAATACATCGATGCCCTTCGAACCAAGGTCGCCGCTGGCATTGCGCAGGGCCAAACTCTTGAGCAGCTCAAGACGACCATCAAGATGGAAGATTATTCCAAATGGGTTGGGTACAGCTGGTTGGCTGCGAACGTCGAAGGCATGTACCACTTCCTGACTAACCGGGCTCCGGCTTCGCGATGATCGCGCAAACCCGGATGGCACTACATGCATTTCGCAAATGGCGCCGGGAGTGCTCTCCATTCCAGGCAATCGTACTGATGAAAGGACCAAATAAAATGCGTTGCTCCACATTGCTGATTGTGCTCGCCTGTGCACTTCCTGGTCACACGGTTCTGGCTGCACCGGTGACCTACAAGATTGATTCACGCCATACCTTCCCTTCGTTCGAAGCGGACCATCAAGGTGGGCTTTCGATCTGGCGCGGGAAAATCGACCGCTCCGAAGGGCAGGTCGTGCTCGATCGCGAGGCAAAAACCGGTCACGTCGACGTAACGATGCATATGGATTCAATTGACTTTGGGCTTGAGGCCATGAACACCAGCGCCAAGTCAGCCGAGATTCTTGATGTCGCCAAATTTCCGCTGGCGAAATACAGCGGGAAACTTGAGGACTTTACCCACGATGGCAAGCCGACGGCGATCAACGGCTCCCTCACGCTCCACGGTGTAACGCGTCCACTGCGGCTGCAGATCGGGCGCTTCCAGTGCCAACCCAATCCGCGTTCTGGCACGGAAGTCTGTGGCGCAGACGCACACGCCACCATTCAGCGTGACGACTTCGGCATCAACTATGGCAAGGACACAGGTTTCTTCATGGCAGTAAAGCTGTTGATATCGATTGAAGCTGGCCAAGTGGAACCCGCCCCCCGATGACCCAACGCCACTTCGTGCAGGCTCTCTGCTGCCCGGAGTGGCGTTGGCGTCATTTCGCAGATCCGAGGTTACTGCTCGGACCGGGCACCCCGGTGGTTGGCTGGACTGCAACATTGAAGTGTAGTGATCAAACATGCGTACAATTTTTCACACAAACGCAGTAGCAGTTGGACGCCTTGTCGGATTGGCTTTTTTTCTCGCCTGCCAACCGGCCTCGCCCCAAAGTCACCCGGTTTCGGCTGGGCCTGCTGATCGCGCACTAATCGAAGATCTGGTCGCCGCCAACCGGATTCTTGCCGATCATGATGTCCTCGACGGATACGGTCATTTCAGCGTCCGACACAACAAGGACCCCGCCCGATTCCTCATGGCGCGTTCGTTGGCTCCCGAACTGGTCGCAGGCGGCGATATTCTGGAGTATGACCTGGATGGCGTCGCTGTCAGCCTCAACGGCCGTAGCCAGTATGGGGAGCGCTACATACATGCGGAAATCTACAAGGCCCGTCCCGATGTCATGGCCGTCGTGCATGGCCACACGCCGACTGTCATACCGTTTGGCGCAAGTTCCATAGCGATGCTGCCTGTGTATCACCTCGCTGGCTTCATCGGACAGGGTCTACCTGTTTTTGACATCCGGGAGCGCTTTGGCATGACTCAGATGTTGGTGAATCAACCGCCTCGCGGACGTGGATAGGAACTTTTGGATAGGAACATCAACCCACCTGCCCCGCCCGTTTTGTTTCGTGGAGCGGGTTTTGTGTCCAGCTGCGCACTGCCTCCAGCAGGCCGAGTCGATTAATCTGGCGCATCGAATTGCCCGCCAGCTCCCGAATCCCCTGATGATCACGTCGCGGCACCTGCAACCTGCCTGAAATCCAACTGCCGCGGACAGCCGGCGCAGCTCTGCCCTCCCCCGCCGCATCAGTTCTCGGCAGGCCCCATCAACAACCGGATCACAACAATCGAGGCTGCGCAGGCGGCGCGCGTGCCGCCAGTGATGCCAGCTCTGGCCGAGACTCGTCGCCAGCTGTCTTCTGCTGTTGCGCCAGAATGCGCGCGATGACCGCCGGCTCCTCGATGCAGGCAATGATCATGAGCTTGCCGCCGCAGCGGGCGCAGGCTTCGATCTCGACCCCGAACACCCGCTTGAGCCGCTTTGCCCAGTTTATCGCCACATGCCTTGGTGTCGCCGCTTGCTGCGCCTGGCTTGTCTGATCTGAGGCCTTCGTTGATCCCACTCCTCGCTTTGCTGGCGTCACCCTCGCCCGCAGACGGCTGTGTGGCGCGAACACGCCGTGATACCTCGTCAGATGCATGCGCGGTGGCGGAATCAGCGCGTCAAGGCGCGCCATCAGGTCCAGCGGCTCCATCACGATATGCGTGGTTCCGTCTCGGTAGCGCGTCTTGAGTTGATAGCGCACCTGCCCGGATGCGGTCAATGCCAAACGCTCGGTAGCCACGGGCGGGCGACTTGCATAGCGGCACAAGCGTTCGAGCTTCGCGCGCTGGCCGGGCTGGATATCGATTCCGGCGTGCAGTGAGAATCCGCCCGCCCGCGCGCGCCGCGCCATTGTGATCTGTTTCCAAACCGGGCAATCGTGCCGGCACGGTCTGCAGCGTGAACAGCTTCTGCCCTGCTCTGGGGTCCACGGCAATGCGGTAGGTGATCTAGTGACAGAGCAGGTCGTCGAGCGGGCCGGACCCGGCCGCATCTGCCAGGAGCCACGCGTTCTCGATGTCTCGTTCGACCAGGCCGCGCTTCTCCAGCAGTCGACCGATGCGCATCGCAATGCGTTCGACCAGCGCTTGCAGAGCCTTCGCTCCCGGCTCATCCACATGGCGGAACCCTGGAGGATCTGCGCCATCGGTCAGATACGCCCCGTCGGGCAACATCATGTGGAAGTGCACGTTCAGATTCAACGCCGAGCCGAAGCGCTGCACCAGCGTGACTGCACCTGTGGCAGCTGTGGCGCGTGTGAGCCCGGTCTCGCTCAGCAGATGGCCCGAGATCGTCCGGTACACGACGCCCAGCACCAGCGTCAGCGCATCCGGATCTGTCGCCAGCAAAAACCGCAATGCATGCGGCAGCGACAGTACCCACTGTCTCAAGGGGTGTTCGGGCAACACCTCATCGGCCAGTAGCGCGGCGGTCTCGGCCATGCGCCGCGCACCGCAGGAGGGGCAGAATCCGCGCTTCTTGCAGCTGAAGGCCACGAGCTTCTCGGCATGGCAGTGCTCGCAACGCAGCCGCAGGAAGCCTTCTTCCAGGCGACCACACTTCAGAAAGGCCTCGAACTCTTCCTCCACGTAGGCCGGCAGCGGACGGCCAACTTCGGCGCGCATTTCCCTAAAGGCAGGATAGTGCTGCTCGACCAGCTGATACAGCAGCGTCGCTTCGGGCCGGCGGCGTGCATGGCAAGCGTCCCGGAAGCCAACAGGGACGCAATAGGCTATGCCTCGATAGCCCGTGCCTGAACGCTTGAATTCGCGTGGTACTGGCAGAAAAGAAAGACGCAGAGCTCACAGGCTCCCTTTGGAAGGTGTACCCCGAGATGTACCCCAGGCCGTTTCCGGGCCACGCAGAGAAGCGTAAGTATTGGTCGGGGCGAGAGGATTTGAACCTCCGACCCCTTGCACCCCATGCAGCTTTTCCTGAAACGGTGTGAGACGACCTGAGACGTTATGCGCGTGTAGTAGCCTACGTTTCTAGCTATTTCTGCGTCTCATTGGGGTCTATGCTGTTTCACCCTGTTTCATGTAAAGTGACCACAGAGTGACCACAGGAACATCAAGAACGACATCTGTCGGCAGAATGACTGCTACCAGCGTAGCAGCGGCAGGGCTTGGCGATCACACAGATCCGGCCGTTAAAGGCCTGCAGTTGCGTGTGCGGGCCGCTGCAGGCGCCGTCACCCGAACTTGGTACTTTCGTTACAAATGGCGGAAGCAAACCATCCGAATCCTCGTGGGCCACCTACCCCAGACTTCGCTCGCGGATGCCCGCGAAAAGGTGCTGGATCTGCGCCGGTTCATCGATGGCGGTATCGACCCTCGAAAGGCAAAGCCTCGCCGCACGGCGCCCCCAAATGAGGCGGCGTCCAGTGACACCGCGGCAATAGGTGATCCTCATTCCATCGAAAGCCTGTGCAAGACCTTCATGGACCGCCATGTGAGGCCACAGCGCAAGCGGCCAGAGTACGCCCAGCGCATCCTCAACGCCTCCGCCCTGAAGCATTGGAAGGGGCGCGACGCTCGCAGCATCACGCCACCCGAGGTGCTGCAGGTGCT
>JANPGU010000173.1:0-6107 GCA_031424095.1 Gammaproteobacteria bacterium
GCGGGCGAACAGCTGCGCCTGACGCATGTAGCTACTGACCGGGCAGTGTTTGCACGAGGCGCAGTCGCGGCTGCCGTCTGGCTGGTCGGACGCCCGGCAGGCTACTACCGGATGGCCGATTTTCTGTTCTCAAAACAGTGACTTGCAATATACGCAGCCGCGATAGATCGGTACTTGAGTAGCTGCAGTCCGGGGCAAGATTGCATGGACAGAGTGGGGCCGGAACCTTAGAATTTCGGCCGAATCCGTAACATCCAGTTACCGGGTTTAGTCCGCGCAAGGCGGGAGGGCGTTCCACAAGAACTCCTCCCGCTTTGTGCATCCGCCCCTGAAAAATGTAGTTGAGATAATGACAAGCCGCCAAGATCACGCGGAGGTCGGTGAGTGAGTGTGAGCGCCGTACTGGCTCTGGCAGATGGAACCGTTTTCAACGGCATCTCCATTGGAGCAAAAGGGAATACGACCGGCGAAGTTGTCTTCAATACGTCGATGACGGGCTATCAGGAAATTCTTTCCGATCCGTCCTACTCCAGACAGATAGTTACCCTGACCTACCCGCACATCGGCAATACCGGCACCACGCCGGAGGATCAGGAATCATCCATGGTCGCGCCCGCCGGGCTGGTGATCCGCGACCTGCCGCTGCTCGAGAGCAGCTGGCGTTCGAGCCTGTCGCTGCGCGATTACCTTGAACGTGGCCGCGTGGTTGCCATCGCGGGCATCGACACCCGCAAGCTCACTCGCGTGCTGCGCGAGAAGGGTGCGCAGGCCGGCTGCATCATGACCGGTGAAAATGTCGACTCGAATGCCGCTGTGCATGCTGCGCGCCGCTTTCCTGGTCTTGCCGGGATGGATCTGGCGAAGGTCGTCTCGACGCGCGAGCGTTACCAGTGGAACGATGGCGCGATCTGGCGCGGTCCGGGTCGGCCAACACTGCGGCCGCAGCAGCGGCTGCATGTGGTGGCCTATGACTTCGGCATCAAGCGCAACATCCTGCGCCTGCTCGCCGACGCGGGTTGTCGCATCACCGTGGTGCCGGCGCAGACCACGGCCGCGGAAGTGCTGGCCGTGGCGCCGGATGGAGTCTTCCTTTCGAATGGTCCTGGCGATCCGGAACCCTGCACCTATGCCATCGAGGCCATCCGTGAATTCCTGAATACGGACATCCCGGTATTTGGCATCTGCCTCGGGCACCAGTTGCTCGGACTCGCCGCCGGTGCGCGCACCATGAAGATGAAGTTCGGTCATCACGGCGCCAACCATCCGGTGCAGGACCTGGCCACGCGTCGGGTGATGATCACCTCGCAGAACCACGGCTTTGCCGTAGATCCGGAATCCCTGCCGGCGCATGTGCGGCCCACGCATGTGTCGCTGTTCGATGGTTCGCTGCAGGGCATCGAGATCGTCGACAAGCAGGCGTTCAGCTTCCAGGGTCATCCCGAAGCAAGTCCTGGACCGCATGATCTGCTGCCGCTGTTCGACCGCTTCACCCAGTCCATGATCCGCCGGCTGCAGAACCAGCTGCGCGATCGACCGCGGCCGAACAACGGCGCAGAGACCTGATTCCATGCCACGTCGCAAAGACCTAGAAAGCATCCTCATCATCGGCGCCGGCCCTATCGTCATCGGCCAGGCCTGCGAGTTCGATTACTCCGGCGCCCAGGCCTGCAAGGCGCTGCGCGAGGAAGGCTTCCGCGTCATCCTGGTCAATTCGAATCCTGCCACCATCATGACCGACCCGGAGATGGCCGACGCTGTCTACATCGAGCCGGTCAACTGGCGCACGGTCGCCCGCATCATCGAGAAAGAGCGTCCCAATGCGCTGCTGCCCACCATGGGTGGCCAGACGGCGCTGAACACCGCGCTCGATCTGGTGCGCGAAGGCGTGCTCAAGCAGTTCAACGTCGAGCTGATCGGCGCCTCGCGCGATGCCATCGACACCGCCGAGGATCGCGAGAAATTCCGCAACGCCATGAACGAGATCGGGCTCGAATCACCCCGCTCGCTGATCGCGCACTCGATGGAAGATGCGCTCGTGGCGCAGGCTGAGCTCGGTTACCCGGTGGTGATCCGGCCCTCGTTCACCATGGGTGGCACGGGTGGTGGCATCGCCTACAACCGCGAGGAATTCGAGCAGATCGTCGGCCGCGGCCTGTATGCGTCGCCCACCAGCGAGGTGCTGCTGGAAGAAAGCGTGGTCGGCTGGAAAGAATACGAGATGGAAGTCGTGCGCGATCGCAACGACAACTGCATCATCGTCTGCTCGATCGAGAATCTCGACGCGATGGGTGTGCACACCGGTGATTCGATCACCGTTGCCCCCGCGCAGACGCTTACGGACAAGGAATACCAGCGCATGCGCGATGCCTCCATCGCGGTGCTGCGCAAGATTGGCGTGGAGACCGGCGGTTCGAACGTGCAGTTCGCGGTCAGCCCGGTGGACGGGCGCCTGCTGGTCATCGAGATGAATCCGCGCGTGTCGCGTTCCTCGGCGCTGGCCTCGAAGGCCACTGGCTTTCCGATTGCCAAGATCGCCGCCAAGCTTGCGGTGGGTTATACGCTGGATGAACTGAAGAACGACATCACCGGTGGCCTGACGCCGGCCTCGTTCGAGCCTTCGATCGACTATGTGGTCACGAAGATCCCGCGCTTCACCTTCGAGAAGTTTCCTGCCGCCAATGCACGGCTGACGACGCAGATGAAGTCGGTAGGCGAGGTGATGGCGATCGGCCGCAGCTTCCAGGAATCCCTGCAGAAGGCATTGCGTGGCCTGGAAACGGGCCTCGATGGCCTGGGCAGTGTCACCACGCTGCCACTGGCCGGCGAAGACGCCGCGTCGACGCTGGCGTATGAACTGCGCAATCCCGGCGCCAACCGCCTGCTGCAGGTTGCCGACGCGTTCCGTGCCGGCTGGTCGCGTGAGCGCATCCACGAGCTGAGCTACATTGATCCCTGGTTCCTGGCACAGATCGAAGATCTGGTGCGCGAGGAAGCAAAGGTGATCTCGCAGGGTGCCGGAGCCATGGACGCCAAGCGCCTGCGCGAACTGAAGCGCAAGGGCTTCTCCGACAGCTGCCTTGCGCGCCTCACGGGCCAAACCGAAAAGAATTTCCGCGAGAAGCGTCGCGCGCTGGGTGTGGTGCCGGTGTACAAGCGCGTCGATACCTGCGCCGCAGAATTCGCAACCTCGACCGCTTATCTTTATTCAACCTACGAAGAGGAATGCGAGGCGAACCCGACCAACCGCAAGAAGATCATGATCCTCGGCGGCGGACCGAACCGCATCGGGCAGGGCATCGAATTCGACTACTGCTGCGTGCACGCATCGCTGGTGCTGCGCCAGGACGGGTACGAGACCATCATGGTGAACTGCAATCCGGAAACCGTTTCCACCGATTACGACACTTCCGACCGGCTGTATTTCGAGCCGCTGACGCTGGAAGATGTGCTCGAGATCATCGCCAAGGAAAAGCCGGTTGGCGTGATCGTGCAGTACGGTGGCCAGACGCCGCTGAAACTGTCGCGGGCGCTGGAAGCCGCGGGTGCACCCATCATCGGCACCACGCCGGAAGCCATCGACGTGGCCGAAGACCGCGAACGCTTCGCCGATCTGGTGCGCCGCCTCGGCCTGCGCCAGCCGGCCAATGCCACCGCGCGCACCGAAGAGCAGGCGCTGCGCATGGCGCGCGAAGTGGGCTATCCGCTGGTGGTGCGTCCTTCCTATGTGCTGGGTGGCCGCGCCATGGAAGTGGTGTATGCCGAGGAGGACCTCAAGACCTACATGACGGACGCGGTACGTGTGTCGAATGACAGCCCGGTGCTGCTCGACCGTTTCCTCGATCAGGCGATCGAGGTCGACGTCGATGCAGTCTGCGACGGCAAGGATGTGCTCATCGGCGGCATCATGGAGCACGTCGAGCAGGCCGGCGTTCACTCGGGCGATTCCAGCTGCTCATTGCCGCCGAACAGCCTCTCCTTCGACATCCAGCAGCAGCTGCGCGAGCAGACCCGCAAGCTGGCGCTGGGGCTCAATGTGGTCGGCCTCATGAACGTGCAGTACGCCATCCAGAACGGTGTCGTGTATGTGCTGGAGGTGAATCCGCGCGCCTCGCGTACCGCTCCGTTCGTGTCGAAGGCGACCGGCCGGCAGATTGCCAAGCTCGGCGCGCAGGTGATGACCGGCAAGACGCTGGCGGAACTCGGCGCCACCGAAGAAATCGTCCCCGGCTTCTACTCCGTGAAGGAAGCAGTCTTCCCGTTCGCCAAGTTCCCTGAATCGGATCCGATCCTGGGTCCGGAAATGAAGTCCACCGGTGAGGTAATGGGCACCGGCCGCACCTTCGGCGAAGCCTATGCCAAGGCGCAGGCCGGCTCCGGTACCTCGCTGCCCACCAGCGGCACGGCGCTGCTCAGCGTGCGTGAACGCGACAAGCCAGGGGCCGTCGACATGGCGCGCAAGCTGATCTCAAAGGGCTTCGACATCGTCGCTACCGATGGCACCGCACGCATGATTGAAGCCGCCGGCCTCGCCTGCCGCCGCGCCAACAAGGTGCGCGAAGGCCGTCCGCATATCGTGGACATGATCAAGAACGACGAGATCGCATTGATCGTGAATACCACCGAAGGACGCCAGGCGACCCGTGATTCGATGGCGATCCGGCGCGAAGCCGTCAGCCGGCGCGTCACGTATTTCACTACGCTCGCGGCCGGGCTTGCCACCTGCGAAGCGCTCGATCACCTGGAAGATGTCGATGTGAACCTTCTGCAGGATCTGCACCGGGAGCTCAAGTCGTGAAGCGAGTACCCATCACATTGCGCGGCTCGGAATCACTGCGCATCGAGCTGCGCACGCTCAAGTCCGAGGCACGCCCGAACGTCATCAAGGCGATCGCCGAGGCGCGCGCGCACGGCGATCTATCCGAGAACGCCGAGTATCACGCCGCGCGCGAACAGCAGGGTTTCATCGAAGGGCGCATCCAGGAGCTAGAAGCCAAGCTCTCCAATGCCGAGATCATCGATGTGACCCAGCTCCAGCCCACCGGCAAGGTGGTGTTTGGCTCGACGGTAGAGCTGGAAGACGAAGACAGCGGCGCCAAGGTCACCTATCAGATCGTTGGTGAGGACGAAGCCGACATCAAGGTCAGCCGCATTTCCTTTGCCTCACCGATCGCACGCGCGCTGATGGGCAAGAGCGAGGGCGATGCCGTGGAAGTGGCGGCTCCCGCTGGCAAGCGCAACTACGAGATCATCTCGGTCCGCTATGTCTGATTGCCCGCCAGTAAACGTTTAGCCCCGCTTCAGAGACTGATCACGGCATTTACCCCGTGACCCGCAGGCGGCAGCAACTCATGCAGGTGCGGCAGGAACTGCCAGGCCGCCAGCAGCAGTACGCCCACCACCGCGAGCCATAGCAGTCCCGACCAGGCGTCCGCCCAGCCGTGCAGCCGTCCCCCATTGGCGTAGTACAGCGATGCCTTGCGCGCCGCGCCGATGGGCAGGGCGATCAATGCATAGACCAGCAGCAGCACGATGACGGCCAGCCAGCGCGGTACGTCCGGCACACCGTTGAACCATTCGCCATGCGGCCACACGCCGATCTGCACGTGCTGCGTTGCCCACCATGCCGAGAGCACGCCGATGGCCATCGCCGCAAACCAGACCGCTGACAGCAGCGTAAACACCGGCAGCAGCACCCCACCCATGACGCGAGCCGTATATCCCGGCGGTGGACCGGGGGGCGCCGCAGCAGCGGCGTACGGGTTGCTGCCCCGATTCATCCGGCGGCGAGCCCGGCGCTGCGCGCGCCAGTCACTGCTTTTTTTTTTGCGCGGTCGACCAGTTCCTGCGCGCTGAACGGCTGTCCATGGGCGGCGGAGAGCTCTTCGGGCGTGTGGGCGATCGGCATGACGAAGATCAGCACGATATAGGCCAGCAGGCCGAACCCGCCGCCGAAGATCGCCAGCATCACGAAGGCAATGCGAACCCAGGTGACATCAACGGCAGCGTAGGCAGCAATACCATTGCACACGCCGCTCCACTGCTGTCCTTCACGGATGCGGTAAAGGCGGCGTGGTCGCGCCGCGCCGGCGCCATAGGCTGCGCCCGCC
>JANPGU010000174.1:0-16413 GCA_031424095.1 Gammaproteobacteria bacterium
CAAGCACCAGTACGACTTCGACGTGGAGACCGTGCACGGCTTCCTGGTGCGCAATGGCCTGGAGAAGGAAGTGAAGGTCAACATCGAAGCCAATCACGCGACGCTGGCAGGTCACAGCTTCGAGCACGAGATCGCGACCGCAGTGGAGCTGGGCATCTTCGGTTCGATCGACATGAACCGCGGCGATCCGCAGAACGGCTGGGATACCGACCAGTTCCCCAACGACGTACGCGAGATCACGCTGGCGATGTACTACATCCTGCAGGGTGGCGGCTTCACCAGCGGTGGCAACAATTTCGACGCGAAGGTGCGGCGGCAGAGCATCGATGCACAGGACCTGCTCATCGCGCACATCGGAGGCATCGACATTCTGGCGCGCGCTCTGCTGAATGCGACGGCACTGATCGAAGACGGGGAGCTGGCGCGGATTGTGCGCGAGCGCTACACGGGCTGGGACGCGGGCGCAGCGGCCGCAATGCTCGCGCCCGGCTCATCACTCGCCGCAATTGCGGACAGTGCCGTACGCGATGGCGTCGATCCGCGACCGCGCTCGGGCCGCCAGGAGCTGCTGGAGAACCTGGTTTCGCGGTTCATCTGATTCGCGACAACGCCCGCGAAACTATCGGCCCGCGGGCGCCAGCAGCCGTACCGGCCCGATCAAGCCACTGGTTCGCAGCGGCGCATCGGGCAGGTAGGTGGGCAGGGTCGTGAAGGTGATTTTCTGCGCGCCGGGCTGCGCGTCGCCGATCAGCCGGTTCACCCACAGATTTGCCACGCGCACTTCAAGCGTGTTGCGTCCCGCGCGCGTCAGCGCACCGATGGCCAGCTGCCAGGGCGTGTGCCAGGCCGTGCCGGCCAGTTGCCCGTTGACCCGGATCTCAGCCACATCACCCACATTGCCCAGATCCAGTTGCAGCGGCTGGCCGGGCGCAATGCCCGCTGGCAGTTCGAATTCACGTGTATAGGTAGCGACCCCGGAGAAATAGCGCACGCCCGCATCCGCATGGCGCTCCAGGGGCTGCAATGCGGGGACGCGCAACTGGGCCGGCGCGCCGCGACCGGCCTGGAAGGCCACGTCCCATGCGCCTTCGAGCGCAGCGGCCTCGCGCCAGTCCGCGCGAGCCAGCGTGACGCCGTTGCGAACATCGGCATCGCGGAACACGATGAAGTATGAATCCTCGGGCGCAAACTCAAGCGGGATCACGGTTTCCCCGTTTTCCACGCGCCAGCTAACGGACTCCGCCGTGCCCTTGTCCGCGCGCCACAGTTCCGGCCGCCGCCCCGTGACGCGAAATCGCGCCTCGATGCTCGCGGCCAGATTCTGCCGGTTGTTCACGAAATAGATCTCGGCGTCATCGCTGCGACGATGCACAAACAGCACGCTGCTGTCGGCAGCGCCGCGATACTGGAAATCAGGTCGCACACCCGCCGCGACGAGTCCCGCCTCCACCGCGGGTTCGGCGACCACGTGGCCGCGGCCGATGTCCGCGACTCGCACGCCCGTCCACAGTCGCTTTACGATCGCTGCGTAGGCGGTCCTGTCATCGGTGAGCGCGGGAGACGAAACCGGCGCCACGCCGATGACGGTTGCGCCGGCCTCGACCAGTGCTGCCAGCCGCTTGAGCACGGGCAACGTCATGCGGCGGCTGGTGCCGCCCAGATACAGCGCGCGGTATCGTGCACCGCCGCGCGTGACGAGTTCTCCGTTCTGCACTGACATTTCCTGCAGCAGGATGTCGGCATTGACGAAGTCGAAGGCATACCGCACCGGCACATCGCCGGGCGGTACGCGGGAATACAGTGCTGTCAGCGGCTGCTCCTCCCCATAGAAGTAGGCCACGTCCGAGACATCGCGCCCCTGCTGCAACAGATAGCTGGTTCGGGCGAGGTAGTCGATCCAGGGGCGTGCCATGCCGGCCCAGGTCTCGTGCCTGGTGAAATACTGACCGAAGATCGCCAGCGACAAACCCGGCTGCCGGTCATCCACCGGCTGGTGCACCGACGTGTGGATGACGGGAAGATTGATGCCCAGCGCGAACTCGAGGTCAATCACGCGACGCAGATCCGAGGGCGCGAATGCCCACGGCGAGTTGAATGCCGTCATCGACTCGGCCGCCACGTGCGGGCGGCCATAGACATGCGCCACGGACGCGGCACCCTTCAGGTCACCGAGCAGCGTGGGGCGCGGCGAGAAGCCACGGTTCCAGACCCACAGCGCCGCCATCGGCACATCGGCGTGCGCGCGCATGGCCATGTCGTCGCCCAGCGAGGGCCGGCCGTCTTCCAGCGCTTCGCCGTAGAGGCGCAGTCCATTCTCGCGCGCCACCGCGGCAACGGTGCCGTAGTGCTCGCTGGACATCAGGTCCGCGAGCGTACGGCGGTAGTCGTAGAGAAAGGCATCGCTCTGCGCGCGCGAGCCAATGACCACACCGGTGAGTGCGGGCAACCAGGGCAGCAGGTCATACCCGCGCAGCGCGCGAAAACGCTCGCGCAGCTGCGGTGTCCAGTTCGCCGCGCCTACCTCGATGCTGTCGGTGAGCAGCGCGCCCAGGCCGCGCTTACCCATGAGGTTCGATCCCACCGCATCGCGGTACATGCCGAGGTAGGTTTCCAGGTAGCGACGCACCGCCGGCCCATCGAACTTGTCGACCTCAAGGCCCGTGGCCTCCGGCGTGGCCGGATGGTTGGTGGTGCCGAGCAGCGAGTAGCCCATGCGCAACACCCGCCAGCGACCGCTGGGCGCAGTCCAGTCCAGCGACCCATCGTCCTTGAGGCGCGAAGTAAGATCGATGACCTGTGCAGCAGGCACTCCCGGCTCATCGCTGGCCGACTCGAGCGCATAGTAATCGCGGGCCAGCGAGAATCCCGCCTTGGCCTCGAAGCGATGGATGCGCGGTTCGCCATGCAGTTTCAGTTCAGCGATCTGCAGTGGCAACGCGACCGGCGGCGCGAACAGATTGAATGCTGCAGCGCCCACGGCACCCTCGCCCGTCAACGCGCGCTCGGGCTGCGTATTGGCCTTGAACACCACACGGAATTCGCGGGCCGTGACGGGCGCAAAGCTCACCGTGGTCGGCACGCCCAGGACAGGCAGCGTGGCGAGGGTGCGCCAGGCGCCTTTTTCCCGCACTTCAAGCACCGGCAGAAACTCGGCATCGCTGAACAGCTGCGCGCCGCCCTGCATGTGCAGGGTGAGGGCACGAATTGTCTGTGGCGCAACGTACTCGAGCCGGATCAGAGGCGCGACGCCTTGCATCCGCGCAAGCGTGACGGCCACGCCGAACCGGCCATCGGCGAGGATGCCTGCGTCCAGCTTCGACCCATCACTCGCTGTCGCCGCCGGCATCTGCGCAATCGGTGGCAGGCTTTCGGGCACCGCCAGCACGGCAATGTCGGCGTAGTAACGCGGAGGAGGCGCGGCATCACCGCCCTGCAGCCCGGCCAGTGCATCGACCAGCGGCAGATCCTGGAAAGGACCGCTGGCCTGCGGCGGCGGCGCCAGCTTTCCGGTGAAGTGAATGCCACCCTCCACCACCTGCTCGCTCCAGACCACTTTCTTGAGCCCATCCGCGGGCGTTACCCACGGACCGCCGGTCTCGCTCCAGCCGGGGGATGCCGCAATCGCGAACTCCAGTCCGAGGCGATCAGCCTGCGTCACCGCGAAGCGGAATGCATCCCGCCACTCGGAATGCATGAAGACCAGGCGCTTGTCGACCACCTGTGGCGTCTGCAGGTTGGCGTCGAAATTCTGCACGCCACCGATGCCGACGGACTTCAGCCAGGTGAGGTCGCTGGCGATGCCCTCCTTCGTGACATTGCCATTCATCCAGTGCCACCACACTCGTGGTCGCGCGCTGTCGGGGGGTAACACGAATCCCTGGCGCAGTGGATCGGCCTCGCCTGCCACCCCCGCCATGGCGACCAGCATCCAGGAGGCAGCGCATGCAGCAATTATGGCTGGAAATTTCACAAGCACCGCCCCCATTTATCGGATACTTTTAAGAACGTATATTCTAAATGAACATCTTTGCAGTCAACATCAGCTGAAAGATGTACTCACGGCTTGGGCAGCGAAAGGGGGAACCATGCAACCTGAGTCTGTTGTCGATTCACCTCAATCAAACGAACGTCGTGTCCTGCTGCAGCAGATTGGAGTGCTGCTGGGCGCGGCGACGCTGCCTTGCTCGGCACTGCAGGCCGCAGCCGAACCCGCTGCGCGGCGCTTCCTCGATGCTGCGCGCTTCCAGCTGCTGAGGGCGGTGAGCGACACCATGGTCCCGCGTACGGATACCGCCGGTGCGCTGCAAGCGGGGATTCCGCAACTCATCGATACCCTGCTGCGCAACTGGGCGTCCGCCGCGACGCGCACGCAGCTCGGGGATGCACTGCAGCGCATTGACGCCACGGCGATCGCGCAGTCGGGTCGACGCTTCGCCCAGTTGCGTCCAGATGCCCGGCTTGCGCTGCTGCGCAGCTACGACGCCGCGGCACTGCAACCTGCACCGCAGACCGGCGCACCCCTGAGCGTCGATGCCATGCTGGCCGGCCCGCCAGTCCGGGACGCCGACTACGCGCGACTGAAGGAACTGGTCGTGACGCTCTATTACTCGTCGAAAGTCGGCCTTACCCAGGAACTGACTTACGTACACGCACCCGGCAAATGGCAGCCGTCGGTGCCCGTCACGAAGGACACGCGTCCGGCCGGTGGCGGTGGCCTGTTCTGATTCGGGAGAGCAAAGATGTTTGACGCCATCGTGATCGGATCGGGCATGAGCGGCGGCATCGCCGCCAAGGAACTGTGCGAGCGGGGCCTGAAGACGCTGGTCATCGAACGCGGCCGGCGCCTGGTGCACGGCACTTCCTACACCGACTGGATGCAGCCCTGGGAAACCCCCAATGCCGGCATGATTCCCGAGGACGAGCTGGCGCGCGACTACGCCGTGCAGCGCCAGTGCTATGCAGTGAATTCGGCCACGCAACAGTACTGGGTGAAGGACAGCGAACATCCCTACACCACGCCCGAGGGCCGGCCCTTCGCGTGGATCCGCGGCTACCACCTGGGTGGCCGCTCGATCATGTGGGGACGACAGACCTACCGCTATTCCGACATCGACTTCGGCGCCAATGCACGCGATGGCCACGGCGCGGACTGGCCCATCCGCTACGCCGACATCGCGCCATGGTACGAGCACATCGAGAAGTTCATCGGCGTGGCCGGCTCGAAGGAAAACCTGCCG
The DNA here is from genome assembly GCA_031424095.1 of Gammaproteobacteria bacterium. GTDB lineage: Bacteria > Pseudomonadota > Gammaproteobacteria > Steroidobacterales > Steroidobacteraceae > ZC4RG30. Next base: position 5,238 of record JANPGU010000174.1, read on the forward strand.
CAGTTGCCCGACGGCGAGTTTCTGCCGGCGTTCGGACTGAACGATGCCGAACTGCAGTTCAAGGCTGCCGTGGAGAAGGCCTTCCCGGGTCGCAAGGTGATTCCAGGGCGCAACGCCAACCTGTCCGAAGCGCGGCCGCAGCATCTGGCGCTGGGCCGCAGCAGCTGCCAGAACCGCTCGCTCTGCGAACGCGGCTGTTCGTACGGTGCGTACTACTCCAGCCTCAGTGGTGCGCTGCCGGCCGCCGAACGCACGGGCAACCTCACCATCGTCACCGACTCGATCGTCGAATCCATTGTTCACGATCCGCGAACGGGGCGCGTCACTGGCGTGCGTGTGATCGATGCCAACACGAAAGCCGGGACCACCTACGAAGCCAGGGTGGTGTTCAGTTGCGCGTCCACGATTCCCACCGCGCAGATCCTGCTCAATTCGAAGTCCGAGCGTTTCCCGAATGGACTGGCGAATTCCTCGGACAGCGTGGGTCGCAACCTGATGGACCACACCTATGCACTGGCCACCATCGGCGTGCTGCCCGAAGGACCCAACACCTACTACAAGGGCCGCAGGCCCAACGGCCTGTACATCCCGCGCTTCCGCAACTTGACCGAGCCCGGTGAAGGTTTCGTGCGCGGCTACGGCTACCAGGGCGGCGTGTCGCGCGCTGGCTGGCGCGATGCCGCGTTGGGGTCTCCCGGCATTGGCGCGGAACTCAAGCAGCGCACGCGTGTGCTGGGCGGCTGGCGCGTGTTCCTGTTCGGCTTCGGCGAGATGCTGCCGCACCCGGAAAACCGCGTGACGCTGCACCCGACGCGCAGGGACAAATGGGGGATGCCCATCGTCCACATCGACTGCATGCTGCGCGAGAACGAAAAGGTGATGACGAAACACATCCTGGCCGATGGCAAGGCGATGATGGAAGCCGCCGGCGCCATCGTCGTGAGCCAGTCGCAGGAACCCGGCCCGCCCGGCCTTGGCATCCACGAGATGGGCACGGCCTGCATGGGCAAGGACCCGCGCAACTCGGTGCTGAATGGCTTCAACCAGGCGCACGATGTGCCGAACCTGTTCATCACCGATGGCGCGGCCATGGCCTCAACGGGTTGCCAGAATCCATCGCTCACCTACATGGCCTTGTCGGCACGCGCGGCGAACCATGCCGTGGAGCTCATGAAGGCGGGGCAGCTCTAGGCGCGCAGTTCACCGGCTCAAATCGTGTCGCAGGCCAGCACCTGGGAAAAGCCCGGCTGTCCTATAAGTCCCCGGACGCCAGCTGGGAGATTGCGGCGATCGCCAGCAACCTCTTCGACAAGCGGTACTTCGTATCGAACTTCGACCTTCTCAGCAGCTCTGGCGCACAGTATGGCCTGCTCGCGCTCCCGCGCGAGTTCGCTATCCAGGTTCAGAAGAAATTCTGACCTGGAGGATCCGGAGCGGACACCCCCACCGCTGCGGATCCGCTTTTCCCCAGGTGAACTCAGCGCCCGCCAGTAGCTGTCGCGCGCCAGTCGCGCGGCGTCACACCGAAACGTTCGCGGAATGCATGGCCGAAATGAGTGGTGTTGTTGAAGCCCGCACGAAAGGCAATCTGGGTGATGCTCACGTTTCGCCATTGCGGATCGCGCAGCCATCCGGCGCAGCGTTCCAGCCGGCGGCGCAGCAGGTAGGCGGCAAAGCCTTCGCCCTCCAATGCCAGTAGCGCGCGCAGCCGACGCTCCGAGATCCCTCCTTCAGCCGCGATGTCGCGGGGCGCGAGTTCCGGCTCTGCGAGACGCGCTTCGATGCGCGCGCGCAGCGCCGCCACACGGGACTGCGTCGCAGTTTCGGACAGGCTGTCGGACTCACCCGCATAGGCCTCGGCGATGAATCCCAGCAGTCCCTGTGCGAACGCCGGCGTGAAACTGGCTAGCGCGCCAGGTTGCAGCTCGGCACCCAGATCGCGCAGCAATCCCGAAAGCAGCCGCACCGCGCCGCGACGCGGTGAAAGCCGCAGGCCTACGGCGCGCTGCGGCGCCGGCAGCAGCGCATCGAGGGTTGCGCGCGGGATGTCCACGCACAGCGTGCGCATTCCATCGCCATGTTCGAGCTGGTAGGTGCGGGCGTGGTCGAGCAGGCACAACTCGCCCGTTTCCACATTCACGCTCTGGCCGTGATCCACGGACAGCTGCATTCGGCCCTGCAGCGGCGCGAGCAGGATGTACGAAGGTGTGTCGAGCTGCCGCACATGATTGCGCGTGTGCGCCAGTCGCACGGCGGTCGAACGCACATCGATGACCGTCAGCGGCCCCACTGCCTCGCGCAGCATCTCGCCTTCGAACGCGCGCGCATCGCGCGACGTCACTTCCATCGCAGCGATGGATTCGGACGACAGCGCGTTCCAGTACGCCAGCTTGTGCGACGCGGGCAGTCCGCGAGTGGACCAGGCCTGCATGGAGCCCCCTGTATCAAGCTCCCATGGCCGCGGGAGTGGAATGAGCGTACCGCGCCAGTGGAGTCGGCGCCATGGCGGCAGCCTAGTCTCTGGGGCATGACGCATGTTTCCGTACGCATCAGGAGTCATTGATGATCCGCACGACAATATTGCTGCTTTGCGCGCTAGCGACCACTGCCACTGCCGCGCCGCTCACCGTCAAAGTGGTGCTCGCCAGCGAGCCCAGCCTGAACGCCACCAGCACTCTGCTGCTGGGAGAGAAGGACGCCGTGCTGGTGGATGTGCCGTTCACGCGCTCCGATGGTCATCGCCTCGTGGCCGAGGTGCTCGAGACCGGCCGCACACTGCGCACCATCTACATTACGCACGATCACCCGGATCACTTTCTCAGCCTCGAGGTGCTGGCGGAAGCCTTCCCCAACGCGCGCATCATCACCGCGGCGCCGATTGTGGAAGACATCTGGCGTTCGCTGCCACTGAAGATCAAGCGCTGGGGGCCGTTGCTGGGCGCCAATGGCCCGCATCACCCGGTGGTGCCCGAGGCGCTGGCGGGCAGTTCCTTCACGCTCGAGGGCAACGAGATCCGCGTGCTGGGTCCGATGCAGGGCGACCATGTGCATGCCACCGCGCTGTGGGTGCCGTCGATCAGCACGCTGATCGCCGGCGACCTGCTGTTCGCGGATGTGCACCTGTGGCTGGGCGAGCACACGCCTGCGCAGCGCAAGGCCTGGCTTGGCGTGCTCGACCAGTTCGACGCACTGAAGCCCGTGATGGTTGTGGCCGGCCATCGACCGCCCGGTGTTTCCGACGACGCGCGCGCGCTGAATTTCACCCGCGACTATCTGGTGGCCTTCGAGGCGGAGGTGAAAGTCTCGAAGAACTCCGCCGACCTCATCGCGCGCCTGAAGAAGCGCTTCCCGCAGGCGCACGATTACATCGATGGCTTCATCCTGAACAACTCCGCGCAGGTTGCGATGGGAGAAACACCACCGTGGACGGAATGAACCGACGCGCATTCCTGCAGGGAAGCGCGGGCGCTGCCGCGCTGGTGGCCGCCAGCAACTCCCTCGCCGCACCGCCGTCACTGACGGCGCTGCCCAGCGCCACCGGCGTGCCGGTGCTGTTCGATGCGCGCTTTCCCGCGGCGCGCGCCCATGCGGAAAAGCTGGCCGGGGCGCAGCAGCCCCTGCTGGCGTTGCCTGGCGACGCCACGGATATGATGCAGGCATTCGCCGCAGGGCGCGGTCCGCAGCGGCTCATCGGCGTCACAGCCGAATCCGTGCCTTTCTGCCTGGGGGAGCTCGCGCCCCGCGACAGGCGCCCGAAACTCACCCTGCGTCGACTCGACCGGGATCTCTTTGCCTGGCATCTGGTGCGCACTGCATGACACCCACAACGCTGCCTCCCGGCCTCGCGGAAAGCGACTTCAACGACGCGATGGCGGAATTCCGGCGCGTCGTTGGTGATCAATACGTCTTCACCGGCGATGCGCTTGCCGCGTATCGCGATCCGTATTCCATCGAGGACGACTCGAATTTCGCAGCGTCCGCCGCCGTCGCGCCCGACAGCGCCGAGCAGGTGCAGGCCGTGGTGAAGGTGGCAAACCAGTATGGCGTGCCGCTGTGGACGATCTCCTGCGGCAAGAACCATGGCTACGGGGGCGCCGCGCCGCGCATGGCCGGCACCGTGGTGCTGGACCTCGCGCGCATGAACCGCATCCTCGAAATCAATGTGGATTCGGGCTATGCGCTGGTGGAACCCGGCGTGAGCTACTTCGACCTGTATCGCTACATCCAGGAAAAGGGCCTCAAGCTGTGGCTCGACGTGCCCGATCCGGGCTGGGGCAGCGTGGTGGGCAACGCGCTGGAGCGTGGCATCGGCTACACGCCCTATGGCGATCACTTCATGATGCAGTGTGGCATGGAGGTGGTGCTGGCCAACGGCGACATCATGCGCACCGGCATGGGCGCCATGCCGAAGAGCAGCACCTGGCAGCTGTTCAAGTACGGCTTCGGTCCGTACGTCGACGGCATGTTCACGCAGTCCAACTACGGCATCGTCACCAAGATGGGCATCTGGCTGATGCCCGAGCCGCCGGGCTACCGCCCCTACATGATCAGCTTCCAGCGCGAGGAAGACCTGGAGCAGTTGATCGAGATCCTGCGCCCACTGAAGGTGAACAATGTCATCCAGAACGCCGCCACGATTCGCAGCCTGCTGCTGGTGGCCGGCATCAACGCCACGCGCAGCCAGTACCACAGTGGTCCAGGGCCCATCCCCGACAGCGCGGCGAAGAAGATCATGGCCGAGCAGGACATTGGCATGTGGAATTTCTATGGCGCGCTGTATGGGCCGCCGCCGCTGATGGATGTGCTCTGGAGCATCACGCGCGATGCCTTTGCCTCGGTACCCGGCGCGCGCTTCTTCACCCCAGAGGAGCGCCCGCACGAGAATGATGTTCTGAAGCATCGCGCCATGACCATGCGCGGAGTGCCCCGGCTCACCGAGTACAGCTTCGTGAACTGGGTCGGCGGCGGCGGTCACATCGGCTTCTCACCGGTATCGCCCATCAATGGCAAGGAGGCGCTGCAGCAGTACCTCATGGTGCGCGACCGGCTGGCGCAGTATGGCTTCGACTATCTTTCCGTATTCGCCATTGGCTGGCGCGAGCTGCACCATGTGATCGAACTGGTGTTCGACCGGCGCGATCCGGAGGAGAAGCGCAAGGCTTACGAGGTGTTTGGCGTCATGGTGCGCGAGGCGGCGGAGGCCGGTTATGGTGAATACCGCACGCACATCTCGTTCATGGACCAGGTGGCGAAGACCTACAGCTGGAACGACCACGCGCAGCTGCGCTTCCAGCAGACGCTGAAGGATGCGCTGGATCCGAAGGGCATCCTCTCCCCCGGCAAACAGGGCATCTGGCCGGCGCGCTACCGGCAAGGAGCCTGATCATGCGTCACTCGATTCATGCGATCACCCTGCTGATGCTGACCACGTCGATTCCGCCGGCCACGTTCGCCGCAGAAACCGATATAGCCGCGGGCAAGGCGTTGTTTGATCGCTGGTGCGCCGAATGCCACGCCCCCGGACACGGTCACCCCGGCACGCAGCAACTTGAGCGGCTGCGCGGCGCAAAACTCGCGCAGCTCGAATCGCGCAATGACCTGAACGCCATGCTGATCCGCTATGTGGCGCGCCGCGGTCAGAACACCATGCCGGCCTATAGACCCAGCGAGATCACCGATACCGGCCTGGACCAGATCGCGCGGTACCTGGGTCGCAATGCGCCAGGGGCCAGGAAGAGCCAGCGCTGACGTGGTGTTCGCGATACGCCCACATGGGTGGTGGGGACCACGGTCCTGTATCATTTTCCGCAATGAAAACGCTCACTAGCCTGTTCCGCAAGACACCTGCGCCGCCAGCACCAGTTGCCGAGACTCCTCCAGCGATTTCCGAACCCGCCCCACCGGCGGTCGATCCGGAGGAGCAGCGACAACTGCTGCGCGCGATCGAATCCGGTTCCATGGAGTCCACGGAACTCATGCGACTCGCCGTGGAGGGTCAGACCACCCGCCTGCGCCAGGCGGCGGCAGGCGCAATTCAGGATCCGGCTTCCTGGCAGGCAGTGTTGCCGCAGCTGCGCGGCCGCGACAAGGCTGCGTACAAGCTGATCAAACAACGTCTCGACGCGATGCTGGCCGAGCAGCGCAATCTGACACAAACCACAGCCGATGCCGAGACGCTCTGTGCCTCGATTGAAAAACATGCCGCAAGACCGCATGACGCGCTGTTCGCGCCGACCCTGTCGGCGTACTTCGCCCGCTGGCAGGCCCTGCCCGCTGAACTCGATGCGGAGATCCGTCGGCGTGGACAGCTGGCCCTCGAACGTTGCCAGGCAATCATCGCGGCGCATGAGCGTGAGGTTGTGCGGATCGCTGCAGAGCGTGCAGCCGAGCAATCCCGTGCGTCCGAACTTGAGGCAGAACTGCTGTTGCAGCAGCAGGCGGCAGCCGCACAAGCCGCCGTCGATGCGAGCGAACAGGCGGCGGCGGACCAGGCCCGCGAGGCGGAATCCCACGCCGAGGCTCTGGCGCTCACCGAGAAACAGTCTGCCGAAGCGAAGTCCCACGCCGAGATCGGCAGTCTGATACGCCTCAGCGGCGCCGCCCTGGGCCGGGGTGAGACACGCAAATCGGCATGGTTCCGACAATCCATCGAAACTGCACTGGCAGCCGCGCCGCCGTTACCGCCACTGCTGGCGCGCAGTCTGGAACAACTCGATACGCGGCTGAACGAACTGCGCCAGTGGAAGGACTATGTCGCTGCCCCCAAGCGCATCGAACTGATCGAGGAAGTGGCAGCATTGATCGGAGTGAACGAGCCGCCTGCGACACTGATGGAACAACTGCGGGCGCTGCGGCAGGAGTGGCGCACGATCAACAAGGGCGTCGCGGTCGAAGCAACCGCCGAGTCGGCTCGATTCGAGCAGGCGTATACCGCTGCATTCAAGCCCTGCCAGGTCTACCTCACCGAGCTGGCCACGATCCGGCGCAACAACCTTGATGCCCGCAAGCAGGTACTGGAGCGGGTGCTGAAATTCGAGGCTGGCCTTCCTGCCGAGCAGGCCGATCATCCCCTGATCATGCGCGTGCTGCGCGAAGCACCACAGGCGTGGCGCGGCCACTCCCCTGTCGATCGCGATGCCGGGCGTGCGCTCGATGCGGAATTCTTCCCCACACTGGATCGGCTGCGCGCGAGGGTCGCCGCCTGGCACACTGCCAACGCCACAGACAAGCTGGGTCTGATCGCGCGCGCGTTGCAACTCACGACGACAACGGACCTCGCTCGAGCAATCGACGAAGTGAAACTCCTGCAGGCGCAATGGAAGTCGACCGGCCCAGTACCTCACGCGCAGTCCCAGGCGATGTGGGAGGAGTTTCGTGCGCTATGCAACGCGGTTTATGAACGACGCCAGCAGGAGTTCGCACAGCAGAATGCGACACTCGAACAGGCGAAGGCCGCCGCCTGTGACCTGTGCAGCCAGATCGAAAAGGCGAGCCAGCAGGGCCCCGCGGATCGCCCCAGCGGTGAAGCGAAGCTGCGCGAGTGGCAGGAGGCGTTCCATGCCCTGGGCGAACTGCCGCGTAATGACGCACGCTCACTGCGCGAGCGTTACGAGCGTGCCATGTCGCGCTATGACTCGCAGATCGCCGGACTCGCGCAGCGTGATGCCGAAGCCGTCGAGACCAATGCACTTGCGGCCGCCCGTCTCGTGCGCGCCTTCCAGAGGGCCGTTATAGAGGGCGATGCCGCCCGCGACGAGTTGAAGACTGCCGCCGAAGCCTTCATTGCCAGCGTCCCGCGCTGGCCCAGCAAGGCCATCCTGCAGGCGCTGCGGCAGGCGCTCGCCCGTGCGGACAGCGCAGAGTTCACGCAGTCCGATGACGCTGTGCGCGAACAGGACCTGCGCAAGCTGTGCATCCAGGCGGAGATCCTGAGTGACGCCGCAACCCCTAAGGAAGACGCCAGCCTGCGCCGCAATCAGGAGATGCAGATGCTGCGCCAGGGACTTGGCCAGGCGCGACAGGCCGATGCTCGCGTCTGGGACAACATGCGGGTCGAATGGCTGGGGCTGGCTCCCGCACAGGCCTCGGTGCATGACGATCTGGAGCGGCGGTTCATGCGTTGCCTGAAACGAGGATGAGACCGGAAATTGGCGGAGAGTGAGAGATCCCAACCGCGGGGTGACTTGACCGCAATGCGGCACCACGCCGTCTGATACCCTATTTCCTTTATCAACCTTTGCGGAGCGAGCTCATGCAAGCAGCAGATGCCGGGCGCGCAATCACTCGGCTACAGGAACTCGTGAATTCCGGGCCTGGAGAAAACACCGAGGCGTTGCATGAAGCGCTGGCAATCCTGGTGAGTCTTGGCTCAAGCGCTGCCACCGGATACCAGTCGGAGAAACTGGCCGCGACAAAGGGAAGTTTTGAAACGTGGCTTGGCATTCGTGAATGGCAGGCATTTGGCGAAGATCACAAGATCTTTCGTGCCCAACTGCTGCTGGACATCGAGAAACTGCGCAAAGCGCTTGCCCGGGGAGCCTCCGGCCAGGATTAGTCTGGACGCATCTGAATAGTCGGTCAGTTTCGGAGTGGTGAGCATGAAAATACACAGAGGGTTGCCAGTCCTTTTGCTGCTATTGCTGGCAGAGGGGACGTACTCCCAGCCGGCATGTGAACCTTCCGGTGAGCTGCAGTTCGTCTGTGGTCCAAAGAATGCGGAAGATCTGGTGCTCGTGCCGGGCACGCGCTGGATTCTCAGCAGTGGCATGGCCGATGGTGCGAGCTTCTTTCTGATCGATTCGCGCGGCGGTGCCTGGCGACCTCTGACGTTTGCTGTGAAGCCGAACGTGGCATTCACCCACTGCCCCTCCCCACCCGTTGTGACCAACTTCCACAGTCATGGTCTCAGCATCCGCGACATAGGCCGTGGCATCTCCCGGCTACATGTCGTGGGACACGGTGCACGTGAGGCGATCGAGGTATTCGACGTTGCCGTCGGCGCCAATGGCCCCGCACTCACCTGGATAGGCTGCGTGCCGATGCTGGATGGTCTTGCGGCCAACAGTGTTGCTTCATTCGCAGACGGCTCGATCGTTGCTACCGTGCTGCTCATGCCTGGCAGGTCATTTCTGGATTCCGTTGAAAAGCGCCCGACTGGGGCGGTTTTCGAGTGGGCGCAAGGGAGCAAAGGTTTCGTGCAAGTGGTTGGGACTGCTCTTCCCGGCAACAACGGCATTGAAGTTGCCCCGGACGGACGCGAGTTCTATGTTGTTTCTTCCGGACTTCAGACAGTCGTGGCGTTCTCGCACAGCAATCCAGCCCGGCAACTGCGCAGCACTCGACCATTGCCGTTCACGCCGGACAATGTTCACCGCGGGCCGGATGGACGCCTGTTTACCGCGGGAATGGCCAATGACGTACCGGAATGTGGCGGTGCACCCGGTCCGGGACATGACCTGTCAAGGCTCTCAACCTGCCCGCGCGGCACCATCGCGGCAGCCATTGACGCGCGCACGCTCCAGCACGAACTCATTGTCGAGACACCGGCCGTTCCGGCTTTCAGCAACGCAACGATGGTCCTGCCAGTGGAGCGACAGTTCTGGCTGGGAACATTCTCGGGCGACCGTATCGCCCATGGTGCATTGCGACGCTGAGGAGCAAGATCACGCCCAGCCAACTACGTTCTCCACTGGTTCGCCCGAATGTTCCTGGCAGCCAAACTGGCGGTTTCCTCAATGCGTTTGGCGCGGGTCGGCGCGGTCCTCGCGTTTCCAATCCATTCGAGAATGCCACGCTTCACAGATCGAGGGAACGCATCGAAAATCTTCGCTGCTGGCAAATGTTTGGAAAACGCCATTGCAAGATCATCTGGAATCTCAAGATTCTCAACGGCGTCGAGCGCCGACCAGGACCCGTCCTGCTTTGCCTCGTTCACTCGCGCCAATCCCGCTGCCGTCATTCGGTGCGTGGAAATCGCTCGCGCTACACGTTCCTTGTTCAATCTTGACCATCCCGAACCTGCTTTCCGCGGCGCATACCACAGCATGGAGCGTGCGTCGTCCAGTTTCCGTGGTTTGCTGTCGATCCATCCGAAGCATATGGCCTCGGTGACTGCCGCTTCATATTCGAGCCGCGGCTGCAGCGACCCCTTCTTGTAGGTAATCAACCAAACACCCTCACCGCGCGCATGGTGCATGGTTAGCCACGCGCGCCACTCCTGCAGCGATTTTGGATGGACCGAATTTGGCGGTGGCCTGACCGTCACTTGCAAGCCCTACCAGCGCATCGGTTTACCGTCGCGAAAGAATCCGCCGGCAGGGCCGTCGCGCGCGATTTCGCAGGCCCACAGGATGCTCGCCGCTCCGTCCCCTACCGGTCGCGCGCCCATTGCTTTGCCGCCCAGGAGTGTCGCGGTAAAGCCGGGGCAAACGGCGTTGCTGCGGACGCCTGAGCTCGGCTCTTCATGTGCCATCTTGGCGGTCAGCGCATTGAGCGCTGCTTTGGCCACGGCATAGCTCGTTCCCATGCCGTTATTGGTAGTCAGGCCGAAAGCGAGATCGCCAAACGAACCCGCGATGTGCGTGGCGACTGCCGCGACACTTTCCCCGATGGTTACATCGAGCTGCAACGGATCAACCTGCAACCCGTCTCTGGAAAGTTCGGACGCGAGCGACCGTGCGCTCGAGAAATTACGCGCGGCGAGAATCACAGTGAACCGCTTGGCGGCAAGTTGCCGGCACAGCTCAAAGCCAATGCCTTCGCGCCGGCCCACGCCGGTGACCAGCGCCACCTCCCTGGAATTGTCGCTCATCTCGATTGCCCTCCAATAGCACGTCTGAACGCCATTTCCACCGGGCACCAAGCATCGAGGCGATCTTATCCAATACTGCTACTCGATTCAGCAAGCACGGAGTAGTCCAGCAGGGATTGGCACCGAGTGCGGATCAGGTGCTCTGTGGAAGCTGCTTCCCACTAGCCACCCTCAGCGTGCTCGAGGAGCCCGGGTGAACTTTGGTGACACCCTCCGCCGGTTCTTCACGATCCTGTCATTCAGGTCGGTCAAGCTCAGACCAGCGACAGCATTTATCTCATCAATCCGGATTCGCTCCGCATGACCGCTTCCTGGCGTACTGCCCTTTCCGCGTTGCTGGCCCTGTTGGGATTCACAGGCACGATT
>JANPGU010000175.1:0-13966 GCA_031424095.1 Gammaproteobacteria bacterium
GTTGTACGGTGCCGTGAAGCCCATCGCTTCAATCTCATGCACCATGCCATCGGCGCCGATCTTGAAGATATGCGCTGCTGGCAGGTCGAATGGTGCAAATGCCATGTTCTTCTTGTTGCGCTCGATCGTGGAGCCGTCCAGCGCCTTTACCTTGTAGGGCAGGTTGTCCATCGGATGGCGGAAATGCGACAGGCCCATCACCAGGCCGGTTTCCGGATCCGCAGCAAACACGCGGCGGTTGTCGATGGTGGCGATATAGTGGAACGTGTTGCTGGTGAGCTGCTGGCGGCAGTCACGCGCCACTTTCGGAGTGGCTGCTGCACCGGGAATGGCAGGTGCCGTGGAAGGCACACCGCTGGCGGTGATCATGCCGTTTTCGTGCCGTTCGCAATCGGGAGCGAAAGGCATCAGCTCGCCGTTGTTGTCGTCCAGCGCATCGTAGTACGACGCGCCCATCTTGAGCAGCTCGTCATGCGACTTGCGGTTCGCGACGGGGATCCTGGTGAAGATTCCCGGACGCGGGGACTGCAGGTTCGCCATCTGGGGTTCGCGCACGCCGGAGATCAGATGCTCTGCTTCCTTGATGCTCCCCTTTGCGTCGAACTTCAGGCGCAGGGCGATGATGGCTGGCTGCTCGACCGGCGGCTTCCTGGCCAGCTCCGCACGCTGCTCGGGCGATGCACCCTGTGGCGCCTGCGGCGGGCCCATGTACGTCACCATCGCGAGATATCCGGCTGTCTGGTTGACTTCGTCCGGCACGTGGATGGCAAAGGTGCTGGGTCCCTTCACGATGCTCTTCCACAGTCCTTCGCCAGGCTTGGTTTTCGCCGTGTTCTCGACGAAAACGATTTCATCTGACAGCGGAGCCTTGGCAATGTCGTGTGCCACCAGTGCGGCGACATAGGCATCGATCTTGCCGATCAGGCATTGCCGGTTGCAGGTTTCCGGCGCAGGTGCGGCTGCCGCAGCGGGCGTGGAAGGCTTGCTGCAGGCGCCCAGCGCCAGCAGGGCAGCCGTTGCCGCCGCCGTAGCGACGAATTTCCCCGATATCTTGATCAGCATGAAGGTTCCCTCTTGTATTGAGCCGCCATCTTTGGATTGGCTCTCGTTAGACTTCGAGGCGGATTCTATGCCCTTCAGACTGCCTATTCTGTCCACTGCCGGATCTGATAACCACCCGGGAGAGCCCATTGCGGATCGCACTGACGGAATTCGCACGCCCTCGATTGTTTCCGCGTGAAGCGCGCCTTAATACGATTCAGGACGTCACTGCTGATGAATTCCTGTGCCATCTGAACGACCACCCGCCGCTCAAGGTTCTCGACGGTTATGCGCCGTTCTGCAAACTGCACGTGTACCGCAACTGGACATCGACCCGCTGTCTCACCGTGCCGATCACGGCGGGAAACCGGCATCTGCTGTGTTCGGAATACGAAGCGCGCAACAGCAGCGAGCTGCCGGTGCTGGTGCGCTGGTTCGAGTCCGTCGAGCCGCCGGTCGCCGGTTTCCTGATTCCGATCCTGTACAGCCGTGAGCAGCTCGCGAACGAAGGCGCGCCGGTCGACGCCGACTGGGGTGTTGTCGGCTGCATGTACACGAGTGAACCGCAGGAGACACCGATGGCGCCGATCACGATGATGCGCAATGCGCTCGGCGTGAGAGAGGGGGGGTCGGGTGTAGCCATTGACCAGGCGGCATATCGCCATAGCGTCGAGTACTGGAGTACGCACGCCAACTGGCGTTGAAGGCCATGACAGAACTCAATCCCTTCCGCGGCGTCGGCCGCAACCGGCTGCTGGCCATCCTGATGGTCACATTGAACCTGCGCGGTGCGATCACCTGCGTGGGTCCGTTGCTGAAGGATATCCAGGCGCACTTCCACCTGACCGGCACAGCGGCGGGGTTGCTGACGTCATTGCCGCTGTTTGCGTTTGGATTCCTGTCGCCCTATGCCGCACCCGTGGCGCGCAGGCTCGGCATGGAGCAGGCCGTCTTTGCTTCACTGCTGCTGCTGGTTGCCGGCATGGGGCTGCGCTATGTCGACGGTGCCGCATGGCTGTACCTGGGCACGGCATTCATCGGCTGCGGCATCGCGTTCAACAATGTCCTGTTGCCCGGGTTGTTGCGCCGTGATTTCCCGTCGCAGGTCACGGTGGTGACGGCCATGTTCACCATGGTGATGGTCACCTGCGGAGGACTCGGCTCCGGCATCGCCATTCCGCTGGCTGACTTCGCAGGCTGGCGCTTCTCGCTGGTTTCATGGGCGATTCCGGCAGTACTGGCGCTGGTTATCTGGGCTCCGCAACTGCGCGCGCACACTGCACCCGCGACGACGGAACGTCGGACCCCGCTGTGGAATCAGCGGCTGGCGTGGCAGGTGAGCCTGTTCATGGCCTGCCAGTCCACTGCGTTCTACGTGATGATCGCCTGGTTTCCCAGCATGATGAATGATCTGGAAGGCACCAGCGCGGCGCGCTCCGGTGCCATCCTGTTCATCTATCAGATCTTCGTGCTCGGCTCGGTGATGGTCACGCCGGTGTTCATTCATCGCATGCAGGATCAGCGCGGCATCGGTGTCGTGATGAGCGGCATGATCCTGCTGGGCTATCTGGGCCTTTATCTGGATCCCGCGCACGCGCTGGCCTGGATGATCGTGATGGGGCTGGGCTCCGGGGGTTCGCTGGTGCTGGCCATCACGCTCTTCAGCCTGCGTGTGGAAACGGCCGCGCAAAGCGTCGTGCTATCGGGAATGGCGCAGGCGGTGGGTTACATGATGGCGGCGATGACGCCGATCCTCATCGGTTTCCTCCATGATCTGACGCATCGCTGGACCCTGCCGCTGCAGCTGATGATCGGGCTGGCAGTGCTGCAGCTGGCCATGGGATACCTGACCGGAAGGCCGAGGACGATCAGCGCCTGAGCGCGACTATTGCGGCAGCTTCAACTCGGTCTTCAATTCTGCCGCGGTAAGCAGCTTCACGTAGACGCTGGTGTCGACATCGAATCGCCGTGCCTGTGAGAGGTCGCCGACCACCACGGCATCGAAGCCCGCGTCGCGCACCAGATCTGCCGCAATCTTCAGAGCCTGCGGATCATCGCCCGCAATCGGAATGCCTGCCTTCACGCCGCCCCGGGTGGCCTTGTCGCGCAGGTCCGTCCATTTGATGGCGTTGAATGCCCTGACGAGGCGGGTGCCCGGCAGATACGCTTTCGACGTGACGCCGGTGCCCTTTGCCCGCGCATCGTCCGCCATGGCGCCATCCCGCTGCGGATACGGATTGCCGGTGTCGAGGACCACCTTGCCTTTGAGCTCTTTTGCATAGTCGGCGCCAATCTGCGGCAGTGCTCCATAAGGCACGGCGATCAGCACTACTGTTCCCCAGACTGCCGCCTCGCGCGGCGTGCCGATGCGAGCGTGGGGCCCCAGTTCCGCAGCCAGCGGCTTCAGCGCCTCGGCATCAAGTCCGGAGATCATCACTTCATGGCCCGCGCGCACCCAATGCCGTGCCAGGGTGCCCCCGATGTTGCCTGAGCCGATGATGCCGATCTTGAGATCGTCCGCGGTTGCAGCCCCTGCTGCACAGAACGCAAGGGCGACGCCGATCAGGGTATTGCGAAGGTGTTTCATCAGGGTTTGCCCTCGAAAGCTATGTGCTGGCGCGCCGCCTTGAGATCGCATTTGGGCTGCGGCGCAAAATTCGCATCGGGTGACTTGGAAAAGGTGCCCGTCGCCGTCATCGGACTGGTGAGATAGACCGGATCCTCAACCGTGTAGCTGAGCTCAAGACCCAGGCCGTCGTTGCTCAGGCGGTAGCGCTCCACGATGCGCTTCTGTGCGCTGGAATCGATACCTGAACCGATTCCCCAGGGCTGCGGACTGAAGCCGCTGGTTTCCACCACCAGCGTGCCATCCGCTTCGAAACGGCCAGTGGAACTGCCCAGATGATCGGCCTTGTGATGGGCGGGGCGCTTTGCAGCGTCGAGCCAGATGGTGCGATCCACATCCAGATACTGTTCCTTCCTGATCTCGATGCGATCGGGATAACGGCTCCACTTGTATTCATAGACTGTCATCAGCAATGAAGGCAGGCTGATCGGCAGGCAGCGATAGGTGGGGTTGTCATTCTCGCGCCAGCGTTTGATCTGCGCCTTGGCGCGATCTGTATACGGGCCTTCGGCTGTGGGAGGCGACGCACCCAGCAATATGCGCTGGCGCACCTGCTCCGGTGTGCCCGGGAAGCGGTAACGCCAGTTGCCGCTGAAATCCGTTGAGGGACTGACCTTCGGCGGGGTGGCGCCCGCCACCGCCGGCGCGACGCCCACGGCATACAGCCGCCGGCCACTGGCCAGCACCACGTTGTCCACCAGCGCGAAATGCTTTGCCGGATCGCGATGCGGGTTCAGCAGCAGGGTGATCTGGTCGCCGGCCCTGACGGTGTCGCGGCTCCAGCCCGCGCGCACCATGCCCGAGATGGAATGTCCCTCGAATACCCATTCTTCGTGGCGCCCGTTCGCCCCGCTCACAATGCCTTCGAAAAAGACATGCGGATTGCTCCATCGCACCTTGGTGATGGTGGCCCTCATTTCCACGGTGCGATCGAGCGTGAAGCCGGCGCGCGAGTGGTGCGCGGCGGCGGGCAGCGCCAGCAGAACTGCGGCCAGCGTGGTAAACAGGATACGGCGCTGCATGGCGTTGGGCCCCATGATATTTATTGCCGAATGTAGCAGCGACCGGTGGGCCGGGTATAGCCGCGAGGAGATCAGCATGACACGAGTGGTCCGTTTTCACGAACAGGGTGGGCCCGAAGTCCTGCGTATCGAGGATATCGAGGTTGGCGCACCAGGCGCGGGTGAACTGCGCGTCCGCATACAGGCGATCGGCCTGAATCGATCCGAGGCGATGTTCCGTCGCGGCGGTTACCAGGCGCCAGGCAAGTATCCGAGTCTCATCGGCTATGAGGCGTCGGGGATCGTCGAGGCGCTGGGCGAGGGGGTCAGCGGGCTTGCCGTCGGCCAGGCCGTCTGCGTACTGCCGATGTTCATGCTTGGCACCTATGGTGTGTACGCCGAGAGCGCCATCGTTCCCGCGAAAGCCGTGCTGCCAGCGCCGCCGGGGCTTTCACCAATTGAAGCAGCGTCCGTATGGATGCAGTTCTTCACGGCCTACGCGATCATCGAGGCAGGTCGGGCGACGCTCGGTGACTTCGTGATACTGCCGGCAGCGTCGAGCAGTGTTGGCCTCGCGGCGATCCAGCTGGCGAACTGGGCGGGTGCGGTGCCGATCGCGACTACACGCCGTCTTGCCAAGGCTGAACAGCTGAGGGCACATGGTGCGGCCCACGTCATTGCTACCGAGGAGCAGGATCTCGTGGCCGAGGTGCTGCGCATCACCCATGGCAAGGGCGCTCGCCTGGTGTTCGACCCGGTCGGTGGGCCGTTTGTCGAGACGCTGGCCAAGGCCATGGCGGAGAACGGCCTGCTGATGATCTACGGTGGGCTGAGCGGCGTGGCGACGACTCACCCGCACTGGTCATCCGCCATGAAGTCTTTGAGCATCCGCAGCTGGGTTGCATCCACCATCTGGAACAAGCCGGACCGATTCGTCGCCGTGCGTGATGTCATTCTGCAGGGACTCGCCACCGGCCATCTGAAGCCAGTCATCTCGAAGGTGTTCCCCTTCGAGCAGATTGTCGAGGCGCACCGGTATCTCGAATCCAATCAGCAGATCGGCAAGATCGTGGTGACGGTTGGCTAACGGGGCGAATCCATCTTGATGGTGGATTGCGAGGACGAAGTCGCCGCATCCCGCCAATATTCCTGGTTCACTTTTTCCATGCTGAGCATCTGGTCGCGGGTCAGGCAGATTTCCGCCGCCCTGGCACGCGAGCCAGTCACCGTGCGGGTCTGGCAGAAGTAATCTTCGCCATTGCGGACCACGCGGGTGAAGCCGGGATATTCGCGCCCCTGCGCCGCTGGTGCTGTTGAAGCGGCAGGGGGCGCGGCAACGGTCGAGGGCAGCGGCGCAGGAGTTGTCGCCGCGCAGGCAGTCAGCATGACGAACAGCGCAACCGAGCCTGCAAAACGCAATGTTGTCCGTGTGTTCATGAGCGTCACCATTCCCGCAAGTTCGAGACCTTCAGGGGAACAGAGTAACGTCGACGCGCCGGCCAAGATAGTCGTCATTGCCATTGGGCACTGGCGCGGTATCGACCCAGCGTATGTCGTAGCGTGGTGCCGTCAGCCCCGCACCGCGCAGCAGCTCGGCCACCTGCTCGGCGCGGCGGCGGGCAAGATCAGGCTGCTCCTGCAACATGGTGCCATCCGACAGCAATGCGGCGCTGCGATAGCCGATGATCCCCACCCGCGTGGCGGGCAGCGCCTTGGCCATCGCCAGCGCTGGCGCCAGCACAAAGGGGTGCTTGAAACCCACCAGACCATTGAAGTCGTAGTTCAGGGTGTAGTGCTGCGGCTCGTGTTTGACCTCGGCCGACTTCACCGGCATCGGCAAGGTGTTGAACGCGAGTCGGCCACCACTGGGTCCGGGTGGGCGTGGCGGCTCGAAGGTCAGGTTATAGCGCTCTTCCGCGGGCAGTATCTGGTTGCACGACGCATCCTGCTGCGCGATCACCGACAGTCGCACGGGCTCGAGCACGATGCCGCCGCAGATACGCGGTTTCTCGCTGCGCCGGCCCTCCACCAGAACCTTGTGCCCCAGCCAGGGTGGATTCACCGGCGCACTCACATCAGCCTGCAGGGTCAGGAAGTAGAGCTCCCCGTCATATTCGGCCAGCCAGCAAGGCACCGAGGCCGTGTCCCGCACTATCGGACAGGCGACGAAATTTCGCAGTGCCGGATCGGGTGCGGCCGCCTGCGCAGCGGCAGCCAGCAGCAGAGGAATGATGCCGACGCGTTGTCGCAGGTTCACAGCGCCCCCAGAAAATTGGCGAGGTCCTGTTTTTCCTGTTCGGAGTAGCCGATGTTGTAGCGACGGTCGTAGAAGTCGACTACTTCACGCAGGGTGCCGGCCGAGCCGTTGGAGAAATACGGCGCACGCGCTGACAGGCCCCGCAGTTGCTGGATCACGATGGTGCCCACGTCATTGCAGCGGCCGGAGATGAGCGCGCGTCCCGGATCCTGCGTATAGATCACGCGGCCCAGGAATGGATGGGGCGGCACGCGATCCTTGCAGGTCACCTTGAACAGCGGCAGGTCCGGCTTGGTCGCGTTCCACGGATTCAGCGGCACTTCGCTGGCCCAGGGCAGATTGGTGGTGCCAATGTCCATCCAGCCATTGGCCGTGTCCATGCCGGTGAGGTGCATGCCGTGACAGGTGGCGCAGGTGCGCTTGGTGGGATTGCCCAGGCCCACGGTATTCAGGTGCATGGAATCGCGGATCCAGAAGGTGCGGAACATGTACACGTCATGTCCGCGCTGGATGGACTCACGTGCCGCATTGAGCGAGTTGAGCGCGGCGTCGATGCCGCGCGGCAGCGACTTCCACTTCTCCTCCATCGGAATGACCCAGCGGGTGGTGTTGTTGCCGAGCACACCCGCCTCGCCTTTCTGCATGGCACGTGGTCCGAGTCCCGAAGGGCCATCTGGTTCCTCGAGACTGCCGGCACGCAGGTCACTGCCCTGGGCGACGTAGAGGCTGCCCTCAAAGGCGACGATGGCGGCAACCTGCGCCGTCGTGAGCGGCGCGCGCGCCTCGAGATGATTCACGGCGGCGTCCTGGGCCTGCACGGCAAGACTGGGCACGCGCGCGTCCGCCATCAGGTTCATCACGGAGGGACGGCCGGTTGCCGGGTCGCGCGTGGCGGGCAGTCCGTTCTTGCCGATGAAGGGGAGCACACCGAAGTTCTCGTGCGTCGTGAATTTCGTGTTGGCCAGCGGTCGCGGGCGGCGATATACCGAAACCTTCGGGCTTGCGGCCGTGAGGCCATACGCCGCATGCGTATTGCAGCCGGTGGGATCGCGCACTACCTCGAGTGTGAACTCGGGGTCGATGGGTTTGCCATCGGCAGCGCGCGGCGGCCACGGCAGCGCAACCCGGATCAGGCCCCGTTGCAGCAGCAATGAATGCGAGGCCGCGTCCTGCTGGGGCAGGTTCGGGCAATTGGAGCCATCGATTGCAGCGAACAGCGGGTCGTGGCCCTGCGTGGTGGCCCAGCGCTCGCGCACCGTAGCAGCCGCGATGCTCATCGCATCAGCCGGCTGGTGACAGGTGACGCAGGCGCGCCCATTTGTGCCCAGTGGCGTGAAGAAAGGATGGTCCTTGGTGTCGAGCACCGGCGCGTCACGCAGCACGCCAATGGCGCCCTGCGCATTGGCGTAGTCGAGGCGCTGCGGCCAGGTACGGGCGTCGCCAGGCCCCCACCAGCGATCCGGTCCACCTGCGCCGGCCGAGGGGGTAGTCGGCGACAGCAGCAGGGCTACGCTGGCGAACGGTATCGAAATGAGGGCCTGACGCAGCTTCACGGTCGCCTTTCTTAGTTTCCGAAATTCACTTTAGCGCGCAGTCCGTACTGCCGGGGAGCACCATAAACGATGCCGCCCGTGGCGCTGGTGGAATTCTGGATCTGCGATGCGATGTAGGTCTTGTCCAGCAGGTTGGAGGCGAAGGCCTCGATCTGCCAGCGGCCACCGTTGTCGTAGGAGAGCCGTGCGTCGAGCAGGCTGCGCGACGGCACGGTGGTGGCAACGGTGGGGAAGGGTGTTGCCAGCTGCTTGCTGGCATACGACCACTGCAGGCGTGGCATGAGCGTGGCACCGCTGACGAGTGTGAACCGGTAATCCACGCCGGCATTGAGCGTGTAGTCGGGCGAGAACGGCAGAGTCGCACCCTTCGGAACCGTCTGCAGGGTGTTGGTCACGGTGTTGACGATGGCTGCGTTCTCCGCGAACTCCGCATTCAGTATGCCGATGCCGAGATTGGTCCCCCAGGCACCGAAGCGGCCGGTGACTTCAAGCTCAGCGCCGGTGGCCTTGCCTGAAGCCGCGTTCTGCGTCAGCGGCAGCGCATTGAACAGGCTCGAGAACTGGATGTCCTTGTAGTCCGAATAGAACACACTGCCGTTCACGCGCAGGCGGCGGTCCAGCAGCGTCGACTTGAAGCCGGCCTCATACACCAGGTTCTTTTCGGGCTCGAAATTCGGCGTGTTCAGCGTGAGGTTCACGCCGCCGGCCTTGTAGCCCTTTGAAACCGTGGCGTAGTACATCATGTCTTTGGTGGCGTGGAAGTTTGCGCCGAGCTTGCCGGTGACCTCATCCGAGGACGCATGCGGACCGATCCGGTCGGTGCCCGGCGGCAGCGGCGCGCCCGGCAGCGCGATGCGATTGTAGATCTGCGTGTCCTTCGAATAACGCGCGCCACCGACCAGCTCCCACTGGTCGGTCACGAAGGCGTTGAACTGGCCGAATGCCGACTTCGATTCATTCTCGGCATGCGTGATGATGGTGGAGTTGGCAGCAACGAAGTCCGTGGTGTGCCGGTTGTCACGCAGCAGCGAGACCGGAATACCCTCGTGCATGTAGAACCCGCCGAGCACCCATTGCACTGGGCCCTCGCCCGTCGACAGCAGATTGAGCTCGTGTATCCAGGTCTTGAAGCCGGTGCGCGCATAGGCCACGCGGCCCACATTCGTGGTCGGTGGCTGCGGCAGCGCCGTGGCAGTGCGGTCACCGTCAGTCTGGTCCTCGGTCTTGCCGCGCTGGCGCGACGACAGCAGGCGCAGATCCACGCTGTCGTTCAGCGCAAAGTGCAGTTCCAGGCTCTTGCGATGGCCCTGCTGGTCCATGAACGAGCGCGCGTCTTCCTCGATCGTGAACGGATCGCTGCTGACGACATCATTGCGGTTCTTCACGGCGTTGTTGTCGGTCTGCCAGTCGAAGTAGTCCAGGCGCAGGTTGCCGCTGAAGCGGCCATCGGCAAGGCGAAAGGCGAAGTTGGCGCGGCCGGCGGTGAGGCCCACGTCTCCAGGATTGCTGACGCTGGGCCCGATGTTGTCGGTGAAGCTGTGGCGATCGTCATAGACGGCCGACAGGCGCAGTGCAAAGTTGTCGCTGAATCCCAGGTTGGTGGCGCCGATGGTGCGGATCCAGTTGTAGTTGCCGAAGGTCTGCTCGAGGCTCGCCGAATAATTGCTGTACTTCGGTGCCGGTGTGCGCACGTACACCGCACCACCGGTGGAGTTCTGGCCGGTCAGCGTGCCCTGCGGCCCGCGCAGCACTTCGATCGACGCGATGTCGAAGAATGCCTGGCCGATGAACTGCTCGTGCGGGATCAGCTGGCCATCGATATAGAACGCGACGCCGGGGTTCGAGGTAGGCGCCGACTGGGCAATGCCCACGCCACGGATGTTCACGAAGGTGGAGCGATTCACGACATTGATCGCCACCGAGGGCGCGACCGTCTGGATGTCGTTAAGATCGGTGACGCCGCGCCGGTCGAGCTCGTCGGCATCAAACACGGTGGCGGAGATGGAAACATCCTGCAGGTTCTGCGCACGGCGTTCGGCCGTGACGATCACCTCATCGAGCACCTCGACCTCGGCCGCCCGCAACAGCGGCGCCAGCAGGGCCAGTGCAACGGCGGCGGCTACCTGAGGTGCTTGCAGGTTACGAAGATGTGTCATGGCTGGAACCCTCCTAAGCCGCCCCGAGGGGCTTTTTCCTGGAATGTAAGCGTTTTCACACAACCCGCCCCGCACGTCAAGTCAGACTGGTGCGGTCCATTCAAAGGCCGCGAGATCCGCTTCGTGATCGAGGCCCAGAATCCGTTCCGCCAGCAGCGCTGCAGCCGGTGGAGCCAGGGGGCGACGCGCCCGTGCCACGCAATCGACGAATTTGCCGATCAGGGCCGCCTCGTCCAGCGGGCGCTGGGGTGCACCCCGGGGAACGAGCACTTCCTCCCGCAATGCCGCGGCGCCCTGCAAAAGTACACGCACGGCGCCTGCGACCGCCCGATCGCGTCCCCACTCAGGCCGGCATTCGAATCCGACGCGGCGCGCCAGTGCACGCAACTCGGGGCGGCGCAGGCCGCTGGAACTGAAGGTGTCGAGCGTCACGACACCATCCTGCAGCGCCGCTGCCACGGTAAATGGAAGGCTGAACTTCGCCTCGATGGCCGAGACCGGCTCGCGTTTGCGCAGCAGCGGTTCAGCCAGCATGGCCTGCACCTCACCACCCTCCACCACGATGGCTTCGATGCGCGTGAGGTCCGCGCCCAGCGACGCGCGCAACCGGAACGCGCACTCGATGGCGGCATGCGTGCCGCGACAACTTGGCCAGGGCTTGAAACTCAACTGCTCGATGGCCCAGCGGTTACCAAGGTCATCGGTGAGCGCGGCCGGGTCGTACCCACCGCCAGCAAACAGTCGATAGAAACCGTCACGACCCTCCAGCGGTGCCTCAAATCCCCTTATTCCCTGCTGTGCCAGACGTACGGCGGTGACGGCGGCCTGGGCCGGAAATGCCTCGCGCACGGCGCGGATCACGGATTCACTGCCATGCTTGATTTCGCCAGGCGTGCTGGTCTGCAGCAGCATCAGTGACCAGGCGTCGAGCAGTTGTCGTGGAGACAGATGCAGCAGTCGCGCGGCACCAGCCACCGCACCCCATGCGCCAAGGATCGGCGGTGGATACCAGCCACCTTCTTCCAGCGGTCGGCGCAGGCTGTGTCCGAGGCGGCAGACCAGATCGCAGCCCACGGCGATGGCAGTGAGCAGATCGCGTCCACTGATGCCGCGCTCGCACTGTGCCAGCGCGAGCACCGCGGGAATCAGTGACGCGTTCGGATGCACCGGTGCGGCGTCGTAGGCATCTTCATAGTCGAGCGCGTGTGCCATTGCTCCGTTGGCCAGAGCAGCCAGCGGCGCCGGCACGCGCACACCGGTGCCAAGAATGCTGGCCTCGGGGCGTCCGCCCTGGGACTGGGCGAACTGGATGAAGGGTTGCGCTTCGGCTGCCAGTGCACTGGCGGCCTGCATCACACCGACCGCATCGAGCAGCGCGCGGCAGGTGGCACGCAAGGTTGCGGCGGGCAGGTCCGCGCTGCGCACGCCGACGACGTGCTCGGCAAGCCTGCGCGACAGGCCGGATAATGCAGCGTCAGTCATGATAGCCCCTGATATATTGTTGCAAGCGCTTACGTCCGGGCATTCTGCGACTCCCGGGGATCAGGCGCTATCTGCAAATCGGGGGGTCAAGATGAATCAGGCTGGCATCGCCGCCAAGGTGCGCATGCGGCTCGCGCTGCCGTGCATCGTGTTCATGCTGATGAGTTCGCTGGACCGGGCCAACATCAGCTTTGCGGCCGCTTCGATGAATGCGGACCTGGGCTTCACGCCGGTGCAATACGGCTTCGGAGCCGGCGTGCTGTTCGTGGGCTTTCTCGCCGGCCAGTACCCCAGCCTCTATCTGATGCAGCGGCTCGGCATGCGCGGCTGGATTGCCTGCTGCGCGCTGCTGTGGGGCCTTTCGGCCGGTGCACTTGGGCTCATCGAATCGCATGCACATTTCTATATGCTGCGCGTGCTGATCGGTTTCGCCGAGGGCGGACTCGCACCGGGCATCGTGCTGTACCTCAGCCAGTTCGCCACCGAGCGCGAGCGCGCCACGACCTTCACGATGCCGGCGCTCGCCATTCCCGCTTCAGTGATAATCGGCGCACCGCTCTCCGGCTGGCTGCTGTCGATGGAACATGGTCTGCCGCTGGCGAGCTGGCGCTTCATGTTCATCGCCGAAGCCATTCCGACCTTGCTGCTCGGACTTGCGGCGTTGTTCTACTTTCCAAACACGCCGGCCGAGGCGAAGTTCCTGACGGATGAGGAACGGCGCTGGCTGCAGGCCAATGCGGCCCGTCGCGCCGATGCGCCGCGCCACAACGACTGGTCGGTGCTGCGCGCGCCGATCGTGCCGCTGGCGGGCCTGCTGTGGTTCTGCCTTTTATGCGGCTCGTACGGTGTGATCTTCTGGCTGCCGCAGGTGATCCATTCGCTGACTGGCTACGGGCCGATGGCGATCGGCATCATCGGCATCCTGCCGTGGATCGGCGTGGCCTTCGGCATGTATTTCAACGCGCAGCATTCCGACCGTACCGGCGAGCGTTACTGGCATGTCGCCGCGCCCGCGCTGCTGGCGGCGGTTGCGCTGCTGGGCGCGTGGCAGGCAGGCCCCGGCATCCTCGCCATGCTGATGTTGCTGCTCGCAGGTCTGGGACTCGGCAGTGCGCAGGGCGGATTCTGGGCGATTCCCACGCAGCTGCTGGCGCCCGCCACGTTCAGTGTGGCCGTGGTGGGAATCAATATTCTGGGCAGTGCCGGCGGCTTCGTGATGCCGCAGCTGATGGGCCTGGCCCGCGAACGCAGCGGCGGTTTCGCGGCGCCAACCCTGCTGGTGGTCGCCGTGCTGCTCGCCGCAACGTTGCTGGTGGCAGCGATCCGCGGCCTTTATCGCCGCGAGATCGCCGCCCTTTCACGCAGGGTTTAGAACGCTCCCTTCAAACGCAGCCAGAGATGCCGGCCGCTGTAATCGTACATGCTGGAAAGCGTGTGGTTGCCGTCCGGCACATAGACCCCGCCCTTGTCGAGCACATTGTTTGCGCCGACGGCGAGTTGGGTGGACTTCATCCCCAGACGTTCACCCAGCTCGAAGCTGTATGACAGATCCCAGGTGAAGTACTTCTCGATATGCTCCTTGACCGCCGTGCCGGCATTGGGCGTCTGGTCGTTGTAGTACTCGTCGGTGTAACGCAGCAGCGATTGCACCGAATGATTGCCCAGCCTCCAGACGGTGCTCGCCAGCTACCAGAGCACCTACAAGATCAACGGACGCGATATCTCGCAGAGCCGTAACGCGCGCACTGCAGGTGGTTCGTTCTCGGTGCCCTGGCGCGCAACGCTGAGCAACGTCTGGAGGCTGGGCAATCATTCGGTGCAATCGCTGCTGCGTTACACCGACGAGTACT